>CAZAGH010000003.1:0-98434 GCA_964484755.1 uncultured Melioribacter sp. | reverse complement strand
CCAGGGCATCATCATGGTCAACGTAGCACTGCCCAATGCAGCATCGCAGCCGCGGACCGATGCCGTTGTTCGGAAGGTTGAGCAGATTCTTGCAAAACAAGAAGGCGTCGAGTCATACATCTCTGTCGTGGGTGTCTCCTTCATTGCCGACGCTTCCACATCTAATGTTGCCTCGATGTTCGTGCGTCTCAAGGACTGGGAAGAACGCAAGGATCTCATTGATACCAAGATCATTGCTGAGCTCAACGCTGCATTTCGCAGTATCCCGGAAGCCGTCGTATTCTCATTCTCAACGCCCCCTATTCCGGGCTTCGGCAATGCGAGCGGTGTTAAGTTTTATCTTCAGGATCGCTCAGGCACAAGGAGCGTAACGGATTTAGCCGCCGAAACTGCTCGTTTCGCAGACGCATGTTCGAAGCGCCCTGAACTTGGCCCATTCTTTACGCAGTTCGATGCTACGGTGCCGCAAATGAAGGTCGAACTTGATCGCGAGAAGGCCCGCAAGCTCGGTGTTCCTATTGATCAAGTGTTCCAAGTTCTGCAGTCAATGCTCGGCGGAGCGTATGTAAACGATTTTAACAAGTTTGGACGTCTCTACCGCGTATTCTTCCAGTCGGAAAGTGAGTTCCGTCAACGTCCAGCGGACATCGGAGCATTCTTCGTTCGTAGTGCTACCACTGGTAAGATGATCCCATTGTCAACCCTGGTCACCGTAACCCAGACCAACGGCTCGGAGATTACCTATCGATACAACTTGTACCGGTCGGTAGAGTTGTCAGCACAGGTCGGAAAGGGCTTTAGCACGGGGCAAGCAATGCAAGCGCTCGAGGAAGTTGCCGCGCAAGCACTGCCCAATGGCATGGCCATCGAGTATGCTGGACTATCCTACGAGCAGAAGCGAGCCCCGAGCCCCTTGCCAACATTCGGCATGGCAGTTCTCTTCGTGTTTCTGCTGCTGGCGGCACAGTACAATTCGTGGAAGCTTCCATGGAGCGTATTGCTCGGTACTCCTGTAGCAGCATTCGGTGCGTTCTTCGGAATCTGGATTACGGGTCTTGAGAACGACATCTTCGTGCAGATTGGACTGATCCTGCTGATTGGACTTGCCGCAAAGAATGCCATCCTGATCGTCGAGTTTGCCAAGATGCGCCAAGAGCAGGGACTTTCGCCGCACGAAGCTGCGCTCGACAGTGCGAAGCTTCGATTTAGACCAATTTTGATGACAGCATTCGCTTTCATTCTGGGCGTTGTACCGCTCATGACGGCCAGTGGCTCCGGAGCCGGTGCACGCAAATCTGTTGGTACAGCGGTATTCTATGGCATGTTGGTCGCAACGATCATTGGTGTTACGCTTGCGCCAGCACTCTTTGCGTTCATTGAATCACGCGGAAAGGGGCACAAGGATGCGTAATTGGGTCTTCTATGCGCTCACGAGTCTGGCAGTGTCTGGATTTCTCACATCATGTAAACTCGGCCCTGATTATCGCAGGCCTGATGTTGCGATGCCATCAACATATCGTGGAGCAACTTCAACAGATGGTTCGTTCGCCGACAAGGCATATTTCGAGATCTACGGCGACTCAGTACTGAGTGGGTACATATCGCAAGCCCTGAAGCAGAACTATGATCTACAAGCAACCTTGGCCCGAATTGAACAAGCCAAGGCAGGGGTCACAATACAGTCCTCGCAGTGGTATCCAACGCTTGACGTTGCAACGAGCGCCAGCGAAGCAAAGCTTTCCAAGAACCGCTTCCCTAACCAGTCGGCCGAAGCACTGAGTGCGCTGCAAGGGGTGTTTGGTGTTTCTGCAATGCTGAACTGGGAAATCGATGTCTTTGGTAGGATCGCCCGCGGCACAGAGGCCCAACGCGCGAGGCTTTCTGCTTCGTTTGCCGGCAATCGCGCGGCGGTCTTGTCACTGGTTGCCTCAGTGGCAGAGACATACGTTACCCTGCTTGAGTTCGATGAAATCAAGCAAAAGCTCGATTCCAACCTTACAAATCGTCAGGAATATCTCAAGCTCGCAAAGACGCTCTTCGATGCCGGAAAAACGTCAGAGTTGGATTACCGTCAAGCCGAGGCCGAGTTTCATCGCATTGAAGCCGCCATCGCTCCAACGATTGCCGCCATCGAGCAAACTGAAAACGCACTGAATGTCTTGTTGGCGCAAGCCCCAGGCACGCCGATCAAACGGGGCTTATCAATCGACGAACTCATCGTTCCTGAGAATCTACCCACTGGCTTGCCGGGCGAGCTCCTTGAGCGCAGACCAGACGTGCAACTTGCTGAGTATGAGCTTGCAGCTACTACTGCAGAGGTTGGCGTGGCTATCGCACAGCAGTTCCCGCGCGTTGCACTCACAGGTGACGTTGGACTGCAGAGTATCCAATCAACAACGCTCTTCGATCCGGCATCATTTGCCTATCAGTTCGCGGGCAACCTTGTGCAGCCTGTCTTTAACGCCGGACGTAATGCTGCTCGTGTTGATGCGTCAGAGGCTCAAGCAAAGCAGGCTGAGATGGCTTACAGAAACTCTGTGCTTAATGCACTGCGGGATGTAAACGATGCACTGACGCTGGTCACCAATGGATACAGCCAAGTACGAGCAGCGAAACAGGGGCTGGTTGCTGTTACAGAGGTCTTGCGTCTGTCAGAGTTGCGATACCGCTACGGGGCAACGCCCTATCTGCAGGTGCTCGATGCGCAGCGTTCATTGCTCGATGCACAGCGTGCCTTCATCTCTGCACGTGCCAGTCAGTACCGTGCTTTTATCCGACTCTATAAATCGCTCGGTGGTGGTTGGCAGCAATAATGCGAGTGTCACTCAAACAGTGATATGTCAACAGTGCGGGTTCGGGTGAGCCCCTTACGACCACGGTGTTGAAGGCGGGCTCGAACATTGATCGACAAATTTGCCGACTCCAGCTTAGGGAGCTTCTTCGGAGTTGTCGGCAGCGGATGTTTGATTGTGCCCGTGATGGTGATGTATCCTGCGTTGTCGACAGTTGAGGTCAGCTCTACCTGACGCAATGAGTCAGTTTCAGTATCAGAGGTCGCAAGCGACTCATCAACGTATTCGACAGAGACATCTGCAACGGTAAACTCGCGCACCTCGGCTAGGTTGTCTACGCTGTCTTTGCCGCCACGCAGTACGCGCAGTCCGCGCACCGTGAACGTGAGCTCGCGTGGTGTCTCCTTCGTTACGGCAACCTCCATCTTCGATTGTGAAATGATCGGACGCGGTATCTCGACGTTTGCCACGGGGACAGTGAATGCTTCCGATGATGTTGCGATCCACTCGCCCTCGTGTTGGTAGGCCGCGCTAACGGTAAGTCGAACGGAACCGCGAACATTATTCTGAGGAAGAGGAATGCCTTGTCCCTCGAGATGGAGCTGCACGAAGACCTCATGATGCAGACTGTCTGTGGACTTCCACCAAAGCGTATCTACGATCGGCTTGTAGCGGGAGTAATCTCCCTTGACAGCACGCACGGTCGAGGTCTTCACCACAGCCTTCATGGTATCAACACGTCCCGTGATCGATATGCGTTTGATCACAAACGATGGCCGTGCGTTGTCGCTTATAAACTCAGCCACAGCCTTATCTGTCATGATCAACGGGGCTGATTGAGCAAGCGCAACCTTGGTTCCAACTGCAACGAGACAAAGTGCACAGAGCGTGCGGAGTAATGTTCTCACCGGCATGCCGCCTGCAGATACTTGACTGCCGAGCTGTCTCCGAGTTGTAGGGCACCAGCAAAATCGCGACACGCATTCGTAGTATCGCCAATACCAAGACGTAACCTTCCGCGCAGCAGCCGTGCCTTGGGGAATGTGCTATCCTGTTCGATAACAACCGTCACATCGCGCAGGGCATCCTGGCGCAGACCAAGTTCTGCACCTACAACAGCACGCTGCATCCGAGCGCTCATCGTAACCTGAGATGGACGTAGCTGCAAGCAGCGTGTAAGATCGAAGTAGGACTTCTCGAACATCCTCATACGCATGTAGGCCGTGCCGCGATTAAACCATGCAGGCGAAGCACTGCTGTCCTGCTCGATGGCACGCGTGAAATTGATGACGGCCTCGCCATAATTCCCGTTGTTAAATGCATTCAGTCCTTTGCCAAACCACTCGCTTGCCTCTTGAGCGTTGACAGCGAAATGAAGTGTGAGACCGATGAGTAAGCTGACTCTGTACGTTGACATACCGCGATTCTACGGGAAACTTTCACGACTATCAACGACAAACAAAGGCGCATATTGCGACATGAAGCGACTTACCGAATTACAGAACTTTCGCGAAGAGATTCTCGAAGCCCTCGGCACATCTGCAAGCCCCTTACAGCTTCTCGATCTCTCGAAGAAGCTCCGAATCAAAGCCGGTAGTGATGAGTATGAATACCTACGGGACTTGCTCGAGCTCATGGTCGAGGAAGGTATCGTGCAGCGAATGAGTCGCCGCAGATTCACCTTGCCGCATCGAAGCAGCTCAGACGTACATGGTGTGCTGGCATACCATCACAACAATGCAATTGTGACCACGCGCGATGAGTCGATCCCAGTGATTGCCATTCGCCGGCACGACATGAACACAGCGCTTTCTGGCGATACGGTCGTTGTTCAGCTGCACGCAACAGCCCCGGGTAAGAAGCCCAAGGGCGAGGTTCTGGACATCGTCCAACGAGCTCCGCATGTTATCACAGGTACCCTCGAGCATGATGGCACATTCTTTTATGTGATTCCGGATGACGTAAAGTACCATGTTGATTTTCTGGTTGCTGAACAGGCACTTAATGGTGCGAAGCCCGGTGACAAAGTCAGTGCACGCTTCCATCGATGGTGCACGGCGCAGTCATCGCCCGAGGTTACGATCGCGGAAGTCATCGGACGCTCCGGAAAAGCGGCTGTGGAGTTTGCTGCAATTCTCAAGGAGTTTCGTCTGCCACGTACATTTCCCGGTGAAGTCGAAGCCGAAGCGGCTTCACATGTGCATCCGGATGGAAACGCACTATCGGGTAGACGAGACATTCGCGACATGCGCATCGTGACGATCGATCCAGAAGATGCTCGTGACTTTGACGACGCTCTTTCACTCCGGCACCTTGATAACGGCAACGTCGAGTTGGGCGTGCACATCGCAGATGTTTCTCATTACGTCAGTGAAGGCTCCATGCTTGACAAGGAAGCCCTTCAGCGTGGCAATAGCACCTACCTCGTCGATTGTGTTGTGCCAATGCTGCCCGAGCGCCTCAGCAACGACATCTGCTCGCTTGTACCCAATCAGCCCCGTTTTGCCTACTCTGTGTTCATGGAGTTCTCAGCCACTGGGATTCGCAGAAGCTATCGCATCGAAGAGACCCTGATCCAAAGCTGCCGACGCTACTCCTACGACGAGGCACAGACGATCATCGAGGGGGCTGATGGCGATCATGCGGATCTGATTCATGATCTGCATGCCCTTGCTCGCAAGCTTTTCACACGCAGAATGAAGGCAGGCGGTATCGACTTTGAAACGCAAGAGATCAAGTTCATTCTCGACGAGGAGAAGATGCCGTCGCGAGCGGTCGTCAAGACACGTACCCATGCCACCTCGCTTGTGGAAGAGTGTATGCTGGCTGCCAATCGGACAGTTGCAGAGCATCTTCATACGCTCAAGAAGGAGTGGGATCTTCGGGATGTACCTCCGTTCGTGTACCGAGTACATGATAAACCGAGTGCCGACAAGATCAGTGACGCAACCAACGTCATCCGCGCGCTTGGGTTTGATGTTCCGAGTGGCCCCCTCTCGCCGCTGCAGATCAATGCTGTGCTCGAGCAAGCATCCAACCGTCCAGACAGACCCGTGGTCAACACACTGCTGCTTCGCTCTATGGCCAAGGCCGTGTATGCCGAATACAATATCGGACACTACGGACTGGGCTTTGCCGATTATGCGCACTTTACCTCACCGATCCGCCGGTACCCAGATCTTGTCATACACCGGTTTCTTAAAGAATACAGCAAGGGGCTTCCTGAGCAACGCAGGCTATCGAAGCTTCGGGATCTGGCTTCCTATGCCAGTGATCATTGCTCCCAGACGGAGCGTCAATCCGTAGAGGCCGAGCGCGCCTCGACAAAACTTGCACAAACGATACTGGCTCATGAGCACCTGGGATCAGACCATGTAGGGTATGTCACGGGTGTAACACAGTTTGGTGTGTTCATCACGCTGCATGATCTGATGATTGAGGGGCTGCTGCACTTGCGTGATTTCGAGGACGACTATTACATCTTCGATGAGCGGCGCATGCGGATCTTCGGACGCAACACACGTCGTGTTGTGCGCTATGGTACGCAACTTCGAGTGCGAATTGTCAAGGCTAACATCGACCGTCGGGAGATCGATCTTCGGCTGTCGAAGGATCAGACAGGTATCGAGCAGACGATCGAATTGGTTGAGCACGAGATCAAGAAGCCGAGAAGGTCTGGACGTCGGGGCAGAGAATCGTAAGACCGCCAACAGCACCAATTACAGCACAAAACACAACAGCCCGCTGCACATTGTGCGGCGGGCTGTTCGTTATATGACTCTTGGATTTGCAGGTCACGAGCCGGTCTAGTTTGCCGGCGTTGTCTGGACTGATGAAGCCATGCGTATGATATCATCGCCGCTGAGCCTGCGAGCAGCAACAAGACGCTTGCTGTAGTAGGTTGACTCGAGCGATGATATCGTTACGCCGTAGCGTGACGATGAGTGGGCAAAGAGGTTGTCACCAAGGTACATTCCCACGTGTGAGATGCCCCGGCGAGAACGTGTGCGGAAGAAAACAAGATCTCCAAACTGTAGATCTGATCTGCGTGATACCGATTCTCCGACTGTAGCCTGTGAAACAGATGTGCGTGGCAGCTGAATGTTGAAGGCCGATGAAAACAGCATTTGCGTAAATGCTGAGCAATCGATCCCCGTTCGAGCACTACCACCGAAGTGATAGCGTGTGCCGAGCCAATCCATGACAAGGTCTGCAAGTTTTTGCTTCGGTATTCCACCTGGCGTTGTTGCGTCTTCCTTCTCTCGTTCGCTAACCATGGTGAGCCATAGTGAGCGAAATGCTTCCAAGTCTGGAGTTACGTCATCTTCTTGCTCAAGTTCGGCGATGATCTCCCCTTCTTCGTAGGGTTGATCAGCACTTTGTTGATCCAGAGCGAGTTCACCGTCGGATGCAAGGATCTCGGCGGTGTTGATGATGGTATCGCGGTTGGCGGCAAACTGAACACCGGTCAACCGACATAGTTCAGGACTTTGCGTGCTGAGGAGGGCGTAAGCCTGCTTCTTTCCTGCGGCACGGGATGCCGGAGTACAAGCAGTTTTACGAGAGCGCTTTCGGCTACGCTTCGACTTCTTCTTGCCCGATGCCTTGGAGATCGATGCCGTGCGTGTCTGCGCGGACGACTCAGGTGGAGCAATCGAAGTGAAGGCGAATACGGCTGCGATCAAGACACAAAGGAGAGACATGCCTGGCAGTTGTGTCATAACTGTGCCTCCTTGTGATTTCGGATGAAACATTAGTTGATGGATGTCTTGGATACTCGCTCGAGTATCAGACGATCCGAACCGTCAAGGGTAAGCCCCTTAACATGCGGGTGCACAACCCGAAGAACGACGTGGTAATAGAGGAATACCCAGGGGGCCTCATCTAAAACGATACGTTCAATAGCTGTGGCAAGTTGACGACGCTCCTGGCTGGAGCGTGTCGGATCCAAAATGGCCTCATACAACGAGTCGATGTCCGGCCTTGATATACGTGTAGTATTCGGACCGTTGGGAGCGATCGTTGATGTAATGAACAGCGCGAGGAAGTTCTCAGGATCTGGATAATCTCCGATCCAACTTGTCCGCCAAAGAGCAAGCTCTCCGGCTCGCACCATTGAAAGATGCTGCGGAAAATCGACCTGACGTAGTTCAACCTTTATTCCGACCTCCCTCCACTGCTCTTGGACCGCCTCGGCGATAGCTGCTGTGCGCGCGCTATTACCAAGTTGGAGAAGAAGTGTTGGAAGACCTTGGCCGTTAGGATAGCCTGCCTGTGCAAGTAACCGTCGTGCCCGCGCTGGGTCATATCTGTACCCCGCAACCGAATCATTAAAACCTGGCATCGTTGGAGGTAGTACCCCATGATACGCAGGAATGGCTCGGCCATTGAGGAGATATGTTACAATACGGTGACGATCGATGGCGTAGTTCAACGCCTGACGTAGTGCCTTCGAACGAGCTAGGGGCGATAGCTGCCCTGCCGGAAGGGTGGTGTCCAAGAGGATTCCGTAGTATTCCACGGTGTTGGCTGATGTACGCAACACACGAAACCGATCGTAAGGGGCTTTCAAGCGCCCATCTGATTCAAAAACACTCGGAATAAATGCTTCGTCGATCGAGCTGATCACATCGAATTCACCATTGGTGAACTCGAAGAACTCGCTCTTGGGGTCCCGAACAAATGCTATGCGCACTGTTGATAGATACGGAAGCCTGCGCCCTTGGGCGTCATACTTGAAGTATCGCGGGTTTCGCCTCAACGTTAACTCTCGATCTGGGATCCAGGTACCGAACATGAACGGGCCCGTACCAACGGGATGTCGTCCATAATCGGCACCATATAGTTCGATCGCTTCCCTCGGAATAATCGAGCCATATGGCATTGTGAGAACTGCCAGAAACGGAGCAAATGGTTTTGTGAGACGAATTGAAACGACGGAGTCATTGATTACACGAATGCCCTGAAGCGAAGGCCGCAAACCACGTCGGGTTGCCTGATGAAACTCATCAGCCCCGTCGATAGTGGTGCGAAATGCCCAGAGACCGGTAGACTTTGTGCGTGCATCGAGGATGCGCTCAAGACTGTATTTAACATCTTTGGCAACAACCCTGCGTGTGCGCCGTGGTCCAAAACATGAATCTGGATGGAACCATACATCCGTGCGAAGACGGAATGTCCATTCCAGACCAGCGGAATCGACCGACCATTGTGCCGCGATACAGGGAACAATGGAAAGATTCGAATCAAGCTCCACCAAGCCGTTAAAGAGATGCGATGATGTCCATAACGCACTGCGGTAGGATGCTTGTGCTGGATCTAAGCTGAGAAGACCATCAGGTTCGTTGTAACTAAAAACTGAAGTACTCTCTACTGGTGCTGGCTTGTTGCCAACACACGAACTAAAAAACAAACTGCAGATTGCAAATCCAATTGTCAAAGAGCGGGCTGGAGTCAGATGAGCCCATCCTCGTGCGAAAACGGATCTGATCTGGGCTTCCATTACGACAAAACTCGGTGTTTCGTGTCAGAAACCCAATGAATTGCCGTTCATAATGGGAAAAAGGGGGCAAAGTTTTCCACAAGGCCGAACGTGAGATTGACCTATTTTCGTCGAGGTGCTCAACAGATTCTGCTCATATCTCCTCCTTCCGATCATGCTCGCCGGCGCGATGCTCGGAAGTCTCGACGCTCGGGACCTTGCCAAGATTCCAAATCTGCTCAAGCACTACCACCATCATAAGACGGCGCATGGTCAGTCCCAGTTGTCATTTCTTGACTTTCTGGCCGATCACGTTCATGCGGAAAATGGACAGGATCCAGAACACGAAGACCTACCAATACTCGGTGGTTTCTCCGCGGCGCCCGTTGTCCTGCCATTGCTAGACGGGAGTACAACATTCATACCGCTGCCTTCAGGTAGCCTGACCCCGATCATCGACCTACATGCCAACCGTCCGTCGAATGGTCAACACCTCGACGTGTTCCAGCCCCCTCGCTGCCTCTGATTCTGTGCCATAGAACCGCTACATCAATCCGTGGCGGCAACAGACATCATACGCGAGGAACCAATGTTTGAGAAGATCATCAGCTTCTCGATCCGCAATAAACCTGTTATTGCGGTCGGGGTGGTTGCCCTTGTTATCTGGGGGGCATATTCGCTGCAACAGCTCCCAATAGACGCTGTTCCAGATATCACGAACAACCAAGTCCAGGTTGTAACACTCTCCCCTGCTCTTGCACCTCAAGAGGTAGAGCGCCTTATTACGATGCCCGTCGAACTCACGATGGCCTCCATTCCCGGCATCGCGGAGATGCGATCGATATCGCGATTCGGCCTTTCGGTGGTTACGATCGTCTTTGACGACGATGTTGACGTCTACTGGGCACGAGCCCAGGTAGACCAGAGGCTGATCGAAGTTCAACGAGAGATTCCTCAAGGGGCTGGCACACCAATACTCGCGCCGGTAACAACCGGACTAGGCGAGATCTACCAGTATACGCTCAGGGCAAAGCCCGGCTATGAAAGCAGATACTCACTTACGGAGCTCCGCACCATTCAAGACTGGATCATTCGCAGGCGGCTCCTAGGAACGCCTGGTGTGGCCGATGTTTCGAGTTTTGGGGGATTCCTCAAGCAGGTCGAGATAGCACTCGACCCCGTTCGAATGCAGTCAGCCGGCGTCTCTGTCGACGAGATCATGAATGCAGTTGACCGCAACAATGCTAACGGCGGAGGCGCATACATTGAGCGCAGGTCGGATGTGCAGTACATCCGTACAGATGGCATCGTACGAACCAGTCAAGATATCGCAAACATTGTGATCCGCACAGGTCCAACGCAGTCGCCTCTGCGCGTGGCCGATGTGGCCACAGTGCGCGATGGACATGCTATCCGATATGGTGCAATGACGCGTGGTTCTGCAGGCGAAACGGTGGGCGGAATTGTCCTTATGCTCAAAGGGGCCAACTCCAGCCAGGTCATTGCCACTGTAACGTCAACGATCGACCAGATACAAAAGAGCCTGCCAGAAGGCGTTGTTGTCGAGCCGTTTCTTGATCGCACAAGGCTGGTGGACAAGGCGATATCGACTGTCGCAACAAACCTGATTGAAGGCGCACTCATCGTGATCTTCGTTTTGGTTTTAATGCTTGGGAATCTTCGAGCAGGCTTCATTGTGGCAAGTGTGATTCCGTTGGCAATGCTCTTTGCTGTAAGTATGATGGGGCTCTTCGGAGTAAGCGGGAACCTCATGTCACTGGGAGCGCTAGACTTTGGATTGATCGTCGATGGGGCTGTGATCATCGTTGAGAGCGTTCTACATGCTTTGCATGCTCCTGCGAAACGGGGCAACAATGATTCGCAAAAGATCGTGCTCAACGCATCGGTTGGGATTCGGCGTTCAGCTGCGTTCGGGGAGTTGATTATCATGATCGTCTATATCCCGATCCTCTCGCTTGTTGGCATTGAGGGCAAGATGTTCAAGCCTATGGCACAGACAGTGATCTTTGCTGTTGCCGGTGCGTTCATCCTGAGCACAACCTATGTTCCAATGATGTCGGCCCTGCTGCTGAAGCAGGGTATCAAGACCTGGTCCTTTGCCGATACGATTATGAACGTCATAGCTCGCGCCTACCGGCCCGCGCGACGATTTGCGATGCGGAACATGCGGCTGGCTTTGTCGGCAACATTCCTGTTCTTCGCGGTATCAATCGCAGTGTTTTTGAACATGGGCGGCGAGTTTCTCCCGCAGTTGGACGAGGGTGACTTTGCTATTGAGATGCGTCTGATGACAGGACAGAATCTCTCTGCTTCAATATCGAGTGCTCAACAGGCAGCCGGCATACTCAAGTCGACATTCCCCGAGGTGATCCGCGTCGTTGGTAAGATCGGCACGTCGGAGATCCCACTCGATCCTATGCCAATGGAGTCGGGAGACTTGATCGTTGTGCTCAAAGACAAACGCGAGTGGACATCAGCGCGCTCGCGTGAAGAACTTGCTGCGAAGATGCAATCTGCACTCGCTGTGATACCCGGCGTTACGTTTTCATTCCAGCAACCCATTCAAATGCGCTTTAATGAACTCATGACTGGTGCGCGACAAGATGTCGTTGTCAAAGTCTTTGGCGAGGACATGGATTCACTCGAAGCAATCGCACACAAGATCGGCTCCATTGCAAGCAGCGTGCAGGGAGCTGAGGATGTTTATGTCGAGCCCGTCAATGGCCTACCGCAGGTAACCATCAAGATTGACCGCTCGGCTCTTGCCAATCTGGGCGTTGACGTGCAAGATGTGAACACTACCGTGCGTGCTGCGTTTGCCGGAGTCGGCGTTGGACAAATGTTCGAGGCAGAACGGCGCTTCGACATCGTGATCCGGTTGGACAGCTTGTTCCGTCATAACCCGGAGGATGTCGCATCGATGCTGATACCTGCGCGAGACGGACGTCAGATTCCTCTTCTGCAAGTGGCTTCGGTGGATGTTGTGCTTGGACCAAATCAAATTCAACGAGAGAATGCTCAGCGGCGCATCACCATTGGATTCAATGTTCGAGGTCGGGACGTCGAGAGCATCGTGCAGGAGCTTGAGCAAAAGATCGGTGCTTCCCTCAAACTACCCTCGGGCTATTACACCACCTACGGTGGTCAGTTCGAGAATCTGGCAGCTGCCAAGCAACGCCTCAGCATTGCCGTTCCCGTGGCACTTGCGATGATTCTATTCCTGCTGTACTTCACCTTTACGAACATGACGCACGCACTGTTGATCTTTTCTGCTGTGCCCCTTTCTGCCATTGGCGGTATTGCTGCGCTTTACACCAGGGGTATGCCATTCAGCATTTCAGCAGGAGTTGGTTTCATCGCCTTGTTTGGCGTTGCCGTACTTAATGGCATTGTGCTCCTTGGCGCGTTTCGAAGTCTGCGTAAGACGGATGAGAACATTGTGCGTGTCGTGCTTCGCGGAACGGAACAACGACTGCGTCCCGTAACAATGACGGCGCTCGTTGCCTCGCTCGGTTTCTTACCGATGGCAATATCCACAGGCGATGGCGCCGAGGTGCAGCGCCCACTTGCAACGGTTGTAATCGGCGGACTGGTTACATCCACGTTGCTAACGCTTGTCATCGTGCCGCTGCTGTACACGATACTCGAGCGTAGGAGAATACGAACAGCGTCGAAGGCATCTCAACAGATCCAAAGAGCCATTGTATTGATGCTCATGTGCGCGTCGGCGGCAAGTGCACAGCCAACTGCAAGCCCCCTTTCACTTGACTCGGCGTTATCGCTGGCACGATCACGGAATGCACTCCTTAGCATCGCGCGGCTGGAATCGGAACAGGCTTCACAATCAGCTACAGCTGCTGTTGAGCTCCCTGCATTGTCGATCACCTACATGGGCGGACAATACAATGCCCTAAGTAATGACAACAATCTTACCATCTCGCAAACAATTCCATTTCCCACCAAGCTAACGTCTGCTTCGAACATGGCATCGGAGAAACACAACGAAGCTCTACTTCGGCAGGGGGCTCTCGAAAAACAAGTTCTCCACGATGTCAAGCGGGCCTACCTCGATGTCTGTTCGTTGAAGGAACAACTCCGCATCCTGCAGACATATTCGAGCAATGCGAAGCGAGCACTGCGTGTTGCTCAGACGCGTGAAGATGCAGGCGAGGGTACGAAGCTTGAACGTGTGAACGCTGAGACAGAGACCTCTGATGCTGAGCTTCGATTGATGAATGCAACATCCGAGCTGAAGACGGCAGAACTTCGGCTTGGGGCACTATGCGGCTACGTAGGTCCGCTGACCACAACCGATTCGATCATACCTAAACCGAATGTGGTCGACACGAATGATGGTCTACGAGAGAGTCCACGACTGAAGATTCTTGAGCAGCAAGTACGCATAGCAGACGAGCAATACCGCGTTAGCACATCCCAATATCTGCCGGATGTTTCTCTAGGATACTTCACGCAAACGCTCATTGGCACGGCCATGGGAGGCATGCCACAGACATTTGCGAGCTCGCGTGATCGATTCACTGGATTCACTGTGGGACTTTCCTTGCCACTGTGGTTCTTCTCAACATCGGCTCGCGTCGAACAATCACGACTCGGAAAACAGATCGCCGAACAGCAGCTGATCTACGGACGCACATTGCTCACCGTCGAGCAGTTGCAGTTACGAAGTGCAATCGAGCTGGCGCGAACATCCGTCGAGTTTTATGCTACGCGTGCTCTCGCAGAATCAGGCCTCCTGGTTCAACAGAGTCAACGCTCATATGAGGCAGGTGAAGCGTCTTGGCTAGAGTATCAGTCAGCAATGCAGCGTCACCTAAACGTAAACCTGATGGACATCGATGCACGGCATCGCTTGGCCTCGCTTCTCTTTCAATTCGAACTTCTGTCAGGAACACAACAATGATAACATCGACTATTCATAACGTGATAGGGCTGGCAGTATCAATTGCCCTAGTGATATCATGTTCATCAAATCAGGATACGCAACCTGATCAATCCAATGCAGCGCGGGTTAGTGGCGATACGCTCATGCTGTCTTCGCAGCAGCAGTCACGAGCTCGACTTCAATTCACGACAGCACAACAACAGACCATCTCACATGGTCTTAATGTCTATGGCATGATTCATGTGCCACCCGAGTTCGCATATTCGATTACAGCACCGCTTGGTGGAATTGTTGTCTCAACAAAAGTTCTCCCCGGTGCTCGTGTAACTAAGGGGCAGGTGCTCCTTACGCTTGAACATCCTGATTTCATTACGCTGCAGCAAGACTACCTCACAACAGTTTCACGTCTTGAGGTTGCAGAGGCAGAGTTAAAACGTCAGCAGATTCTCGCCCGAGATACGATCAGTGCGCGCAAGAACCTGGAGCGTGCAATTGCAGAAACAGCGACGCTTCGCATACAGCGCAAAGCGATATCGGAGAAGCTGGCTTTACTGCACATCAATGCTTCGACACTCAATGAGTCGAACCTATCTCGAGCCGTGCGTGTGCCCGCACCGATATCAGGATATGTTACCAAAGTGAGCATCAACAACGGCATGTACGTCGCTCCTAACACGCCAATGATCCAGCTAGCAGACACCGAGCACATGCACATTGAGCTCTCTGTCTTTGAGCGCGATGTTGCATCTGTGCAGGTTAATCAGTTGGTACGAGTTCGACTCACAGACGATCCAGCTAGAGAACGGATCGGGCACGTACATCTTGTTGGTCGTGAAGTACAGCAGGACCGCACTGTGGCTGTTCATGCACACTTGAACACCCCGGATCCGTCATTGATCCCAGGTACGACTCTGCGAGCAGTGATAGAGACTGCTCCTCATCAAGGTTGGGTGGTGCCGGAATCAGCAGTTATTCGGTTCAATGACAAACACTACGTCTTCACAGGTTCATCTGGAAGGCTCATTCGCCGAGAAGTTCGCGTTGGTCATACTCAGCAAGGAATGATCGAAGTGCTTTCAGAGGCTCAATGGTTGGCCAGTGAACGGATCGTTAGCTCTGGCGCAACCATAGCGCTCGGCGCTATGGTGAATACTGGGGATGAATAGCCCCGTTAGTATCCTGCCTTGATTTCGTCTAGGTCTTCTGCTTCTTTTTTTTTGCGGCGGGAAACAGGATGTTGTTCAGGATCAGTCTGTATCCTGGTGAGGTTGGGTGCAGCTTCAAATCCGTTGGCGGATCTCCCACGGCGTGACGATAGTCCTCGGGATCATGTCCACCATACCACGTAAACGTACCACGTCCGACGTTACCATGGATGTAGCGCACTTGATCTGTACCGTCGCGCTCAGCAAGAACAGTAACAGACTTTTTAACGATGTTCTTGTGGAAAGCAGTTGTTTGCCCAAGGAATCCCTTCACAACATTCACATGGCACTGCGTAAGCATTGTTGGAACGGGATCGTACTTCGCAGAAAAATCAAACAACGTGAAGTAGTCACTTGACTCAGTCTGCAGGATTGTGTTGGCATCGACATCAATCGTGGAATACTCATATTGAAGAGGATTCATGACCAGCTGAAAATCTTGGAACGCAAACGTCCGGCTATAGTCAAGCTTTGTGTTTGCATTCATGTCTGCCCCATCGCCGTCATAGATCACATCGCAGATATCGATGCCTGCTGAAGCAAGCGCTATGTCATATGTGTCGGTGGCACTGCACATGGCAAACATGAAGCCGCCGTTTGCGACGAATTCACGGATCTTTTCTACGACTGCCTTTTTGAGTTCACTTACCTTAGCAAAGCCCAACTTGCGTGCCGTGTTCTCGAGCAAGGCAACTTGTTGGATATACCACGATTCGCCGGCTGAGCTTGCGTAGAACTTCCCGTACTGCCCCGTGAAGTCTTCGTGATGTAGGTGAAGCCAGTCGTATTCGGACAGCTTACCCTTCATCACTTCTTCGTCCCAGAGCTTCTCGTACTTCACTTCGGCATACTCCATGACCAGTGTCACGGCATCATCCCACGGACGGAATCCAGGCGGAGCATAAACTCCGATCTTCGGTGCCTTCTCGAGTCGCACGACGTCCATGTTTGTCTTCTCTGACTGCACCTCTGCATAGATCGAAGCAACAGTAGCTCCGTCCACGGCATCAAACGAAACCCCACGTATCCGGCACTCAGATGCGATCTGCTCCGAGTAGTCAGTCACAAATGAGCCCCCTCGATAGTTCAGCAGCCAATCAACAGGCTGTTCTTTCGTGAGGATCCAGTAGACGATCCCATATGCCTTGAGGTGGTTCGACTGCTCAAGATCCATGGGGATCATGAGCTTCTGTGCCGACAGGAAAGATGTCGTAGTGAGCAGTGCGAGCAGGATGGAACGAAGTAATCTCATAGGCAGTTGTGGTACGAATCTACGACCGACATATTGCGTATCGGTTCTTTCGCCTCAATTTTGTTCGTATGGGTCTTTCGATTGCCATAACAATCATCTCGCTTTGGGTCTCACATCTCGTGTGGACGCTTGGGTACGTTGAGCTCACGATCACCAGTGGTATCGTGCATGCACTTGTGCAGGGGTACTTATCCACGGGGCTTTTTATTACGGCCCATGATGCAATCCATGGTGTTGTTGGTCGGTCGAGAACTGTCAACACTGCGATCGGCTCAATCGCGGCCTTTCTCTTTGCTGGGTTATCGTATCAGCGACTCTATGTGAACCACCATGAGCACCATGCGCATCCTGCTGACGATACTGGCGATCCGGATTACCACCCATCGAACAACTACCTTGTCTGGTTCGGATCATTCATGTGGCGCTACGCTACAATAAGTCAGTTCGTGATCATGGGTTCTGTCTTCAACCTGCTCAAGCTCGGCTTGAACATCCCGGAATCCAAGCTCTGGGTGTTCTGGATTATTCCTGCCTTTCTGGGTGCGTTGCAGCTCTTTACCATCGGAACATACCTGCCGCACCGCAAGCCCCATTCCAATGACATGCCCCATAACGCGCGGTCCATGAAGCTCAATCACACGCTTGCCATGCTGTCGTGCTACTTTTTTGGCTACCATACTGAGCATCACCTTTCACCCGGAACTCCTTGGTGGGGTCTCTGGAAAGTAAAAGAGGCGCGCAGTCAAACTGATCTTTCGTAGTTTTTCGCAATGTCGTTAAACGTAACAGTCACCAATGCCTCTGGCGCAAGGTATCGTGGACGCAAGGAAATGATCGCCAGCGTGCAGAAGGCGCTCAAGGCCCACAAGGTCAAACACGCCAACGTGGACATCGTCCTGCTAACTGATCGGCGCATCCGCACCCTCAACAAGCAGTATCTGCAGCATGATTATGCTACGGATGTGATCACATTTCCCCTCGAAGACCAGCCGTTGTACGGAGAGATCTATGTTTCCCTAGAGACAGCTCGGCGTCAGGCAAACGAATACAAGGTCACGGTCGTCAATGAGCTATGTCGGCTCGCGGTACACGGCGCACTGCATCTTTTAGGGTACGACGATGCCGAGCAAGCCGACAGAGAAAAAATGCATCACCTCGAAAACAAGTATATCGTCAGTCCATCCAGCCTATGAACAACACCTACTCCGTTGAACGAGTCATGGATATCATCGCTGATATGATCAGTGAGCGCAAGTCGGGAACACCAATATCCTCGATCGACACTCGGGAGCTTCTCGAACGGGGCTACTCGAATTCTGAGATCGCCGCTGCACTCTCATGGATTATCGAACGTGGAGCTGAATCCGATGTTGAACCAACCGATGGCTTTCGTATCCTCCATGGAATCGAACAGAATGTTCTATCTATCGAGGCATGGGGCATGCTCATGACATATGCAGAGCTAGGTTTTCTTAGCACAGAGGACCTCGAGCAGATCCTCGAACGTACGGTTATGCTTGGCAATGAGCGCCAAGTCGGCATTCCAGAAGTCAAGGCTATCATCGCCGCATATATGCTCGATGGTTCCGTCTATGCGAGCTCCAGCAACCGCAGACTGCTGTTGGGTAGCGATTCGGTACATTGAGGCTAGGTACAAGGTACTAGGTGCGGGACACGCTAGTACCCACGTTGCAATTCGTACCTTGTACCTTGTACCTTGTACCTTGTACCTGTTTTTCTTCTTTGGCCTCGTAGCTCAGTTGGATAGAGCGACGCTTTCCTAAAGCGTGGGTCGGAGGTTCGAATCCTCTCGAGGCCGCACGATACCCGACGTTGGAGCTGTCAGCATTTTGTGAAGCCGGGACCGAGATCAAGCACTGCTTGAGATTGGTTCCGGCTTTTTTATCTGAGTTTTGTCGTCCACGAGAGTTTACCCATTACAACATTCAACATGTTGACAATAAATATACTTACGTGATTATTTACTTTCGTGTGGACATGTGTACAAATCGAGATTAGTGTGGATAACTCTGCAGTTTGAGTAGTAATGTAAGTGGTAATCCCGTATTTTATCCACATTGACCTTATTGCGAAATACAAACTTTACTTTTCATGGAGTTATTGGCATGAGTTCACAAAACTACAGCGTTTGTAAACGACTCGGGGCATTAGTCGTTGCACTGCTTGTACTTGGGGTGGGAATGAACGCCCAGCCTGGTATCCCTCGACAGATTTCGTACCAAGGTGTCATTTTTGATGCCACAGGTATTCCAGCCTGCGACAGCACGTACACGGTGGATTTCGCGATGTATAATGTTGCGGCTGGTGGTGCACCGCTTTGGTTCGAACGTCACATCATCCAGACAAAGTCTGGCATGTTCAGTGTGATTCTTGGGAACACAACACCATTGAATGTAAACTTTAACCAGCGTCTCTGGCTCGGTCTCTCGGTGAACGGTCGTACGGAACTCAATCCGCGCACGTTTCTCACGGCAGTGCCATATGCGCTGAACTCAGAGTGGTCCAACATGTCGGGCATGGCAAACGATGTTGCCGATTCGGTGCGTCTGCGCATCCGAGGTCGTCTTGCTGCCGTTGCTGGCTCTGATGTTGATGTCAGCGGTAGCTTGGATAGTATGAACCTCACATTGAGGCCAAACACTGTTGGTGCAGATGAACTCGAAGAGATTCACCCCGGCGTTATAGGTCCGTTCGGATCTGCCACAGAGTCGGCCGTGATCACGATTGACCCGCAGGGCCGTGTAGTTCGCGCAGGACAAGTTCCGATCTCAGGGGTTAGCCCAGGCGGAGCCGCAGGTGGTGACCTTACAGGCACCTACCCAAATCCGACTATTCGCGATGGCGCAGTTACGGCAGACAAGATTCCTAATGGCTCTATAACAGCTGCTAAGCTCGCTCCAGGTGCGGCAACGACAGTAAACATCGCGGACGGAGCCATTACCGCTCCCAAGATCGCGAACGATGCGGTTACGAGTGCCGCAATCAAAGACGGTGACGTCAACACAGTCGACCTTGCTGATGATGCGGTCACCAGTCCTAAAATCAAGGATGGTGAAGTGAAGACTCAGGATATGGCAAATGACGCAGTAACGACACCGAAAGTTGCCGACGGAGCGATTACGAGCACGAAGATGTCGACCATGCCGGCGATATTCCCGTCTACATATGGCGCGTCATCAAAGGTCCCACAGTTTACCGTCGATCAGGCTGGACGCATAACGAACATTCGTGAGGTTGACGTCACGATTGCACCTGGCGGACTTATCGCAGGTGGCGACCTTGAAGGCTCGTTCCCGAATCCAACCATTGGCACAGGTAAGGTAACATCAACGAAGATCCTTGATGGAACAATCCAGGACATTGATCTTGCCAACGGTGCTGTAACCACACCAAAGATTGCCGACTTTGCTGTAACAGCTCAGAAGATCGCTGACGGAGCAATCACAGCTGCTAAACTTGAGAACAGCGGTGTTGGAGTTGGTACGTATGGTTCTCCAACGCAAGTTGGACAGTTCACTGTCGACGCAAAGGGACGCATCGTTTCAGCTCAAAACGTCACGATCGCGGGCATGCCCCCTGTCGGTGCTGCTGGTGGCGACCTAACAGGGACATATCCTAATCCCCTGATAGCTCCAGATGCCATAACATCTGCCAAGATCCTTAACGGCACAATCGCTACGGTTGATATTGCACCAAACACGATCACTAACGAACTCATCGTTGATAATGCGGTTACAACAACGAAGATCGCCGATGGCAACGTGACAAATCAGAAGTTGGCTGACAACGCAGTTTCAACAATGAAACTCCAGGACGGTTCAGTTACTGGCCCGAAGCTTGCAGATAACGCAATCGGCACACAGAAGCTTGCTGATGGCGCAGTAACCGCTGCCAAACTTGCTGATGGCGCTGTGGGCTCTTCAAAGCTTTCCGATGGTGCTGTCACGGCAGAAAAGCTCGCCAATACAGCCGTGGGTGCAGGAACGTATGGTAACGCAACTCAAGTTGGACAATTCACAGTGGACTCGAAGGGTCGCATCACGGCTGCACAAAATGTGACGATCACTGGTGTAACACCCGGTGGCCCGGCTGGTGGTTCACTCACAGGATCATATCCGAACCCAACAATTGCCCCGAGTGCAGTTAGCTCAATGATGATCGAAGACGGAACCGTATCTGCTGCAGACCTCGCAGACAACGCAGTAACAACAACTAAAATTGCAGATGGAAACGTCACAGGTGCAAAGCTCGCCGATGGTGCTGTTTCTACGGCTAAGCTTGCTGACGGTGCAGTTACAACGAACAAGTTGGCAGACGGATCAGTTACGGCAGCCAAATTAGCCCCTGGTTCGGTCACTGCAGACAAGCTGGAAAACTCAGGCGTTGTGCTCGGCCAATACGGTTCGGCAACACAAGTGGGTCAGTTTACTGTTGACTCAAAGGGCCGCGTTACGCAGGCTGCAAACATCACAATCAGTGGTGTCGCTCCAGGTGGCCCAGCCGGCGGCTCCCTATCAGGAACATATCCCAACCCATCAATTGCTCCGAATGCAGTCAACTCATCAATGATTCAGGACGGTACAGTTTCTGCAGCAGACCTTGCAGACAATGCTGTAACAACGCAAAAAATTCTCGACGGAAATGTGACAGCTGCTAAGCTTGCTGATGGTGCTGTTACGACGGCAAAGATCCAGGATGGCAACGTAACTGGCGCGAAGCTTGCAGACGGTGCCGTCACGACGAATAAGATCACAGACGGCAGCGTGACGGCAGCGAAGCTTGCTGACGGCGCAGTTACAACAAACAAGATCGCCGACGGCTCGGTCACTGCCGCGAAGCTCGCTCCGGGATCGGTCACAGCTGATAAGCTTGAGAATTCAGGCGTTCCTGCCGGTACATACGGTACTGCCACGCAGGTTGGTCAGTTCACAGTCGATTCTAAAGGGCGTATCACGTCGGCTCAAAACGTAACAATCGCAGGAGTTACTCCAGCCGGACCAGCCGGTGGTTCCCTCTCAGGAACGTATCCAAATCCATCAATCGCTAATGGCGCTGTTACATCACCAATGATTCTTGATGGTACAGTTGCTACGGTAGATCTGGCAGATAATGCCGTTACAACAGCGAAGATTGCTGATGCTAATGTCACAACTCCAAAGCTCGCAGACGGCGCTGTCACGAATGCGAAACTCGGTGACAATGCAGTAACAACAGCAAAGATTCAAGATGGGAATGTCACAACAGCAAAACTGGCTGATGGATCTGTTACTGCAGATAAGCTCGCTCCAGGAGCAGTCTCTGGAGACAAGCTCGAGAACACAGCCGTCGTAGTTGGTCAGTATGGTTCTGCTACGCAAGTCGGTCAGTTCACTGTTGATTCTAAGGGGCGTGTAACGCAAGCAGCGAACATTACTATTGCAGGCGTTTCACCAGGTGGTGCAGCTGGTGGGTCACTCTCGGGCACGTACCCTAACCCATCCATTGCTCCGAGTGCGGTAACATCAGGTATGATTCTCGATGGCACTGTAGCGGCAGTCGATCTTGCAGACAATGCTGTAACAACACCGAAGATTGCCGATGGCAATGTGACGAATGCGAAGCTTGCAGACAATGCCGTAACGACGGCGAAGATTCAAGACGGTAACGTAACAACAGCAAAACTTGCTGACGCATCTGTAACGGCTGCGAAGCTCGCTCCTGGTTCAGTAACTGGCGACAAGCTGGAGAATACCGCTGTTATTGTTGGACAGTACGGTTCAGCAACACAAGTTGGACAGTTCACTGTCGATTCGAAGGGTCGCGTTGTCCAAGCCGCAAACATCACGATCGCAGGTGTTGCTCCTGCAGGCGCAGCT
Organism: uncultured Melioribacter sp.; assembly: GCA_964484755.1. Classification (GTDB taxonomy): domain Bacteria; phylum Bacteroidota; class Ignavibacteria; order Kapaibacteriales; family Kapaibacteriaceae; genus UBA10438. The sequence continues at coordinate 75,904 of CAZAGH010000003.1, read as the reverse complement.
GGTGGATCGCTCACAGGCACCTACCCTAACCCAACTATCGCAACGGGTGCTGTAACGTCGCCAATGATCCTCGACGGAACAGTGGCAACGATCGATCTAGCTGATAATGCTGTAACAACACCAAAAATTGCTGATGGAAACGTTACGACCCCTAAGCTCGCTGACAACGCCGTTACGACGCCGAAGATCGCCGATGGGAACGTCACAACACCAAAGCTCGCCGATGGCGCTGTTACTACAGCCAAGCTTGGCGATGGCTCAGTCACTAGCGCCAAGCTCGCACCTGGTTCAGTTACACCGGACAAACTTGATGATTCCGGTGTGATCACAGGTCAGTATGGTTCTGCAACACAGGTTGGTCAGTTCACAGTGGATTCAAAGGGTCGAATCACATCAGCTCAAAACGTTACTATCTCTGGCGTTGCACCATCTGGCGCAGCTGGAGGGTCTCTGACGGGAACGTATCCTAACCCTACCATCGCGAACAGTGCTGTTACATCGCCAATGATCCTCGACGGAACAGTTGCAACGGTAGACCTTGCTGACAATGCGGTCACGACAGCGAAGATTGCAGATGGCAACGTCACAACTGCAAAGCTCGCTGACGGCGCAGTATCTGGGGCTAAACTTGGCGACAATGCTGTTACCACGACGAAAATCCAAGATGGTAACGTCACCGGTGCTAAGCTTGCAGATGGTGCAGTATCAACGGCCAAGTTGACCGACGGTGCTGTCACAACCGCCAAGATCGCTGACGGTTCTGTAACAGCTGCAAAGCTTGCTCCAGGATCTGTAACTGCCGACAAGCTTGAGAACTCAGGTGTAATCCTCGGACAATACGGCTCGGCAACGCAGGTTGGCCAGTTCACAGTCGATTCAAAGGGTCGCGTGACACAGGCTGCCAACATCACGATCACTGGTGTAACTCCAGGTGGAGCGGCTGGTGGTGATCTCACTGGAACATATCCGAACCCATCAATTGCTGCGAACACCATCAACTCAAGCAACATCGTTGATGGTGCGGTCGCAACAGGCGACATTGCCACAGGCGCTATCACTGCCCCACTTATTGCTGACGGTGCGGTAACAGCTGCAAAGCTTTCAACGACTGGCGTTACCGCAGCCACATACGGCTCGGCAACACAGGTAGGCCAATTCACTGTTGATGCTAACGGCCGCATCACTGCTGCACAGAACGTTACGATCACAGGAGTAACTCCGGGTGGCACTGCCGGTGGCGATCTAAACGGCACCTATCCAAACCCGACAGTCGATGGATTGCAGGGTCGTGCGGTTGCAGCAACGGCACCAACGAACAATCAGGTTCTCACATGGGACAATACTGCTCAGACGTGGAAGCCAGCTTCGGTAACAGCTACAGCATCGTCAATCGGGGGTATTGCAGTCGATCCTATCCTCAATCCTAATGACGGTGATGCTCTTGCCTACGATGCGGCTCAGAATAAATGGGTTCCACAAAATCCAACAGGTAACATTAAGCAGTTGATTTTGGGTGAGGGTACTGCGATTAACATCGACTTGTTACGCGGAGCCGGAACTGTAATCAACAACATTAATATTTCTGATCACGCATTCTTCCGGATGACGAATGCAAGCCAAGGTTCCGACATAACTGGCTTTGCAAATGGTGCGAACGGTCGCGTGATCATTATCATCAACCAGTCAAGTAAGAACATCACCTTCCAAAACGAGGATGGTCGTTCTGGAGCTAATAACCAGCTCATTCTAGGCGTAGCAAACAAGACGATCGGCAACAACCAGTCGATAACATTCATCTATTCTGGTACTCTGGGCAAGTGGGTCCTCATGGCCACTACCTAATCCAATCACAGTATCAAGGATGAAAACAACAATGAAACACATACTCGTGATTGGTTGTCTTCTCGGCATCGTGGGATCCCCGATGCAGGGTCAGACAGTCGTGGGCGGGGTTGTGACCAGTGGCGCGACAACTGCGATCCAACTTGGTGACTACCACATGCAGGGGGCTGTTGGTCTGCCAATTGTTGGCGAAACGGGTCTCGACCCGATCGTCCGCTCCGGCATCATCAGCCATGGTAACGCCGTTCAGAAGTACTACGAATCAACGCTTCTCAGAGTCGACAGTGTTGTCAAGCAAATTGGCGATACGTTTGCTCTTGAAGTTGGCTACAGTGCATCGTGCGCACTTTTTCAGAGCACGGTGGTGGACCGCGACTGGGAACTCAAGCTCAGTTTCAACCGAACAGTGCTCGAGCCCCTTCGCTATGATTCTCTTGTTGATGATGGGGATCGTTACACGATCACACTTACAGGCAGTGCAACATCAAACAATGGAGTGCTAACCCGCATCCCGATGATGGGGCGCCTTGGAAACGACTCCGTCACAGATGTCCGAGTTGAATCATTCCGCTGGGTAGATGCGCAACGTCAGTATGTTCAGTCCATGCAAGGGACCGTCGTTCTTCGTGGTCTATGCAACACCTATGGCTCTACGCGTTTGCTGAAAGACCCAAGCAAGATGGCGATCCTCATTGCACCAAATCCTGTAACGGGCTCATCGTTCACGATGCGCACATACTCAGATAAACAGCAAGTTGGAACGCTTGTCGTGACAGACATTCACGGGAACATCGTCTACACAGCAGACCGAGTGGAGGCAGGATCAACATGGCCGATGACAACCGTTGAGCTTCAGGTGATCCCTGCTGGTTCGTACACGGTGGCTCTCTTTACGGAAAACGATGTGGTACGAACTACTATGGTGAAGCTGCCATGATATCAAGCTTCTCAGTTACAATTATGGCGGCGTATTTGCTTTGCATGACATCGGCTTCCGCGCAGCAGTCCGACACCATGCATGTGCACGATCACAACCACGGTCACGCACACCAGCATTCAGCAAGCGATACTCACCCACATGAACATTCGCATGCATACGGACATGTGCACGAGCATCAACACGTGCATGACCATGGCGTCGCTCATTCACATGACGAGATTACGGTATCGTTCGTAGGCAACCTTGCTACGCACAATGCATCATTCAACTCGCTTCCTCCTATCGAAAACTGCTGCACAGGGTTCAGTGACAGCAAGGGGCTGGGATTCGGCTTTGAGCTTGGATACACAACGCCCCTTACCGCTGATGGCCTTACGATCACACCACACATCGGCTATGTTAACATGCCCGTGTCGTTTGATTCGTACTCTACGGAAAAGGCGTTCACTGGTGGTGTTGTCTCTGGCGACGCCCTCTTTCGTCATACACTAGACGTAACCTGGACAACCGTAACGTTTGGTGCACGACTCGAGTATCCCGTTCTTAGCAGTTTCTACCTTGGATTCGGGCTCGACGGCTACTTCTATGCTACGGGCTCCTTTCACCAAACAGAAACGCTAGAAGAACCATCCAACCTTGTCTTCGAGACGGGCACACGCGTGCGTTTGGACAAGAATGGATACGTTCGCGGCCAGAATGCTGTCGTTTTCAATGCCACAGGTTCTGCGCGCATCCGATTAATTGAAAAGCAACAGGGGGCGGTTGGTGTCGATATCTTCGGGCGATATTCGCTGCCACTGCAACCGTTGTTCTCTGCACAAACATGGAGAGGTATGTACGGTAATCCACCTGCAACGTTCTTTATTGATTCATATTCAATATCAATGTTGACGTTTGGGTTCGGCTTGGTTTTCTAACCCCTCAACGTCAGAGCTGCTTTTGTATGCGGGGCATCACCTTGAGTGATGTCCCGCTTTTTTATAATCATTTATCAGAATTGTGGACAAGTAACTATGGTTATCCACATCCGTGCGAGCGCTACTAGACTGGCTCGTGATAATTTTGCGTCTTGTGCGCAAGAGTGCCTTCGACAAGGGGTTAACGGCCCGACATACACGCTCTGCGCCTCGTCTCATCGAAACAAAAGTATATCTACACTGTTGGGTTTTTCATATGGCACAGACGATAGTACGTGGCCTGTTCATGGCGCTCATGCTCGCGGTTGTTATCGCAGCAGCGTCTACTGGCGCATCTGCGCAGGCAGGCATTCCAAAGAAGATCACATACCAAGGGGTGTTGATCGACACTACCGGCATTCCAGTCTGCGATAGCGTCTGGACAGTTGACCTTACGCTATATAATGTTGCGCTTGGCGGCACCGGGATCTGGAAAGAGCGTCACACAGTAACGACCAATGGTGGCGTATTCAACGTTATCCTTGGCGACAAGACTCCACTGGATGTTTCATTCGATCAATTCTTATGGCTTGGCACCTCGATCAACAGCCAACCGGAGCTGACACCGCGGGTGTTCCTCACAGCCGTTCCCTACGCTCTCAACGCATTGAATGCTAAGTCTGCTGAGATTGCAAGCGCTGTAACGCCGCAGGTCGCTGATTCTATACGTCAGTCGATCAACAACCCGGCCAACAACATGGGTGATGTTCTGATCAACTCTATCAATGCCACAGGTACGAAGTCGATTAATGCTGCTCGCGTAGAGGGGGCAGCATCAAGCACAGGATCAGACGTTACCGTTTCTGGTGCACTCAACGCCCTTACTCTGAAGATCAACGATAACACTGTTGGTGCAGCCGCACTGCAGGAGATTCATCAAGGCCCACTTGGTCCTTTTGGCTCATCGAACACCAGTACAGTGCTGCGTGTAGACGAGCAGGGCCGTGTGACGTTTGCCGAACAAGTTCCAATCATTGGCGTACCGCCTGGAGGAACGGCTGGTGGAGAACTCACAGGTTTCTATCCGGCACCAACGATCAAGAACGGCGTCATCACGACTGAGAAGATTGCGCGTGCAGCGGTAACGACAACTGAGCTTGCCGACAATAGCGTTACGACATCGAAGCTTGTTGACTTCAACGTAACAACACCAAAACTTGCAGAGGGTGCGGTAACATCGGAAAAGATTTCTGGTGCTGCCATCACGACAACGAAGATTGCCGACAAGGCTGTAACCGAACAGAAGCTCGCAGACTTTGCTGTTACAAGCCAAAAGATCGCCCCAAATACGATCACGGCTGCCAACATTAAGGATGGCTCTATTGGCAGTGATGAGCTTTCACAGATGCCACTGGATGCCGGGCTTTATGGCTCGTCTACCCTGATCCCTCAAATGTATGTCGATAAGTCGGGTCGAATCGTTACGATCCAGAATGTCCCAATGGCTGGCTCGCCCCCTACTGGTCCTGCCAGCGGCGACCTTACCGGAACATATCCAAACCCACAGCTGGCACTCGATGTCGTTGGTACAGACAACATCAAGAATGCAGCTGTAACATCAAGCAAAATTCTGGACGGCACTGTTGCGAATGTTGATCTTGCAAGTAACGCGGTATCGACAGATAAAATCGTTGACCGCGCTGTTACCTCGCAGAAGCTTGTACCAACGGGAGTAAATCCTGGCCAATATGGCTCGTCAACGCATTCAGCAGTTGTGGCTGTTGACTCATCAGGTCGCGTCGTCACAGCATTTTCCATTCCAATCGCACCAACAGCACCATCGGGTCCGGCTGGCGGCGCTCTCTCGGGATCATATCCGAACCCAACACTTGCGAATAACTCTGTAACATCGCTCAACATCGTTGATGGTTCGATCCAAGGCTCAGACCTTGCCGACGGTGCAATTCCATCGTCGAAGCTCTCAACCACAGGCGTTACATCAGGCACGTACGGAAACGCGACACAAGTTGGTCAGTTCACAGTTGATGCTCAAGGCCGCGTAACAACAGCGCAGAACATCACGATCAGCGGCACAACTCCAGGTGGTGCAGCGGGAGGTGTTCTCTCAGGTACATATCCTAATCCAAGTCTTGGAACGGGAGTTGTAACGTCGACCAACATTCAAGATCTCACGATTTCTACTAACGACATTGCTGATGGTGCAATCACAGCTCCAAAGCACTACCTATCGGGTGTAACAGCAGCCACGTATGGTTCGAGCCTGCTTGTGCCGCAGATAACGATAGATGCTCGTGGTCACATCACATCAGCAACAAACGTTGCCATCTCCGGAATCTCTCCAAGCGGCCCAGCGGGCGGTGTTCTCTCCGGTACATATCCCAATCCTACACTAGCAGCTGGTGCAGTTACTTCTTCTGCGATCGCAGATGGTTCAGTAACATCAGCCGATCTGGCAGATGGGGCTGTTACGGCTAACAAGCTGGCCAACACGACGGTCACTGCAGGTTCTTATGGATCTTCGACGCAAGTTGGTGCATTTACGGTTGATGCGCAGGGACGTCTTACAACGGCATCAAACGTAACCATTTCAGGTGTTACACCGGGCGGCTCGGCAGGTGGCGTTCTCTCTGGCACATATCCGAACCCTACCCTGGCGAATAACGCTGTCGCTTCCGCAAACATCATCGACGGTACAATCACATCTTCTGACATCGCAGCGGGCGGTATCTCAACAACAAACATTGCCGATGGTGCTGTTAATGATGCGAAGCTCTCATCAACTGGTGTAACTGCTGCAACGTACGGCAGTGCAACACAGGTTGGTCAGTTCACCGTCAATTCACAGGGTCGCCTCACCTTTGCCGGAAACGTCACAATCACGGGTACCACACCTGGCGGTTCCGCTGGCGGAGCACTCACAGGAACATATCCTAACCCAACGCTCGCAGCCAATTCGGTAAGCTCTGGCAACATCACAGACGGCTCGATCGCAACTGCTGATCTTGGGGATGGAATCGTAAACTCAGCAAAGCTTTCCAACACTGGTGTTACAGCTGGCATATACGGTTCAGCCACTCAGGTCGGCCAATTCACCGTTGATGCTGCTGGACGTATCACAAGTGCAGGGAACGTAACAATAGCGGCAGCTGAACCAACAGGTCGCGCAGGCGGCGGACTTACTGGAAATTACCCTAATCCAGTTCTTGCAGTTGGCTCTGTTACTTCATCACGCATTGCCGATGGTTCGATCCAAGCAGTGGATATTGCAGACGAAACGCTGACGTCGTCTAAGATGACAAGCACTGGCGTTTTGTTCGGCACGTATGGTACGTCCAGCCAGGTAGGACAGTTTACTGTGGACGCTGCAGGACGCATAACAGCGGCGCAGAACGTAACGATTTCTGGTGTTGTTCCTGGTGGATCTGCCGGTGGTGCACTAACAGGCAGCTATCCAAACCCATCGCTTGCCAGCAACTCGGTAGCATCAGGCAACATCACAGATGGATCGATTGCAACATCTGACCTCGGTGACGGCGCGGTGACCTCTGCAAAGATGGCAGCCACAGGTGTTAATGCTGGAACGTTCGGATCAGCAACGCAGGTTGGGCAGTTCACTGTTGATGCGTCGGGTCGCATAACTGGCGCAACAAATGTTACCATCACAGGTGCAGCACCTACAGGTGCAGCGGGCGGCGCACTTGCAGGAACGTACCCCAACCCAACACTGTCTACGGGAGCTGTAAGCTCTTCCTCTATCGCAGATGGAGCGGTTGGCACAGCCGACCTCGCGGATGGCGCTGTAACTGACGCTAAGCTTGCGAACACGTTGGTCACAGCGGGCACCTATGGATCAGCAACACAGGTTGGTCAGTTCACGGTCGATGCTAAGGGTCGCATTACAAGTGCAACGAATGTCACCATCACAGGAGCCTCACCAACTGGCGCAGCTGGTGGTGCGCTCACAGGATCGTTCCCTAATCCAACGCTCGCCAATGGTTCTGTTGGATCAGCAAACATCATTGACGGTTCGGTAGCAACCGCAGATCTTGCTGACGGTGCCGTAACGACTGCAAAGGTTGCAGACGGCGCGATCACCAGTGCGAAGCTCAGCACAACGGGTGTTGCCGCCGGTTCGTATGGTACTGCCACTGAAGTTGGTTCGTTTACCGTTGACTCGAAGGGTCGCATAACAGCTGCTGCGAACATCACGATTGCCGGTGTTACGCCAGGCGGAAGTGCGGGCGGCGCTCTCACTGGTACGTATCCGAATCCGACTCTCGCTACAGGGGCGGTCACATCCACATCGATACTTGACGGAGCTGTGGGCACGGCAGATATTGCTGACGGTTCGGTAACAAGTGCTAAGCTCTCAAACACTGCCGTCACGGCAGGCCAGTACGGCACAGCAACACAAGTAGGTTCATTCACAGTTGACGCGCAAGGTCGCGTAACGGCAGCCAACAACGTAACCATCAGCGGTGTTGCTCCAGGTGGAACAGCAGGTGGTGATCTCAATGGTACATATCCGAATCCAACGGTTGATGGTCTTCAGGGCCGCGCAGTAGCAGCAACGGCTCCAACCAACAATCAAGTGCTCACATGGGATGCAACTGCTAATACATGGAAGCCGGCAACGTTTTCTGCTGATGCTTCGACAATTGGTGGCAAGCAGATCACATCACCTTTGACATTGCAAGACGGATTTGCTCTCGTCTATGACGCAGCTACCGATAAGTGGGTGGCTGAAAATCCATCAAGCAACATCGGAAAGTTCGTACTGACTGAGGGTACAACAATTGATATTGACTTACTCCGTGGAGCGGGCACGGTAATCAACAACATCAACATCTCCGATAACGCGTTCTTCCGCATGATCAACGCTGGTCAGGGATCCGACATTACCGGCTTTGACAATGGTGAGAATGGCCGTGTCATCATCATCATCAATCAGTCTGGTAAGAACATTACCTTCCAGAATGAAGACAATCGCTCAGCGGCTGACAATCGTCTTATCCTCGGTGTAGCAAATAAGACTATTGGCAACAACCAATCCATCACATTCATCTACTCTGGAACTCTCCAGAAGTGGGTTCTCATGGCAACAACGTAATGACAGCATTGCTGTGTCATAATGAAGGAACAACCATGAGAACAAACATCATTTTATCTCTCCTCCTTGTCATGCTGCTCGTTGGCCGCGTGCATGCACAATACGGCATCGCAGGTGGCGGCGTTACAAGCGGTGCAATCGCCAGCCCCGTTTCGGGCAAGTTCGGATTGCGCGTATCGATAGGCCAACCGATGCTCGGAGACGTCGGGCCCACACCACGGCTTGCTGGCGGATTGCAGAGCATAGGTGACTACTATCAACAGAGCTATGAGAACACAACGATTGTTGTTCCGGAGCAGGTTCAACAGGTCGGCGACACGTTCAACTTTGATCTTGGATATGGTGCACCGTGTGCCTTTTTTCAGGACGGTGTCGAACGTGAGTGGGAGCTAAAGCTCGCGTTTAATCGCACAGTCCTTGCTCCACTTGTTTTCGATAAGATCGAAGACAACGGCGACTATCACACCATAACTGTTACGGGCAAAGCTTCGGGGCAGTCAGGCAAACTCACAACACTCGTGTTTCGTGCACTACTCGGCAACGATACCATGAGTGCAGTGCGCGTCGAGTCGTTTCGTTGGACGGCGGTTCCCCGCCAGTTTACGCGATCAACGCCTGGTTCTGTGACTCTGCAGGGCCTTTGCACGACATATGGCAATACGCGCCTTGTGAAGTCCACAGGGAAACCATCAATACTTGTTGCGCCGAATCCTGTTACGGGGTCAAGTGTAGGATTGCGCGTGTACTCGGAAGAATCGGTAACCGGAACCGTTATGATCACCGATATGCACGGCAACATTGTTGTGCATAAGCTTGGTATCGAAGCTAACGCTCAGTGGCCACTGGTCACCGTGGACCTGCCCGTGATCCCAGCTGGGACTTACACGGTAACATTTGTTTCGGCAGACAACACTGCTCGCACGACTCTTCTAAAGCTACCATGATGAAGCAAATCCTCGCTCTCACTACTGTCTTCTTGCTTGGTACGATGATTGCATTCGCGCAAGTGTCGAACGACACTGTGCAGACTGAATCGCCAGCGAATGCTTCCACGGAATGGTCGATCAACCTTTTTGGTACGAACGCTTTTCACGATGTAGACTTTAATTCATTGCCACCGATAGAGAACTGCTGCTTAGGGTTCGAAAACTCAACTGGTATTGGCTACGGCGTTCAGCTGGGAGGTAGTTTCCCTTTGTCAAATGATGGACTGCGCCTCAGTACGAGAGTAGGCTATCAGATCTTGCCGGTAACGTACACTTCATTTTCTACGCAGCCCGTATACGATCAGGGTGTAGGCAAAGATGTTGACGCAGTCTTCAAGCATGAACTTGACCTGACATTTCATACGGTGCCGGTGCACCTGACGGTAGAGTACGAGCTCACAGACTGGCTTTGGATCGGTATTGGTCCGGATGCCTACTACATCGCATCGACAGAGTTTCATCAAACGGAGATGCTTGACTTTCCAGAAAACTTGATGTTTGAAAATGGTTCGCGGACACGAATTGATACAACCTCGTCACTTTCTGCATACAACAGTTTCGTATTCAACGCTCATGGTTCGCTACGAGTGAGGCTCTTCCGGGATTTGGGTTTGATCCGAGGCATTGATCTCAACGTCGGGTATTCGTATCCGCTTACGCCGGTGTTTGACCCTCAAACATGGCAGGGCTCGACAGGAAGGCCTGCAAGATCGTACTTCATCAACAGGTACAACATTTCGCTCCTAACCGCAGGAATTGCGGTTGCATTGTAGCTGTTCGTCACAACGTTATCACCTTTTAATTGCACACAGGCAGAATGAACAAGATCTCCGTCGCAAATCCCGTCGTCGAGCTCGATGGCGACGAAATGACACGAATCATCTGGAAGTTTATCAAGGATAAGCTGATCCTTCCCTACCTCGATATCGACATCAAGTACTTTGATCTTGGTATGGAGCATCGCGACGCTACAAACGACCAAGTAACGATTGATGCCGCCGAGGCAATCAAACAATACAACGTTGGCATCAAGTGCGCAACTATCACGCCCGATGAAGCCCGTGTCAAAGAGTTTGGTCTCAAGCAGATGTGGAAGTCGCCCAACGGCACCATCCGTAACATCCTCGACGGTACAGTGTTTCGCGAGCCAATCGTGTGCTCAAATGTGCCACGCTTGGTGCCGAACTGGACTGCACCGATCTGTATTGGTCGTCACGCCTTTGGTGACCAGTATCGGGCAACTGACTTTGTGACCAAGGGCAAGGGCAAGCTGACAGTTACGTTCACGCCAGAGGATGGTTCCGAGCCGCAAAACTTCGAGGTATATAACTTCAAGGGCGATGGCGTGGCGTTGGCGATGTATAATACCGACGAGTCGATCCGTGGTTTTGCGCGTGCGTGCATGAATCAAGCACTTGGCAAGGGCTGGCCATTGTACCTCAGTACGAAGAATACCATCCTCAAGAAATACGATGGTCGCTTCAAAGACATCTTCGAAGATGTGTATTCAAGCGAGTTCAAAGAGCGCTTCGAGGCAGCTGGCATTACATATGAGCATCGCCTAATCGACGACATGGTAGCTTCGGCACTCAAGTGGAACGGCAACTTCGTCTGGGCATGTAAAAATTATGATGGCGATGTTCAGTCTGACACCGTTGCCCAGGGCTTTGGCTCACTCGGTCTGATGACATCTGTACTTGTTACTCCGGACGGCAAGACCATGGAATCCGAAGCCGCTCACGGCACGGTAACACGTCACTATCGCGACCACCAGCAAGGTAAACCAACCTCGACAAATCCAATCGCCTCAATCTTTGCATGGACAAGGGGCTTGGAGTTCCGCGGTAAACTTGATGGTAATCAAGAGCTCATCAACTTCTGTCATACCCTCGAACGTGTCTGCATTGAGACGGTTGAGAGTGGCAAGATGACCAAGGACCTGGCCGTCTGCATCCATGGCAACAAGGTGCAGCATGGAGAGCACTATCTCTACACGCAGGAATTCCTCGATGCACTCGATACAGAGTTGCGCAAGCGCCTAGCCGCAGCATGACCAACGAGCACATTGAGCGTCCTACGCTTCACTATTTCCAAGACACTCTGTGCGGGTGGTGCTATGGGTTTGGTCCCGTCGTATCCCGCATTGAAGAGGAATGGTCTGAGCACCTTGACGTAGTCGTCTACGCTGGCGGCATGGTCACAGGAGACAACATTCAAGCACTCTCCGAGATGTCGGATTTCATTCGGGGCGCTCGCGCCCGTGTGGAAGAGACTACAGGTGTAACCTTTGGTGAAGCGTTCCTGCATGGGCTGCTGAACCGAAAGGACGTTGTTCTCGACAGTGAGCCCCCTGCCAGAGCGCTTGAGGCCATGCGAGCCATGCAGCCAAGCAATCATATCGCGTTTAGTCATCGCCTACAGCGTGCGCTTTATGCCGATGGACTGGATATGAACGCTGAGTCGACCTATCGTGTGCTCGCCAGCGAGGCTGGTTTGAACCCGGACGAGTTTATCATGCTCATGAACTCCCCTGAGATCAGTGATGCCGTAGCCGACGAGTTCGAATATGTTGCATCTCTCGGCATAGGGGGCTTCCCGACCATGCTTCTCGAGATCGGCGACAATGTTCATCTGCTCTCGAATGGGTATGCTCCATATGAGCACGTTGACACTATGCTACGATCCGCACTTCATGGGTGATATGCGAGGCCTTCTCCAGCATCGCATGAACGCCACAGTACTTTGTAACTGATAGTTCAACGGCTCGTTCCGCGCTTTCCCTGTCGTCTTCGCTACAACCAATCTCGTAGATCATATGCATCGTTGCATATGTCCGTGGGTGGTCTTCAGTTAGAGTGGCTTCGACAACAACCTTTAGTGAGCTAAAGTATACGCGCATCTTGGGCAGTAACGAGGCTACATCAAGTCCCGTGCAGCCAGCTAGGCCGGTCAGTAAGAGCTGTTTCGGCGATACAGCAGTGCCATCAGGATCCTCATGCGGCGACGACATAATCGTGAATGTCCGCCCCTGCTGATGTGCATCAAACGTGAGATCATTTCGCCAAACTACATCGACGACCTGGGTTGGCATGGGCGTGCTCCACGGTGCATAGGGTGTGAATAACTATGTTGATACCACACAATTTCGTATGTTTGTGCGTCATACAAAAGACAACGATGCACATGCATCACGGTTGTTCTTCTCTCTGCCCCGTTCTCTCCTAGTTGTCGCGGTGAATCACGGTTGCACAGTTGCTGACAAGGTCAGCATGAGAGTCGGTAGCCGATTCACACATATCCACAATTACGGAGAGGTCAATGACCTTTGCTGATTTGTCGTTGTGCGCGCCCCTACAGAAGGCCGTACAACAAGCGGGTTACACGAACCCAACCCCAATCCAAGAACAAGCTATTCCCGTGGTCCTCTCTGGACGCGACGTCTTCGGATGCGCACAGACAGGTACAGGTAAGACGGCCGCGTTCGCTCTACCAATACTAAACCGCCTCCACAACGAAGGACCTCAGCGCGGCGGACCTCGCGTGCTGATCCTTGCTCCAACACGCGAACTGGCCATCCAGATCGATGAGAGCTTCCGCTCATACGGCGTTGGCATCAAGGCGCGTACAGTCGTGCTGCTCGGAGGTGTTAGCATCCGCCCGCAGATCGAACGCATTCGCCGTGGTGTAGACATCGTAATTGCCACGCCTGGACGTCTTCTTGACGTGATTGACCATCGCGCTCTGCGACTTGATAATATCCACACGTTCGTGTTGGACGAAGCAGATCGCATGCTCGATATGGGCTTCTTGCCATCGATCAAGCAAGTTGTAAAGCTGATCCCAACAGAACGCCATACGTTGTTCTTCTCGGCAACCCTGCCGAAGGAGATCCGCTCACTGGCAAACTCGATCCTCACAGATCCGGTGCACATTGCTGTTACTCCTGAGAATACCACGACAGAGATGGTCGATCAACGACTGTACTACGTCGAGCGTGACCGCAAGCGTGCCCTTCTAACGCATCTTGTCAAGGAAGATCTCGACGGAAGCGTTCTCGTGTTTACGCGCACGAAGCGTGGCGCAGATCGTGTTGCAAAGGATCTCATGACTGCCGGACTGCGTGTTGCTGCCATTCACGGTGACAAGTCGCAGATGGCACGCCAACGCGCACTGCAGGACTTCAAATCTGGAAAGACACGTGTTCTTGTTGCCACAGATATCGCAGCTCGCGGTATCGATATCGCCGAACTCCCGTTTGTGGTCAACTACGATGTGCCGGAAAGCCCCGAGACATATGTACACCGCATCGGTCGAACAGGTCGGGCTGGACGCAACGGCGTGGCGCTAACGATTGCAACACCTGAAGACCGCAACCCACTGCGTGACATCGAAAAGCTTATCAAGATGCGCATTCCTACTGTGCGCGATCATCCGTTCGAAGGGTAACCACCTCCGTATATTTGACGAATTATTTCGACATTCATACTGAAACCATGACATCGTCAGAGGCACAACACGAGCAACAATCTCCAGCAACCGCCGAAGGGGGCCCGCAAAGCGGCGAAGGCCGCAACAGGCGCAGACGCCGCCGCGGTGGACGCAGGCCAGGTGATGCTCGGCAAGATGGACAAGAAGTAACGCAATCAGAACAACCTCAGCGGGAGACAGACAACACTCCTGCTGAGGCATCTGAACATGGTCAGCCGCAAGCAGATGGTGAACGTCGCGGTCGTAATCGCCGACGTAACCGTCGTGGCCGCGGAAGCGAACCCGCAGCAGAAGGCGCTCCAGAGGCTTCGCAAGAGGCAGAACTGCCAGAAGGCTCAGATGCTCCAGCCCAAGCTGCTAAAGCGCCTCCTGCGCAACAGCAGAGGCCAAAGCAGGGGCAACCACAACAGCAGTCAAACAAGCAGCAGCAAGACCAACCAAAGAAGGAACGTCCGCCCCGCGGTTCAGTTCTCAATCGTCGCCAGACACGCGGCGACTACGACGATGCTCCGAAGACCAAAGAGGAAGCACCGGCCTACGTGCCTGTTGTTGCCGCCACGGTCGAGGCCTATGTTACCCAGCATCGCGGATGGCAGCGCGACGTTTTGACGTCGCTTCGTTCTCTGATCAAGAATGCAGTGCCCGACATCGAAGAAACAATCATGTGGTCACAACCTGTCTTTAGCTCTAACGGACCGGTCTGCTTTATCAAGGCCTACGCCGAAGCGGTTCACTTTGGATTCTGGAGAGGAACCGAACTTGATGACTCAGAAGGCTTGCTCACGGGCGACCTGACAAAGATGCGTCATATAGCGATCAAGTCGGCAAAGGACATCAAGGCAGATGTATTCGAGGCAATGGTGCGCCAGGCGGCCAAGCTCAACCGCGACAAGGGCGACCCTACTCTCTCGTAATCAACCGGAAGACCACTAGCGACAGTTACCTAGCGCAGTGCGCTTTCAAGCGCAGTGCGGGCGTCTGTACGTTCATCACGGTACTTGACGATCAGCGGCGTACTTATCGACAGGCCGTTCTCAGTGCCCCATCCTGTTTGCACTGCTCTCGATCCTGCTACCACAACAGCCCCCTCGGGAATCTCAAGGGGCGCATCAGCCGAGCTACGGATTACAGTCTCATTGACCAAGTCATACACCGGAGTTGATGCATTAAGCACAACACCGCTGCCGAGAACTGCACGTCTGCGAACACGTACGCCTTCGTACACGCCGCAATTGCCCCCTACCATCACATCGTCTTCGATAATCACCGGACGTGCGCCAGCAGGCTCAAGAACGCCACCAATCTGCGCAGCTGCGCTTATGTGTACACGCGCACCGATCTGCGCACAGGTACCAACAAGCGCATGGGAATCAATCATTGTTCCCTCTCCGATCCAGGCCCCGATGTTGATATACATCGGGGGCATACAGATCACACCCTGTGAGAGAAATGCTCCAGTACGGACCGATGAACCTCCCGGCACAATGCGAATGCCGTCGCCGATCTTGATTGTCTTCGTTGGGATGGTGTCCTTATCGAAGAACCGGAAATTGTCATCCGTAGACATGTCCACCATCTTGCCTTTGCGGAACAACAACAAGATGCCTTGTTTGACCCACATGTTTACCGTCCATGAGCCATCGTCTAGCGGACTGGCTGCGCGAATTGCGCCCGTATCGAGTGCATACAGAAAGTCGGTGCAGACATCATTGAGGGCAGGATCGTAGATAAGTTCCGACGGCGGCAATGCAAACAGGCGTTCTACTTCGTGTTGGAGATTCATGATTTCTTCTTTGCAGTCGGTCGTGTTGAAGGAGAAAATGCGAGGTTGAGGATCTTGTAGATCAAACGTGCCGTGGTAAGGTCAGGGTGCGAGACATCCTTGACTGGGGCAAGCTCTACCACATCAAGACCAATTATACGCCGCCCGGATGCTATGATCTGTCGGATTACGTCAATCGTCTCACTGTAGAACAGTCCGTCGGGCTCAGGAGTACCGGTCGAGGGCATGATGGAAGGATCAAACGCATCCACGTCAAACGTTATGTACACATCCTTGGCAAGCGTTTCAACAACAGTGTTCTGCCAGTTGAGGCCATGCAGGCCCCTTCTAATAGCAGAGGAATAGAACGTGTTGATCTTCTTCTCGCGAATGAACTCGGCCTCTTCTTTGCACTGGGCTCGGATACCTACCTGAGTAATGCGCTCAGTTGGAAAGAACTCGGCAACACGCGCCATGAATGAGGCATGTGACCAGATAGAGCCCTGATACTCCTGACGCAGATCAGAGTGTGCGTCAAAATGCAGAATGCTCATTTGGGGATACTTACGATAGTGAGATGCAATTGGTGCCGTTGAGATAGTATGCTCCCCGCCGAGCGTGACAACGAATTTGTCCATCTCCAACAGAGAATCAACCTGTTCCTCAATGATCGTCAGAGCTGCCCTATCAACGCTCTTGCCGAACGACAAGGGCTTCAGTGTAGCAATCCCCTTGTCGAAGCAAAGTTCGCGGTTGGTCTCATCGTCATAGAACTCAACGTAGGCACTTGCATTCAGGATGCCTTTGGGTCCATGCTTTGCCCCGCCGCCATAGCTCACAGTATGCTCGTAGGGGGCTGAGACAATCGCAATCGCGGATGCCTCAAGGGATGAATACTCTTCGTCGATTGCCAGGAAGTTCTTTTTTGGTCCAAGAGTTTGCATGATCAGTTTGGAGTGGTGTGGAAGAGTTGCAATTTAGCTGGAAGGCCACAGAGAACGAACTCACCGGGGAGCATATAGAGTAATGTCTACCATTCAACGACAGCGGCGTGGTTGGTATCTCTACGACTTTGCAAACAGTGGTTTTAGCACGTCGGTGATAACAGTCTTCTTCGGACCATACCTGACAATGCTTGCAATGTCGGTAATGGAGCGCAACGGCCAGTTGTCCGTGCTCGGCATGCACATTCACCCAGGAGCAGTCTACTCCTATTGCGTCTCACTATCGGTGCTCCTTCAAGTAGCGATCATGCCATTGTTGGGTAGCTACATCGATGCAACACATCGAAAGAGACTGTCATTGTTGGTGACATCATCCATCGGAGCCTGCGCAACGATCGCGATGTATTTGCTTGATGTGAAGCATCCGAATCCGATCATTGTTGGCGCGACACTGTTTGTGATCGCCAACGTGGCATTTGGTGCCAGCATGGTTGCGTCGAACTCGTTCCTGAACGACCTCGCAGCACCCAATGAACGCGATGCCGTGTCTTCGCGAGGATGGGCACTCGGCTATCTCGGTGGTGGACTGCTTTTGGTGATACACTTATACATGTATTCACAATGGCCAGATTCGATCAATTTGATACTTGCCAGCACAGGACTTTGGTGGCTGCTGTTCTCGATTGTCTCTGTGGCACTACTCAAAGATCCACCAGCCCCTTCGCAGCGGCAGCATGTGAATATTTTCCGTCAGACATGGTCATCGCTCAAGGGGCTTCGAGAACACCCCAGCGCGTTTCGTTTTCTGATCGCCTATTTGCTGTACAACGAAACTGTGCAGACAGCAATATCTATGGCAAGTATCTATGGCAAGATGGAGATGCGCGTAGGCGACGACGTACTGATAATCGGCATCCTCCTGGTGCAGTTTGTAGCTCTCTTTGGTGCACTGCTCTTTAACGCAATCGCCTCTCGAATTGGCACGCTCTCAGCGATTCTGGTCTCGATCATTGGATGGGCAGCTGCTCTTGGTGGCGCACTCGTATTGCCGCCCTCCGATGAGAGCTTTTATGGATTGGCTATAGCTATTGCTATCGTTCTTGGAGGGATTCAAGCACTGAGCCGTTCGTATTTCTCTACGCTGATTCCGGCTGGCACCGAAGCGGAATACTTTGCACTCTACGAGATTAGTGATAAGGGGACGTCGTGGATAGGTCCGCTGCTCTTCGGCCTTGTGGTAACGATCACCGCCAGCTATCGCTACGCACTTGTTTCTCTGGCGGTATTTCTTGTTGCCGGTGCAATCCTACTGCTACAAACAAAACGGCGTGGGCTCGTTGCCTGAACCCACGCCGAATAGAGATTTCAATACTACGTACGGACGCGCCTTAGTCCATAATCTTTCTGAGAAATGCCGGTTGATTACCAGCAGCTACTTTCTTGGCTGGCATCGCCATCGATGAAACGTCCTGACTTGTTGAGATCGTTACGCTGGGAGGCGTAGGCGGATCTACTCGAGGCGTCCCAGCAGGGATTCCACTCTGGCGCTGTTCCTGTTCACGCTGACGTCGAATGTAGGCTGGTACGTTTAGATCATTCATGTCAACGTCAGTCTGCGGTGTCGTTGGAATGACAGGGGTAGAGCTGGAAGGACGTGCAGATTCGAGTGACACTTCTTGCTCGGGCTGCGCACGAACGATCTCAATCGTTGGCACAGAGATTTGCATCTTCTTTTCTTCTTGTCTCCGGAATCCTGTGGCCACCACAGTGATGGCAAGCTCATCTTCCATGCGCTCATCAACAACAACACCATGAATCAGGTTGACCTCGTCGCCTGCGGCTTTTTCGATCGCCGAGACAGCCTCGCTCACTTCGAACATCGTCAGGCTGTGTCCGCCTGTGATATTCACAAGCAAGCCTTGGGCACCGTAAATCGACATACCCTCGAGGATTGGAGAGTTAAGCGCATTCTGGGCCGCCTCAATAGCACGGTGCTCACCACTCGCAACACCGATGCCCATCAAAGCATCTCCCATGCCACTCATGACTGTGCGAACATCCGCAAAATCCACGTTAACGTAGCCAACCCCAGAAATGATGTCGGCAATGCCCTTGGTTGCATTGTACAATACCGTGTCCACCATAGCAAGGGCGTCAGCAAAGGTTACGTTCTTGTCTACAACGCTTAGGATGCGCTCGTTCGGAATTACGATCAACGCATCGACATTCTCGCGCAATTCCTTGATGCCATTTTCGGCCACCTGCATCCGCCGCTTGGACTCATAGCCAAACGGTTTTGTGACGATGCCGACAACGAGAGCACCCATTTCGCGACCAACGCGAGCAATTACGGGAGCAGCGCCGGTGCCCGTGCCACCACCCATGCCTGCGGTAACGAAAATCATGTCGGATCCAGCCAGCGCATCGTGGACTTCCTCAATGCTCTCCTCTACTGCTGCGCGCCCCTTCTTCGGATCGGCACCAGCTCCGAGACCACGAGTAACATCCTTGCCAAGCTGAAGCTTGATTCCTGCAGGATTGTTCATGAGTGCTTGACGATCGGTGTTTGCTGCTACAAACTCAACACCATCCAAGCCACGTGAAATCATTGTTTTGACGGCATTACCGCCGCCACCGCCAACTCCTACAACACGTAAACGCGCATCGGACATCAGCGAAGATGTATCCAATTCGATTGCCATTATTCCCCCCGGAATACAGTCGTGATATTCAAATTACGTGAATTAGAAGTTCTCAAACCAGTCTTTAACACGATTCAATAAGCCTCTTTTTTCCACATGAATCTGCTCTGTCGTATTCGCGGGTTGAGGAGGCGCAGTTGTTGATAAAATTTGTGGCGCGACTATACTCTGTTGAGGCAACGAGCTCTTTGCAAATTCTTGCTCATGATCAATGCTATAGAGCGCTAAACCAACGGCCGTTGCGTGCGACGGTGTGGTGACTTCGCGAGCAAATCCTTCCACCGAATACCCGCGCGGAAGTCCCTTGTTCACAGGAAGCCGGAAGGTTCGCTGAGCAAGCATTTCCGCACCATACAGATCCGACGATCCGCCTGTGATAACGATACCTGCTGCGAGTTGATGCGATAATCCGCTCTCGTGGATTCGCGCAAGCACGAAGTCGTAGATCTCCTCCATACGGGGCTCTATGACTTGACACAGTATAGACTTTGAAAGGTCTGTTGGCGTTCGTCCACCAACACCTGGCACCTGAAAATGTTCGTCCCTTAAGATGCTATCAGCGATAGCATGCCCGTATTGCACTTTGATTGATTCTGCATCGGCATTACGGATGCCAAGCACAGTGATGATGTCGTCTGTTACTCGCTGGCCAGCAATACCGATAACGCTGACATAGCGGAGAACGTTGTCCTTGAAGATCGCCATGTCGGTTGTTCCGCCGCCAATGTCCACAACAGCAACGCCGACCTCTTTTTCGGCATCTTCAAGCACTGCAAGTGAGCTGGCCATAGACTGCAGCACAACCGCATCAACATGAAGGCCAGCACGTTCGGCACATTTGTGAACGTTCTCTACTGCAGATGAAGATGCAGTGATAACTAGTGCATTTGCCTCAAGACGACGTCCACTCATGCCGAGTGGATCGCTGATACCATCCTGTCCGTCAATGATGTAATCCTGCGGTATCACATGCAGAATGCGACGATCCGGAGTAACATGCACTTGATGCAATTCATCACGAAGTCGCTTGACGTCATCTTCCGTGATCTCTGACGTGCGTGTTGTAACAATGCCACGGGTGTAGAAGGTTGAGATATGCTCGCCGCTGACTCCAATAACAACACGTGCAAGCTTGTATCCGCTCTGCTGCTCGGCACGCTCGATAGCAACCTTGATGGCTTCGGCTGTTTTGTTAATGTTACTGACAACTCCACGCTTGAGTCCGTCGCAGTCTGCAACACCATTACCAATAATCTCAACTGATTTGCGCACAGGGTCGAATGCAGCGACAACAACACAAACCTTGGTTGTGCCGATGTCCAGCCCTACGTGAATCTCTTGAGCACTCATGCAGAGCCCCCTGGAATGCTTGCTTGTTGATGGTACCGCAACACAACTTGGTGATGCCAACGAAGATCGACTTCGCGCACACTTGCCATGTTGATGGTGTTGGCAGCTTCCCGCCAGAAAACGTTCATATCCGTCAAGGCCTGCTGAATCCGATCAGGATTCAACGCGCCGAGATTCCATCGTGTTTCATCCGTAATCATCGTTACCGTTGAACGTGATCGGTCCACAGCAACCTCGGAAATCGACTGATAGAGCCGCGCATCAAGCACTCTCGACGCGTTTACAAGGATAGCTGCAACTCTGGTCACATCGGTCGATGTAAGCCTGCTGCCATCATGCGACCGCAGGATCGGGACATTGTGTGCCGTGCGCTCGTGGGCCAGTGGCAGAATCGTGCCGTGTTGATCGACGTAGCGAAGAGCTCCATCCTCATACAACACGTGCGCGATCGGCAGACGTTCATCAACCCGCACCGTGATTTCGCGGACACCGGAAAAGTACACTGACGCATTACGCACATACGGAAGAGCTTCAACACGGGCCCGAATCGAAGCAAGCGATAACGACTTGATGCTGCGGAATCGCAATGAATCAACGGCTCTCTGCACAGCAATGCGACTTAACCCCGTGGCACCCTCGATGGCAATGCTTGAAATCTTCTGACGCTCGTGCCACTGGGCAGACATAAATGCCAAGAACACGACGCTCAACAGGGCAATAACAAGCCCCGAGGAACGCTTGCCCTCGTATGCTACGTGCTTTGAATCTTGACGTTTGCGTGCCACCAAATTCCTCAACCGCGAAACACACACGTTATTAACATGTGTGCAAAAGCTTCTATATCAGCGTCGTAAACTCATTGAGCTGTTTCACGAAAAACTAGCTTACTAACACATATTATCAAGGAGTTACAACTGCAGCAAATGTATAGTATAGAAACGCAAAACGCAAGTGGAAATCATAGTGGCAACCATGGCAATTCACACACGATTTCCACACATTGTGGATAATAGACAAGGCCCCTAGGTAACTTAACTTAGAGCCTTCGTTCTGCCACCATCAACCATAATGCTTGTGCCCGTGATGTAAGCGGCAGCTGGGGATGCAAGGAAGGCTACCGCATTGGCAATCTCCGAGGGCTGTGCAAAGCGCCCCATAGGAATCTCTGCCAGCATGTGATCGCGTGCGTCGGTCTCCGATATCCCACGTACGGCAGACTGCTTGGTGATAATGGCCTCTAGGCGCTCGGTCTCCGTTGCTCCGGGCAAGACATTGTTTACCGTGATATGCCGGCTGGCAAGCTCTGTTGCAAGGGTCTTTGACCAGCTGGCCATGGCTCCTCTAATCGTATTGCTAACTCCTAACCCGTCAATCGGTTGCTTGACCGAGGTCGAGATGATGTTGATAACTCGTCCGTAACAATCGGATTCCATTCCAGGAGCTAGAATTTTTATCAAGCGCTGCGCTGTAAGAACATGCTGCGCAAAGGCTTCCATCAAGCTATCAACTGTGCTATCGAGCAACTTCCCTGCCGCTGGACCCGCTGTGTTATTCACAAGGATGTGAAAGGAGCCATGGTTTTCCACATGGTTATTCACCGCTTGAATAAGCTCAAAGTCTTGAGTTGCATCAACCGCCAACGCATTATGGAGCTGCTCTGCGTGGATTACGGGGAGTGAAGCTCTGACGTGCTCAAGCTGCTCAGCTGAGCGAGCAAGCACGGTAACAGAGGCCCCATTAGCGGCAAGCTCCATTGCTGTGGCCCGGCCGATGCCACGCGAGGCTCCGCATACGAGTGCCCGTTTTCCGGTGAGATTGAGATCCATGACGTGTTCCCTTCTGTTTGTAGCTTTGTCGTTTCTGCGAAACTACAATCCTACGGGAAGGAATATGGCTATTCTACCACCTTTAAACTTGCAATCCTGGATCGACGAGCACCGCGATCTGCTAAAACCACCAGTAGGAAATGCTACGATCTACCAGGACACGGAATTCATTGTGATGGTCGTTGGGGGACCCAACTCACGCAAGGACTACCACTTCAATGAAGGCGAGGAGTTGTTTTATCAGATCGAGGGCGACATTACTGTCAAGATCATCGATGATGGACAGCCCAAGGACATCCATATCAAACAAGGCGAGATGTTTCTGCTCCCTCCGCGGGTTCCGCATTCGCCGCAGCGCTCTGCAAATACAGTCGGCCTTGTTATTGAGCGCAAGCGTCGAGACGGTGAACTTGATGCGTTCATGTGGTTCTGCGAATCCTGCGGGACGAAACTTCATGAGAAGTTTCTATCACTGACGAACATCGTAACCGATCTGCCGAAGGTCTTCGAAGAATATTACGGAAGTGAAACAAGCCGCACATGTTCAGGTTGCGGAGCCGTGATGCAGCCCCCTGTCAAGCTTGCCTAATCGCACAATGAAAATCGACTGTCACGCACATATCCTGCCCGAATCGTGGCCCTCACTGAAGGACAAGTTTGGCTACGGGGGCTTCATAACACTGGACCACCACGCTGCCGGAAGTGCGCGCATGATGCGCGATGACGGAGTGTTCTTTCGACAAATCGATGAGAACTGCTGGAACCCAGAGGCCATTCTTCGAGACATGAACGCCCATGGGGTGGACGTCATGGTGCTCTGTACCGTGCCCGTGCTCTTTTCCTATTGGGCCCAGCCCCAGCACACTCTTGAGTGGTCACAATTTCTTAACGATCACCTTGCTGGCGTTGTTAGCGCCTACCCCAACCGGTTCATCGGACTCGGCACACTGCCCATGCAAGACGTGACTCTGGCCTGCCAAGAACTTCGACGTGTTGTTCTTGAACTTGGCATGCCCGGTGTAGAGATTGGATCCAACATCAATGGCATGAACCTTGACGACCCTTCCCTCGACCCTTTTTGGGGTGAAGCCGAACGTCTCGGGGCAGCCATCTTTGTTCATCCGTGGGAGATGATGGGGGCAGACCGCACGTCGCGCTACTTCCAACAGTGGCTCGTTGGAATGCCGGCAGAGACCACACTTGCCGCAACTTCGATGATCTTTGGAGGTGTCTTTGACCGATTCCCGAAGCTTCGCGTGATGTTCTCGCATGCAGGGGGCTCTCTGCCGTTTACCATCGGCAGAATCTCGCACGGCTATCATGCCAGACCCGATCTCTGTAACGTTAACAACGTGCAAGACCCGCGCTCGTATGTCGGGAAGTTTTGGGTGGACGGAATCACACACGACGCAGATGCGCTACGCTTCCTGGTCGAGCTCATGGGAGCCGAGAAGGTTGCCTACGGAACCGATTACCCGTTTCCTCTGGGCGACCTCGAGCATGGTAAGTTCATCGAAGGCATGGCCGATCTTGATGCCGCAACGAAAGAACAACTCTTTTCTATATCTGTGTGCGAATTTCTTGGAATTGATGTTCGGAAATTTCAGCCGACTGCGTAAGTTTGTACTCGCTCTCGCGACGGAGGGCTCGCATAATGGTATTGCAGCTGTCTTGAAAACAGCCGGGAGAGATCCTGTGGGGGTTCGAGTCCCTCGCCCTCCGCTCCGTCCTGAAGATTCACCACATTCTTTCATTCACGAAGGCACGGACGTCCTGTTCGTGCAGGAGCGACCAACATGAAGCGTATAGCAGCCCTTGCTATCCTTGCTGGCGCAGTACTCACCTCTTGCGGTGACGACGCCACAACACCTGAACCAACCAATGAATCGTACGTTGCAGCATCTGGCAGCTACATGCTTCACCAGAACACCGAGCTCGCAATCGATACAGCCACGAAGGCCGTCACAGAAACACCAGCCCCTTCGGACAGCACTGTTGCCGGTGCGGTGGTGACATATAACGGCAAGTCAGCCACTCCGTTCTATGCCTTTGTTGGCGGCGTTCCGTTTGATACGACGTACTACTATCAAGAAGGAGCAGCGCTCTACACATCAATCCCTCTCTCATACGACATCGGTGGCATTCCGCTTGATCTCGGTTCAAAGTGGGCGAAGATCATGGATCAGGGAGCAACGACGTGGACGGCTCTCACGGATTCCATTGCACCGATCGATCTTCCTATTGGTGGGTATAAGCTTTCTGCAAAGCTCAACTTCACAGGGCAGTCACTCGGATCTGAGAACGTAACCATCAACGGCGTGACGATCGCAACCAAGAAGGTACAAGTTGATCTCAATGCACGCCTTTATGCAATGGCAGGACCAACTTCTTTGCCAGTAGATGTAAACCTCAAGGTTATGTACTGGCTCGCCGACAAGGTCGGTGTTGTGAAGCGCGAACAGCCAGCAGCCATCGTCAACCTTGGTCTACTCGGCCAATTGATGGGCTCGCCAATCCAGACAGTTCCTGGCGTCCGCCAAGTAACTACCAAGTACGAGATCAAGTAACACAATCACTCCTTGAAGAATACTTAAAGGGCCGCATCCATCGATGTGGCCCTTTTTCGTTTCTGTTGTATTGTTCGTAGGTGTACTGTTTACGGCTGCTACCGTTCACTACGAGGCAAAAGCCACATAACGGAGGCCCCCTGATGCTCAATCGTGTTGCGAGCAAAGATCAGATCACCATCACGGGTCAACACAGCATCCGTTTCGTCGAGGTGGGAGTTAACCTGTTCAACTGGCACAGGATCTTGCCAAGCACCATTGCGGTAGACCGACATGAACACATCCATGCCTCCCTGCCCTCCAAATCCATCCGAACTAAACAAGAGCGTGTCGTTTGCAACAAAGTGCGGTGTGGTCTCCATGCGCGGAGAGTTTATGGACTCGCCGCAGTGTTGCGGTGTAGACCAAGAGTTATCTGCCTGCCGTTCAACGAACCATAGATCCGTCTGCCCAATCGCACCTGGCCTATCTGAGCTGAATATGATGCGCGAACCATCGGGCGAAATTGTCGGGAACGATGAGTAACTCTCGGAATGGACACTCTCTATCGGCTCCCCGATGACGATCGCATTCTCTTCGAGAAAGACCCGTACGATTGTTGCAAATCGCTGACGTGCACCCATTAGGTAGGCAACGCCGTAAGCTTCCCCGCTTTCCGAGGTAGTAATGCAGCCAAGATCTCGCGCCGCATCAGACTCCTGTAGTCGCATTTCAACGGGCCTTGTGCGAAGTTCACTTGTTGCAACAATCATTGGCCCTTTTGCACCATCCATTGTTATGAGCCAGCGCTGATGTGCACCATCATAACATGGAGCATACATTGGCGCGTCAGCACGCCACGCGTTCAGCAATTGCGGCTGGGCTGAAGTAGTGTCTCCATCGAACGCTTGCGGTGCTGCCGACATGGCAAAAGCTAGGAATGCATGCAGCATCATACACCTCGTGTCTCAGGTGACCATACGAACTTGTGCATCTGTAGCTGGAATCGGACGCTGAGATGATCGGCTAAAATCCACGACACGAGATCGACAAACTGCAAACTCCCGAACACACACGAAAGCAGCACGGCACCAACATTTTTCTCAAGGTTGTACTGTCGAATGATGGCTCGCGCAAACTCGTAGTCAGCACGTGAGGCGATAACGAATTTGACCTCGTCTTTCTCACGCAGTTGTGGGAGATTTTCAAGTTTGTTGAGCGTCGACATTTTCGAATCTGGACACTTTACATCCATGATGATGACAACTCTGTCGTCAACGTCACGAACATCAACATGTCCACCAGTTTCCACGGCTACTGTGTAACCTCTATCACAGAGCTGGCTCATCATACCAAACACGGCTTCCTGTTCAAGGGGCTCACCTCCCGTGAATTCGATGAAGGAGCATTGATGCTCGTCTGCATAGGCCACGATATCATCGACCGACATGGCCTGCCCCTTCTCGCGATGGTCGAGCGCGTAGGGAGTATCGCACCAGACACAGCGCAACTTGCACCCCTGCAGCCGGATGAAGACACATGGCATTCCTGCACGCGTACCCTCTCCCTGGATCGAGTAAAAGACTTCGTTGACGTTGACGGTCTGCTGTTGCATCATGACAACAAAACTACGCTACCGAGCTCATGCTTGATTCGTCAAACATCTTGAGGAGCTCGCGCTTGAGAAGCTGATGTTCATCGAGCCGCAGCTGTGGGTCGCGCTCGAGAACAGAAAAGGCATCATTGCGCGTTGTTGCAATCAGCTCACCATCGGTTACGAGATCGGCAAACGTGAAGTCCGGCACACCACTCTGTCGTGTTCCCATGACATCGCCGGGACCGCGCAATCGCAGGTCTACTTCTGCAATGCGGAACCCATCAGTTGTCTCTTCCATGGTCTTGAGACGAATAGGCGCTTTTGCCATGTCTTCTGCATGGGCTGATCGGTGCAGCTGGTACCGAAAATGATCCTTAGTTGCCAAGAAACAGTATGATTGTTCCCCACCACGACCTACGCGGCCGCGCAGCTGATGCAGCTGCGATAATCCGAATCGCTCGGCATTTTCAATCAGCATGACGGTCGCATTCGGCACATCGATGCCGACCTCTATCACCGTAGTAGATACGAGGATGTCATATTTACGTGCTAAGAAGGCCTTCATCACATCTTCTTTTTCGTTCCACGCCATCTGACCGTGCAAAAGCCCAACGCGCAGATCGTAGAACACCGAGTCGCACAGGTATTGGTAATGCTCCACTGCGCTCTTAGCATCGATCTTCTCGCTCTTCTCAACAAGCGGGTAGACAATGTAGGCCTGACGTCCGGCCGCGATCTCAGTGCGGATGAACTGGTGAACATCAAACAACTTTGATTCAAAGACCACGTGTGTCTTGATCGGCTTACGTTGAGCTGGGAGCTGATCGATAACCGATGCGTCAAGGTCACCATAGAGCGTCATCGAAAGCGTCCGCGGAATAGGCGTTGCCGACATCACCAATATATGCGGAGTGCGCTGGCCTTCTGGATGGGAGTGTTGTCCAAGACGCTTGAGCTCTGCGCGCTGCGCAACACCAAATCGGTGTTGCTCATCAATCACAATCAGTCCAAGCCTATTGTAGACCACGTCAGACTCAAACAAAGCGTGTGTCCCAATGACGATGTTAGCAGTTCCGTTAGCTATCTGCTCAAGCACTGTTGCTCGTGCTTTCTTACGCTGTGAGCCTACAAGCTGCACAATTCCTAATCCATGATCGGATCCAAGTAGTCGTTGTATCCCGTGATAGTGTTGCTCGGCGAGAATCTCAGTAGGTGCCATCAGCAGTGTCTGATACCCATTATCGACGGCACTGAGCATGCACAGCAACGCAACGATCGTCTTGCCCGAGCCAACATCGCCCTGCAACAATCGGTTCATTGGCGTTCCTGACGTCATATCGGCAACGATCTCACGAATGACACGCTTCTGGGCTGTTGTAAGCTCAAACGGCAAGCGCTCGATCAACGTGCGTGCTCGTGCGCTTTGGGCCTGCATCGGAATGCCCCGCTCCGGGCGCTTGCGCGAGCGCCTGCGCGCAGCTAGCAACAGCTCAAACAGGAATAGCTCCTCGTACTTCATCCTCCAGCGAGCACGATGGATAACAGCATGACTACTTGGATGGTGCAAGGCATTCAATGCGTCGGCCCTTGCCATAAGCTCTCGGTGCTGCAGCAGAGCAGACGGCAATGGATCGTGGAGTTCGAGCATCACTTTTTCGAGACACTGATCCACGATCGAGCGGAGCAGCTTCATGGTGATGCCAGCCTGTGTCATACCCTGCGTTATCCTGTAACGCGGCAGGATCGCGCCCGTTCCAAACTGCTCTATCTCCTCTTCATCAACCAGTTCAAGTTCTGGATGGTGCATCGAGAGTGTATTCCACCGCGTGTCGAATTGAGGTGATCCGTGCACAACAAACGTTTGGCCCGGCTGGAGAAGCTTTGTGTAGTATGGAATCTGGTTCCAGAACACTAACTGCAGGATGGCATGGGAGTCATCTGTGAGATCCACTTGGAGCATGGTTCGCCCCTTTCCAACAGTCCGCTTTTCCGCACGCAACACAGATGCAACGATCGAAACCTGCTGCTGCATCGAAGCGAAGTCTGACACATCGTCGTTTTGTGGATCCGATGCGGCACGCTGAAGCTGACGCAGCTGAGCTATGTTACTCACGCTACGCCTGTCCACGTAGGCTCGTGGGACATACATTGCAACGTCGAGATACTGCACCAAGCCCTCAGCGGCGAGAGCCTCAGCCCGCCTGGGCCCGACGCCTTTCAGGTACTGAAGCGGCAGTATCGTTGGAGTTCCTTCCGGTTGCATCGCAGAAGGTTGTTCGTATTACTTCACGAAACCGTCAATGATCGTCATCCAGTTATGCGTATCCGGTGCTGCGCCAGTGCGAATGTCAAGAAGTTGCTGCTTGAAGCTGAACATCACAGCATCCGGCTTGATCTCAAGATTATAGTCTTGACCGTCAATACCCACCGTTGCAATTGGCGCTACCGAAGCAGCCGTTCCTACACCGAAAGCCTCGGTGAGCGAACCATCGAGGATGCGATCACGTAGTTCTGTAACGGAAACAGAACGTTCATCAACCGTAATTCCACGCTCGCGTGCAAGCACAAGAATCGAGTCACGGGTTATGCCATCAAGGATGGTATCGCCTAGCGGGGCAGTTGTGAGTACACCATTGATGATGAACATCACGTTCATTGTACCCGACTCTTCGATGTATTCGTGTTCGTTAGCATCTGTCCAGAGAACCTGATCGTACCCTGCTTCGTTTGCCTCAATCGTTGGGAGCATTGCTGCGGCATAGTTGCCCCCACACTTTGCAAAGCCAGTTCCTCCTTTTGCGGCGCGGGTATAGTAACGCTCGACGCGCACGCGAAGTGGCTTCGGATAGACCGGGCGAAACGGACCACCACCAACAAGGAACATGAATTCTTCGGATGGCTTTAGGCCGATGCGCTCTTCCGTTGCGATCACAAACGGACGGATGTAATAGGCTGAATCGGGTCCCGGCGGCACCCAGTCGCGCTCAAGGTCGACAAGTGTGTGCACTGCACTGGCAAACATGTCTAAAGGCACCTCGGGCATTGCCATGCGACGCAACGACGCATTAAAGCGCTGTGCATGCCGTTGTGTGCGGAACACACCAATCCGCCCGTCATTCATGCGGTATGCCTTCATTCCCTCGAAGACTTGCTGAGCGTAATGCAGACCCAACGAAAGGGGTGTTAGCTGCAATGGCCGATACGGGGCAATGCGCTCTTTGCGCCATTCCTTGTGGGCGTACTCAGCGATGTAGAGGTGATCGCTCGGCACATTGGACAACTTGAAATTCGCAACGGCTTCTGCGTCGAGCCGAGGGTTGGTGCATCGGTCAATAGGAATTCGCATGCGCGAATCTATGGAGATCGGTTGAGTCAGCATCAATGTGTTGATATCTTCGCCCCATGATGAACGAATATCCAAACGTTGTTGTCTGCGAAACTATCGCCGAAATGCACAGCCAGATCGCGCAGGCTCGCATTGATGGGAAATCTATCGGATGCGTTCCGACGATGGGATATCTCCATGAAGGTCACGCCTCGCTCATTCGTGCGGCGGCGCAAGACCACCCGTTCGTGGTAGTCTCAATCTTTGTGAATCCAACACAGTTTGGACCCTCAGAAGACTTCGAGCGCTACCCGCGCAACCTCGAAGGCGACCTGCTGATTGCTCGTCAAGCAGGAGCAACACATGTGTTCCTTCCGAGTGTCCGGGAAATGTACCCTGACGGCGTCCGTTCTACCATTCATATCGATGGGATCACGGAAGTACTCGAGGGGGCAAGCAGACCAACCCATTTCGATGGCGTGGCAACGGTTGTTGCGCGGCTGTTCCAGGCCATGTTACCCGACGAAGCCTACTTCGGTCAGAAAGATCTGCAACAGACACTTGTCGTACGAAAGCTAGTTGCGACTGCGACTGACGAGGCTGTCAGCTCGACAAAGATCACCGTGCTGCCTACGGTGCGAGAAGAAGACGGTCTTGCTAAGAGCTCGCGCAACGTGTATCTCAACGACGTTGACCGGCGCGATGCAACTGTGATCTATAGGGCTTTGTGTGCAGCCCGCGATCAGATCGCTGCCGGATGCTCATCACGGTCAATCGTCGAGCAAGTAATGAATGAAAACCTTCATTGTGTCGATCGCTTGGAAATCGATTATGCAGTTGCAGTTGATGCAAACTCGCTGCGATCGGATTCCGATACTCTACCGGCAAATGTTGCACTGTGCATCGCAGCGCGACTCGGAGGTACCAGGCTCATCGACAATATGCTTGTCGAACGTCCTACAACGTGATTCGATACAGTAGCCATTCACTCATGTACTCGGCCCCCTGCTTATCATAGAAGTCACGAGCCGGCGTGTTCCAGTCAAGAACCTGCCAGTCTACCCTACCACATCCGCGTTGTTTGGCTTGGTCGACAACAAAGTCAAACAGCGTCTTGCCATACCCAAGGCCGCGATGCGACTCGAGAACAAAGATGTCCTCAAGGTAGAGCGTCGGCAATGCAAGGAATGACGAATATGTCTCGAGAATTATCGCGTAGCCAACGGCCTGCCCCTGTTCCGTATCAAGCAGGAAGGCTTCAATTCGTGGCGTTGCTCCGTTGATATCACGATAGAGTCGTTGTTTGGCCTCATCCGTCGGCCGGTCAAGATGCTCATAATCAGCAAGCGCGCACACGAGTGTAAAGAACTCCTCGAACCGGGCCGCATCGACCCGTCGCACCGCGGCGGTCATGTTAGAGTGCCTTCTGCAGGAATGCTACAAACAGACCCGGATTGGAACGGAACTGCGTTTGGAAGCCGGTTTGTGCCACGTACGTACCGTCGGGCTTGAGCATCACATACAACGGATTGGCCACCGTGCCGTAGGTCTTCAGAATATTCTGGTTTGTGATGTAGGGCTCCGTCTTTCTGTCGGTATAGAGCTGCACGAGAACGAATTTCTTGAACTGCTCAACGACCTCAGGTCTTGGGAAAACATCTTTCTCCATAAGCCTACAGTTCACACAAGCAAATCCAGTAAAGTCGATGAAGATCGGCTTACCTTCTCGTGTAGCGATCTTCTTTGCTTCGTCTAGGTTGTTCAGCCAAACAAGTCCGCTATGTGCATCAGCTGCTTCCGTTGTGGGTGTCTGCGATGTGGATGCCATAACAGGCGCACCATTCATCTGCGCAAGAAGCTCATGATAGTTTTCGGGCGGCAGAAGAGCTTCGAGATCAGCGGCAAGGGGCTTACCCAGCATGCCTGCGGCAAACCAGAGACCAAGTGTTGCGAAGACCACGGCAAAGAGTGCACGTAGGCCGCCGATGCGTTCAACAGGAGTATCAAGCGTAAGCTGGTAGGTGCCCAAGATGTAGAGCACGATCAGCAGACAGACAGCGGCCCATACCGCGAGGAAGACCTCACGCGGTAGCAGACCGAGTCCAAATATGAATTCGGCAGTGGAGAAAAACTTGATCGCTGCGGCGATCTCGAGAAAGCCCATCACCACTTTCAGGTTGTTCATCCAACCGCCAGCGCGGGGTAGACGCACAAGTAGCGAAGGGAACATGGAAAGCACAACGAACGGAATCGCAAATGCTGTGGCGAAACCAAGCGTGCCGACAGCTGGGTAAAGGTAATCGCCTCCCGAAGCACTCAGTAGAAGCGTGCCAACAAAAGGCACCGTGCAGGTAAACGAGGTAAGCGAGAACGTTAGCCCCATGAGCAGAACGGAGAACACACCGTCGCCTTGCGACTTCTTGTTGAGTGCGTTCATGATCGACACAGGAACTTGAATCTCGAATGAGCCAAAGAGATTGAATGCCAAGGCCATGAATAACAAGCCAATACCAAGATTCAACCATGGGTTAGCCGCTAAGTCCTGCACGGCCGTTCCGCCGAACAGGATTGAGGCAATGATGCCCACTGCAGTGAATGTCGAAATGATGCCAACACCGAAAAGCACACTATCGCGCAGGCCAGAGCCTTTGGTCTTCTCGTGGCGCTTCGTAAAGAACGACACGGTGATTGGAATCATCGGGAAGACGCATGGTGTGAGCAACGCCAGAAAGCCGATTCCCATGGCATAGAGGAAAAAGCTCAGGAGCCCCTTGCTCTTTTCTACTTCGATCTCCTGCTGCGTATCCATGGGAGCAACAACAGTTTCCGAAGCCTTTTTTTGACCACCAGCAGGTGCTGACTCCGTTGTATCCTCGAGCGGAAGAGCCGTGCTGGCTGCTACGTCAGTTACCGTAATGGACACATCCTGCGGCATGTCCTCTGACGGCAGGCAGGCCGATGTGTCGCAGAGTTGCATGAGGAAGTTCACGCTGGCCTTCTGCGGTCCCTTTTGCAGTGCAGGCGAGAGGCGCACGGGGATGCGCAGTTCAATGCTGCCTGAGAGCTCCTCAACGTTTGTTTCCCATGTCTTGTCAAATGCCGTATGCGCCCCCTTGGTGAAACGGGGCTTACCAATCATCTTGAGAACTGACTTAGGTGAGACAGTGACGACAGTTGCCTCGGGACCCAATCCGTCGGGTCCTACGGCAGGAGTGAGACCGTAGCTGTGCCAGTGTTTGGCAATCTTGGCCGAAACAACGATCTCAACGGTGTCGCCCGCGCGCCCACTGACCGGGGCAATTGGCGCAAATGTGATCTTGTTCTTCGCGGACGGCATCTGTGCTAGAAGTTCGGCAGCACATAAGCCCAAGCACAATATCAGGGCAGCATAGCAGCGAACGATGGCGCGTACGTGTTTCACGACTCTCTCACAAGTGGTTGAATACGGCAGAAGGGGCGTAAACTACGCAACAGAGCGGACTTCGTATTTTGCCTGACTTTCTCACGATGAACAACTGACAACATCTTATGGCCTCACAGACAACACTTGACGCAATTCTCTCGCTCTCCAAGCGGAAGGGGTTTGTTTATCAATCTTCGGAGATCTACGGTGGGCTAAACGGCTGCTGGGATTTTGGTCCACTCGGCGTCGAGCTCCTGCGAAACATCAAGGATTCTTGGTGGAAGGCAATGACCTACCGCTCCGACATCGTTGGTATAGACTCCTCAATTTTGATGCATCCGCGGGTATGGGAGGCATCCGGGCATATTGGTCAGTTCTCCGATCCCATGATCGACAACAAGACGTCGAAGTCCCGTCATCGCGCAGACAACCTCATCGAAGACTTCATCTTTCGTCTGCGCAACAAGGGCAAAACCGATCAAGCTGACGCCATCGAGCAAGCACTCAACAGCGCGTCAACAAACGAGGATCTTCACGCGATCATCATGTCGAACAACATTCCCGATCCGATCTCCGGTACAACCGACTGGACGGAGGTACGGAATTTCAATTTGATGTTTGAGACCCATGTTGGCCCCGTTGCTGATGCTGCCAATGTGGTTTATCTCCGACCAGAAACCGCTCAGGGCATCTTTGTCAACTTCAAGAACGTCATGGAATCGGCTCGCATGAAGCCTCCGTTCGGCATTGCGCAGATAGGCAAGAGCTTCCGCAACGAGATCAACACAAAGAATTTCCTGTTCCGCACCCGTGAGTTCGAACAGATGGAGATGCAGTTCTTTATCAAGCCCGGCACACAGGACGAGTGGTTTGAATACTGGCGCAATGCCCGCTGGAATTGGTTCTCAGAGTCGCTCGGTATAGACGCATCAAAACTGCACCGCAAGCCCCATGAGAAGCTTGCGCACTATGCTGCAGCAGCAGAAGACATCGAGTATCTCTTTCCGTTTGGATGGGGCGAGATTGAAGGAATTCATTCACGCACTGATTTCGACCTGGGACGCCATCAGGAATTCTCAGGCAAGAAACTTGAATATGTCGACACTGCCACGAAGGACCGATTTACACCATACGTAATCGAAACAGCCGTTGGCGCAACACGCACCTTTATGGCGGTTCTCTGTGATGCCTACCGTGAGGAGGAGCTTCCAACGGAGGATGGTGGTACCGATACACGCTCGATGCTAAAGCTTAAAGCGTCGATAGCTCCGATAACAGCCGCTGTTTTGCCTCTTGTGAACAAGGATGGGATGCCAGAAGCGGCCGAGAAGATCATCACGAACCTTCAGCAGCATTTCCGTGTTGACTACGACACGAGCGGAGCGATTGGTCGTCGGTATCGCCGTCAGGATGAGGTTGGAACACCGTTCTGCATCACTGTTGACGGTCAGACACTAAGCGACTCCACGGTTACGCTTCGCGACCGTGACACCATGCATCAAGACCGTATACAGGTGGATGCACTGGTAGCCGAGATCCAACGTCGAATGCATTCATGAGCCCTCTTCGTTCACTTGCCCTCTACATAACAATCGCCCTAGCACCCGCTGCTGGTCTTGCGTACGCCGATGATGCATATGTCCGCATAGCGAAGGCGATAGAGGCCTTTGGCGAAGTGTTTCGCGAAGTGCAGGTGCGCTACGTTGATCCAGTTGATCCTGTAGAGCTTGTTGACGTAGGGATCAACGCTATGCTGGAACATCTCGATCCGTACACAGAGTACCTCGTCGGTGATGATTCGGAAGACCTTCAGAACATGACGACGGGTAACTATGTGGGAGTCGGCATCGTTGTCGACGAGGTAGACAGTGCACTCTACATCGCAGACCTCCGTCAGGGCGGCTCAGCGCTCGAGTCAAAGGTTCGCATCGGCGACCGTATCGTGCGGGTTGATACCGTTTGGGCAGACTCGCTTGATCAAGAGTCACTGCGAACTCATACACGTGGAGAAGAGGGCACATCGGTATCGATGTGGCTACTGCGGGCTGGAAGGCCCGACACGATGAAGGTCATGCTCCAGCGGCGCGCCCTCCAGCTTGAGTCTGTCTACGCCGCAGATCGTCTCGGTCAATCCGTTGGATATATCAAGCTGACACGCTTCACCAGCACTACTCGGGACGAGCTGCTGGAAGCGATGCGAACATTGGAACGGTCTGGCCCCCTGAGCGCCCTCATTCTTGACCTTCGTGACAATCCTGGAGGACTCCTTGAGGCGGCAATTGGCGTTGCCGAACTGTTTGTACCACAGGGCAGTGAGATCGTCACAACACGCGGGCGCGCCTACGAAGAGACGCGTCTTTATGCGTCCATGCGCGCACCGCAATACCCGAAGCTTCCGTTGGCCGTGTTGATCAATGCCAACAGCGCCAGCGCAAGCGAAGTCGTCGCTGGTGCGATCCAAGACCTTGACCGTGGTGTAATCATTGGAGAACGCTCCTATGGTAAGGGATTTGTTCAGTCAATGGTGCCGATTTCGCAAGGTTCCTCCATCCTCAAACTGACAACTGCTCGCTACTTCACACCGTCTGGACGTTGTATCCAGCGCATTGACAAGCGTGGTGCAGATCCATCCGGTCAGAAAGAATCGTATGTCACAGCGGCCGGACGCGCCGTAGAGGCGCGACATGGGATCGATCCTGACACGGTTGTCGTTGATTCTGTCCTACCCACGGTGCTGCACAATCTCGAGAGCTCAGGAGTAATCGGAACATTTGCCACACAGTATGCTGCCCGGTTTGCAAGCCTGCCGCAGGACTTCGAAGTTCGTAAGCCCCTTGTCGAGGAATTTCTGCGCTACATCACGGGGCTTCCCATTAACAAGCGTGATCCCCTCTTGCAGGCCATGAACCGCCTTCAGCGCGGACTCGACGGACTCTCGATACAAGCAGCAACAAGGACGGCAATCACGAACCTGCAGGCACAGATAGAACGCGAATATCTGGCACTGGTGCGGTCGCACAGCCAGATGTTGCAACGGTTGCTTGACGAGCAGATCCGATTGCGATTTAGCACTGGCAACGTACAATATCTGCGCACGCTGCTCGACATACCAACCGTGCAGACGGCCTACGAGGTACTACGCAGCCCGAAATATGGCGCATTCCTCGCACCGAAATTGCCGTCAGATCAGTAACTTTGCACTCTTTCCCCGAAAACGTCTTACAATAGGTCCCTGTCCATGAGGATTACGAAACAATACACCAACCGTGAAAGCCAATCACTCGACAAGTATCTCCAGGAGATCGGCCGAGTTGACCTCCTCACTGGTGATGATGAAATCGTGTTGGCTCAAGCCATCAAGCGCGGCGGTTTTGAAGGCGCGATCGCCCTTGAGCGTCTCGTAAAAGCCAACTTGCGATTTGTGGTATCTGTGGCAAAGCAGTATCAGAATCAGGGACTTTCGCTTGGCGACTTGATCAACGAAGGCAATCTTGGCTTGATCAAGGCTGCAAAGCGCTTCGACGAAACCCGCGGTTTTAAGTTCATCTCCTACGCCGTGTGGTGGATCCGTCAGTCGATTCTTCAGGCACTCGCTGAGCAGTCACGTATTGTGCGTCTGCCGCTCAACCGTGTCGGTGCTCTCAACAAGATCGGCAAGAAGTTCTCTGAGCTTGAGCAGCAATACGAGCGCGAACCGACCGCTGCTGAACTGGCAGAACAGCTCGAGATGTCGATTGCTGAGATCTCAGAAACAATCAAGATTTCGGGACGTCACCTCTCGGTTGACGCGCCATTTGTGCAGGGCGAAGACAACCGTCTTCTGGACATTCTTCCGAATGATCAACAGCCGCCCCCTGACAGCGAGCTGATGCGCGAGTCGTTGCGTGTTGAAGTGCAACAAGTTCTCAATACGCTAAGTGAGCGCGAAGCAGAAGTGATCCGGCTGTACTTTGGTCTCGATGATCAGCAAGCCCTTACGCTTGAAGAGATCGGCGAGAAGTTTAACCTTACGCGTGAGCGGGTTCGTCAGATCAAGGAAAAGGCCATCCGTCGTTTGCGCCATGCGTCGCGTTCGAAGGCTCTTCGCACCTACCTCGGTTAAGAGAGGTCTACTTTGGCTGCCCAACAACTCGAGTACATCGGTGTGCTTGGTCGTACTCACGGCCTTGATGGGACGCTTGTGCTCGACGATGCCATCGCGCTTACTCGTAGTCTAGCGCAAGGCTGCGCTGTGCATGTTGGGTTTTCCAAA
Source organism: uncultured Melioribacter sp. (assembly GCA_964484755.1). Lineage (GTDB taxonomy): Bacteria > Bacteroidota > Ignavibacteria > Kapaibacteriales > Kapaibacteriaceae > UBA10438. The sequence continues at coordinate 37,914 of CAZAGH010000003.1, read as the reverse complement.
GATTTCACCAAGAGCTTTTCAGTGGAGTCGTTTTCGCAGTCAGAGCATCGCACGCTGATAAAGCTGCGCGAATTAGCCACAGCTGAGCAGGCATCGGAGTACCTTGATAATGCTGTCTTCGCTCTCACTGAGGACCTCGGCCTAAGCGCGAGCGATCGGTACCGTATTGGCGACATCCAAGGATGCCGTGTGATTAACGAGCAAGGACACGAGATTGGTGTTGTCAGCGATGTCTGGATCCTACCAGCAAACGATGTTTGGGTCGTGACCACTCCAACCAAGACCACGATTCCCCTACCTGTCATCGACCAGGTCATTCTCGGAGTTGATATCAACCAGCGAACGATTACGGCTCGCCTTCTCGATGGGCTTGAAAACGTAGACATACACGAGGATCTTGAACCTGATGCCTGAACCGGTTATACGAATTGACATCGTCTGCGTCGTTCCTCAGGTACTCGAATCCGTCATTTCCACATCGATCCTGAAACGCGCTCAGGACAAGGGGCTTGTACAGATTCATCTGCACAACCTGCATAACTATGCGACGGACACGTTTCGTCATATCGATGACACCCCCTATGGCGGCGGCGCTGGCATGGTGATTCAATGCGAACCTGTGTTCAGCTGCATCGAGGAGTTATTACGTGCTCGTTCCTATGATGATGTTATCTACCTTAGTCCGGATGGAGAAGTACTAACGCAAGAGCTGTGTAATGAGCTCTCACTGCGAAAGAACATCATCCTTCTATGCGGTCATTACAAAGGCATTGATCAGCGCATCCGAGACGTGCTGGTAACGCGCGAGATATCGGTTGGCGATTACGTGTTAACTGGCGGAGAGATCGCTGCAGGCGTTCTCACAGATGCCATTGTGCGTCTCGTACCCGGCGTGGTTGGTGATGCTGAAAGCGTCCTGGAAGATTCGTTCATGAACGGACTCTTGGATGCGCCGCTCTACACAAAACCTGCAACCTTTCGAGACATGACCGTACCAGATATTCTTCTTTCAGGCAATCATGCAAAGATTCGTCAGTGGCGACATGAACAGTCACTTGCTAAGACTCGCACACGCAGGCCAGACCTTCTTGAACCTGGAGCTGATGCATGATTGTGCCTGAAATAGAGCATAGTATTGTCAACCGACACGGCGACATGATTTATAGCACCGTAACGGCACCTGTCAACAGTGCCGAAGGTGGCCTGCCGCTGTTGTTACTGCTGCACGGATTTAAGGGGTTCCGCAACTACAGCTTTATCCCGTGGCTAGCCCAATATGCCGCGAGCACTGGGGCCATCGCGGTCCGAATGTGTTTTTCACTCAACGGCATGAAGAATACCTCCTGGCTCGTGCAGTCACCAGATGATTTTGCCAGGAATACGATTTCCCGCGAATGTGACGATGTAGCCGATCTGCTTGATGCGCTTGGCAACCATGACGAGTTCGCTGACCTGCGACAAGTGTGGAACGGCAAAGTAAGCATGCTTGGGCACTCCCGTGGAGGGGGCATTGCGATGATCGCCGCTCGAGAGTTTCAGCAACTGCATCCACAACAGCTGAATCACGTGGCTGTGTGGAATTCAGTGGGAACATGGACAAGGTGGACACCCCGTCAGGCTGCAGCATGGAGAGAGGCCGGCACTTTCGAAATGCAGAACCAACGAACTCTTCAAACTTTGAACATGCACTCGTCATACCTGGCTGACATCGAGGAGAATTCGGCGCGGCTCGACCTCGTAGCTGCCAGCACTGCACTCTCAGGCAGGCTGCGCTACGTTCATGCACTGCACGACCTGACTGTTCCAATACGAGAGATTGAAAGTTTGGCGCAAGCATCATCCACCGAGGATGCCCTTGCAATTGTAGGTAACACAACCCACACATTTGGTATGGAACACCCTGTAAGCCGAATCACCCGCGGATTTGCAGACGCCATCGAGGCAACCTTTCCATGGGTTCTGAAATGATGAGACTGCGAGCCTCGCTCTGCCTGTTTGCGCTAGCCTTGACATGTGTTGGGTGCGAACTCTTTGTAGTCGGGACACCTGCTCGGCCGCGGATGATCATTGAACGGAGTCAGCGCACAGCCGCCGGTGTTGTTCATCTCTTCAAAGCAGAGCTCGATTCAGGAAACACAACCGCTGCAACAGAACTTATGGTATCTGCGAGCGGGCGTCCGTTACTTGCTGTCGAGAAATACGAACTGGCCGACGACCTACAACGTTGGAAGACCGTGATGTCGGGCCAACCAATCTCTGACACACGCATTGACACGTTAGGACCAGAGACACATGAGGTTTTCATCACGCTGGATTACATCCGCAAGATGAACTTCAGCACCGTACGACGTGATGGCCTCTGGTGGGTAACAAAGGTTACCGATCCTCAGAGGAAATAAAGCTCAATTCGTTTTAACGAAGGTCTTCGTTACCGTTGCAGCTCCAATGTTTGCAACGAGAGTGTATGTACCAGGGGCAAGAGGCGTTGTGTTCAAATGAACTGATGTCCCAGGTGCCACATATCCTGGTAATGCAAGACTCGGAAGTGCCTCGTCTCCCAGCAGTGAGTAGACACGTATAACAACATCAGCACCACCTGCAACCGAACGCAAATCAACTGAGATCTGATCGCGTACCGGATTCGGGTGTATCCCGATTGCATTGCTTTCATAGGTCAACTCATCAACACTCGATGCAGGATCGAGATGACGATGAACAAAGGTACCCTTTGGGGCAACAAAGACGTGGTTGTCTTTGGTTACAACGACACCATTTGCAGAACCATCAATTGATTCAAGCCCTCCACGGACAAGCGTCCATGAAGCACCATAATTCGTGCTGTGGAATGGACCAGAAATTTTTTCCGTTGTTGCCCACATCTCACCGTTCTTGCCAATCGCAATACCAGAAACTCTGTTATTGGTAATATCGGCGTTATCCCAGCCGTTGGTCAAATAGGTCCACGAATCGCCGTCGTTTACTGATTTCATGACGACCGCGTTCTTACTGCGAGTCGAACCCGGCAGCGCGTTTCGTCCGATATAGAGGTGCCCCTTTTCATCATGCGTCATGATGCGGAAGTTATCATCGCTCTCACCAGACTGCGGATCCGAGTCGATACGTGTCCATGAAGCCCCCTTGTTTGTCGAGCGATACAAGCCCTTGTTGTAGGCAACGAGAACAAAGAGCTTATCTGAATTCGGCGACTGAAACACTTCAAACAAAGCCGAGGTCGCACCAGGAATATTTGACCGTGGGATGTTCACAAACGTCTCGCCATTGTCAGCCGACAAGCACATTCGAAGATCAGCAGGGCCGTTGTCATAGCCAACAAATAAACTTGTAACACCACCGGGTTGGATCTTCGTATCCACATAGATTCGGCTGGACGGTGAAACCTGAAATCCAAGATTCAGTTTCTGCCATGTCTGACCGTCGTCTGTTGAACGCACAACACCAACGCCATTGACCGATGCATACAAAACGTCATTAGCTCCTACCTTGATGCCGCTGATCGTCACAAAGTTGATGCCATCATCAATTCCGCGGTCGGAAAAATCCCATGTCTCCCCCTTGTCGGTCGTGCGGTAGACTTTGCTGTAATCTGTCCCGGCAAACACATGACCCTTGCTGTTTGTTGCAAGGCAGACCGCAGAAGCCGCAGGCCCAGTAGTCACTTGCCAGTACTGCCCAACACCTGGAATTGGTGATAGGATCAGCAGAGCAGTGCAGAGGAGTACTATGAAGCGCATGTTCGTCCCGTTCTATCTTTGTGACAACACAAGATACCACATTTCGCGCAAGGCACTAAAGGCATGCATATTCATTTCGTTGGCATCGGAGGAACCGCCATGGGTTCTGTCGCAGTGGCATGTAGACTGCAAGGACATACCGTTACCGGTAGCGACGGCCCCGTGTATGAGCCAATGCGCAGTGTACTCGCTAATGCGGGCATCGAACGGTATGAAGGTTACGATGCCAATCGCTTGCAAGGGCTGTGCCCGGATCTAACAGTTATCGGCAATGCGATCAGCAGAGGCAATGAAGAATTGGAGTTCGTTCTCGATAACCGCTGGCCGTACTCATCCATGGCCGAACTGGTTGGTCGGTTGTTCATTGATCGCAACACGTCGATCGTATGTGCAGGCACACACGGTAAGACTACAACCTCGAGTATAACTGCCTGGCTTCTCGAACACGCAGGATTTCAGCCAGGATATCTGATCGGTGGTGTACCTCAGAACTTCGAGTATGGTTGTCGACCAATTGGAGCAGAGCTGCATAACACACATGCAGGTGTCTTCGTGTCCGAGGGAGACGAGTATGATACTGCATTTTTCGATAAACGAAGCAAGTTCGTCCACTATCGACCGACCATCGCAATTGTGAACAACCTCGAGTTTGATCACGCCGATATATTTTCATCTGTCGATGCCATTATCGCCTCATTCAAACAGATGATCCGCATAATCCCCCAGAGTGGTGTTGCGTTAGTTAATGCCGATGATGCCAACGCATGCGCAACGGTAGAGAACGCACACTGCGCAGTTGAGACAGTCGGCCTTTCTCTAGAAGCCACCTGGCACATCGACAACGTGCAAGAGCTCGGCGGCACAACAGTGTGGAACGTCAACCACGCTGGATCCATCTATGGAACGTTCTCGCTGCCAATGCCCGGCATACACAATGTTCGTAATGCCACTATGGCCATAGCAGCAACTTATCATGCCGGACTAACAAGCGAGGAGCAGCAGCAAGGCATGGCGCTGTTTGCTCCACCCAAGCGACGTCTCGAGGAGCTCGGCTCGTGGAATGGTGCAACGGTTATCGACGACTTTGCTCATCACCCAACCGCAATCGAGTTAACACTCCGTGCTTTACGTCAGAAGTACCCGAGCGCGCGTCTGCACGTTGTCTTCGAACCACGCTCAAATACGACGACAAGAAACTTTTTTCAGCATGAACTGGCATCATGTTTTGCTGGAGCAACAACAGTATGTCTTGGACCGGTCAACAGACCGGAACGCTATGCACCTGAGGAACGGCTAGACACAGACCGCCTCATGCATGAGATCAAGCTCCAGGGCATCGATGCGATTTCCTTGGACGCAGACCTTGCATCCGACAAAGAATGGGGTCGGATAGTGATTGAGCACCTGATCTCAAGAGTCCAACCAGGTGATGTACTGGCCATCTTGAGCAATGGTGATGTAGGGGGCTTGCGGCGCCTGCTCATCGCTGGATAAGCAACTTCTTCATCGGCCATACATCGGAACTTCCGTCAGGATCTCGGCTCGTGACAATGTAGTAATAGACGCCAGGTTCAATTTCACGTGACGACGATGTACGAAGATTCCATCGCAGACCACCGTTACCGTCTACACTGCGCAGAAACGCAACTGGTTTGAGGTTGACATCGAAGATTTCAACATCCGAGATCGCCGGTAGTCCGGCAAACACGAGCTCTTGGTGTGTCTGCAGTTTTAGTGGCTGAGGGTAGGCATAGACGTCTTGCTCTCCTCTTCCAAACACGCTGAAGGTGAGCGTGCTGCCAGCCCCTTGGGCAATTGCATGCGTTGTGTCAAACGTGACATCTCTTGCCGTGATGGCATACGTGATGCCGATCGCCTTCAACGGCGCTCCTTCATCGAGTGCCAGTAAGACGGTCGAATCGTCGATACGTACCACGCTACTCACTACTCCTGCTGGACGAAGCTGATATGCTGATGCTTTGAGTGCGCTGGCATCCACTGGATGAGAAAACCGAAGGCTGAGCTCAAGAGGTGACCGCACGGTAACGCCTGATAGAGTTATCAGCTTGCGTGAACGCTCAGGCTCTGGAGTATCAATAACTCGCAGAGTAAACGTCCTGGCCACATACAGATCCCGGCTGACCGGAATCTTTACAGTCACGCGAAGAGAATCTTCTGTGTATTCAACACCGGGAAAGACAAGATCGAGTGCTATGTCACCACGCGGCCGGCCATAACGGGCTGTCGTGATCACGTCGTTGCTTCGGACAGATAGAATTTGCTGGGCCGGCAATGAGAGTCCACGTGGGAACACTCCACCTGCGCCAATGGCAAAGCTCAAGGTCAACCCATCACGAAGTTCTCGCCTCGTGATCGTGGTGCGATCGAGCCCTACTCCGAGGATAACAGGGCGTGCGTCGATGACAACCCGGTTTGATTCTCTGCCTGCAAGGACAGAATTACCACCTGGAACAGCACGCACGACAAACGAGATGACTGAATCGGCTATGCCCCGCATTGTGTAGACGTGGCTTGTCGACGTAGTCTCTGCAATCAAGGAATCAACTCGTCCAACTCGTCGAGTTACCTGATACGAGGCAGCTCCATCAACAGGGAACCACGACAGCCGAATGCTACCAAGCGTACTGTCGGTTGGTTCATGGATACCACGCAGGGCGCTTGGTGCGGGGAACTGCATACGTTCTGTCTGCCGAACAAACGTGAAACTTGTCATGGCACCGATTTCAGGAATCGTTGATCCAAAGCCCAAGTCAATCCGTCCATCGTTATCGACATCGTAGGTAAGAACGCGCGGCGTTGCTACGTCATCGAAAAAGGCCTTTGGAACAATCTCACGCTGCACAGTGTCGCGGCCAAACACAAAGAGTCGCGGGAATGCACTGATAATGATTTCCGCACCCGGCATTGAATCGATGTCGGCAATAGCAACTCCGTTTCGATAACCGATACCGAGTCGAACACCAGCAACTCGATCAGTCCATACTTTGAAGTGGCCAGTTGACTGGTCTGCCGTGTAGAGATTGTAGGTCCATACCTGACGCCCATACTCGCCTTCTGGATTCGCATCCACGCTATCTGGTATGCCATGCAGGATATCGGGGAGTCCATCGGCAGTGACATCTCCAGCAGCAACGAAACCTGAGCCCCCTGCACCTGGGTTCTCAAAGACAATCTCCTCCTCGAACGAGGCACCATTCCATTCGTGAACGACAAGATCCCCGTCTGTGTCAGAAAATGCGATCTCCATCTTACCATCACCATCGAAATCACCCGATGCGATGCTTATCTCATCAACACGATTTGTTGCATTTGACGAAGGGGGCTCACTCGTATTCTTGGCAATACCCAAGAGCGAGAACCTATCGTCCTTGCAGGTGTAGACATAACATGCGTTATCAGCAAGCGCAAGGATCTCTTCCCTGCCATCGCCGTCGATGTCTGCTGCGCCAGCAGCGTTCAGAACGTTTGTTGTGTCTGCAAAGAGGACAGAACCAAAGAGCGAGGAGGTTGATGTTTGCTGTTCAAAGAGCACCGTCTTACCAACAACATGACACAGAACTTCATAACGTCCGTTACCATTAGCGTCACAAATAGCCCTCGGGATGTAGGTATCGCTGAGCGAATCTCGGAGTATCCAGCGGCCATCTTTGTATTGCGTTACGACAGTGCGTCCAAACGCACCATCTGAGAGATCGTTCATGACAACGCATTTACCACCGTCGCGGTAAAGGTCGCGCACGTCATTGAGAACGTAGCCGGCCCAAGGTGCAGTCAGGACTGTATCCCATCCCGTTGTTGGAATGGCTTGATGAGGGGGCTTAACCAACGAATGACCGGTAGTGAATGACTCTCCAACCATGGGCGTTGTTGTTATCTGTATCAATCGGTCGGATGTTGTTGTTCCCCATGTATCGGGAAGAACGATACTATGCAACGTTGCATACTTCTTTGGAGTTGATGCGATATCGGCAAATGGCGCACTGCCATCAGTGATCGCGACGTTCGTTGGAACAAACGTTGAGAGGGTCACAACATCGGTCTTTCGGTCTCGCATCCATGCCGTTACATGCTCATATGCTCGTCGATTATCTGTCTGCCTTGTGACTCGAATGCGCACGTGCGCATCATGATGACGCCCGTCTGTACAATAGACCCGCATGCGTATCGTATGCAGGCCGAGAGAAAGTGTATCGATGCTGAGCCCGCCAATTGTGTCATCGATGACAGAAACCGACCGAGTGAAAGCCACGGTCCATTGCCGCGGATCAACACCCTGTCCAACAGCTACTTCGCATCGTTCGAAGTTGATGATATGGTTTGAGCCCCGAAGTACAACCAATTCTTGGGTGTCCTCGAAGAACTCCTGCTCGTTGAATGGATGTGTGATTGCAAGTCGGCTCGTGCCTAGCACGGCAAGTGCAGCATCTGCACGGAGTCTGCCAGCCCCATACAGAGGATCCCAACCGATCTCACCAAGATCCTTTGAGCTTGCCATGAGCGTGCCACGAATCTCCTCGGCTCCAAGATCTGGGAACCTCTCCAGCAGAAGTGCTGCCGTAGCCGCAACGTAGGGCGCAGAGAACGATGTACCGCTCACGGTTCGATACCGCGAGTTAACACTGGTCGTAATGATTGCCTGCCCTGGCGCACTGAGCGAAACAACTGGTCCTGTTGATGAGAACGGGGCTCGTAAGTCCTTACTCGTTGTTGCCGCAACAACGATAACACCGGTATAACTGGCAGGATATTGCGTTGATACAAGCCCACTGTTACCGGCAGAGGCCACCAGTATGCAGCCTTGTGTACGGGCATATTCAATGGCATCCTGCATCAGCGGTGAATTAACTCCGTCACCAAAGCTCATGTTCACGATCTGCACGCCATTCGATGCTGCATACAAGAGTCCTGCAGCTATGTCATCTTCCTCTGCAGAACCTGTCGCATCAAATGCTCGTATCGCACGCAGACGAGCGCCGTGTGCAAGCCCTGCGATGCCTTTCTTATTGTCCTTCGTTGCAGCGACAACACCGGCAACAAGTGTACCGTGACCATGTTCATCAAATGGTACAGGATCATACCAGCGGTCATCACCAAGGTTGCGAAACTCCTGGTCCACAAAGTCGGCACCAATTACATCGTCCACCATGCCATTGTCGTCGTCATCAATACCGTTGAGATCGCCCCAAATGCCGGCGCGTTCCTGATCATAAGGCCATGCATCGAACCGGCCGTTGGCATTGAGATCTTCCTTGGGAGATATCGCGAGAGCATCTCGCAGATCTTCATGATCCCAATCGATTCCAGTATCGATGATGCCGATCGTAATACCTGTTCCACTTGCAACCTGCCATGCTTGTCGGGCTCCTACTAGCTCGAGTGCGTATTGGCTCGATGAAAGTGAATCATCGCTGATCGGAGTCTCTTCGGATGGTCGGATGTGCAATTGTGCGCGTTGAACATTCCATGCGGCGATCACACCAGGGATCGATCGAATCGAGTCGATCGTAGCTGTCATGTTGGATCGTGAGATCCGAACATACCGATGCAGTCGCCGTAACAGCGCTGCACTGACCTTCCCGACTTGCTGCGTTTCGCGCCCCTTTTCAAGAAGTCCGTTTGGAATAACCCGCGTTGGTTGCATCGAACGAAGTTCTGCAGGCAGCTGATCCGTAGACGTGAGCACCAGAATGTCCTGAGCCGAGGCGCTTTGCGCGCTGCCCAACAACACAATGCATGCAACAGCCATGGTCAATCGAACGATCATGTTGTCTCAATCTCGGAATAGAGAGCACGTCTGGCAAATGCTAATGCAACTCGCAACTCTGGCAGCGATGGTTCGCCACCAAGATGCTCACGGACATCACGCAGCTTGGCATAGCGATGATAACGCATGTAATCGATGACACGCGCAAAGAGCGGCTCATCGATCAAGCAGCCACGTTCGAGCGGCTGACCCGACTCTATGGCTCTCTGCAGTAATGCGGCTAGTGCTGGTTTGGTCATCTTCATTTCCTGCGCAAGCCCCTCAAACGTGGTTCTGTCACTGACGACCCTAAGCATGCGCTCAACGTCGACGTCCACGGGACCTGTTGCGGACGTATCTCGCTGGTCTTCATCCTGCATGCAACCGAATATCTCACCGGCATATTGTGTCAGGAACATTGCACTGCCATGACGACCAGGTACGAACTGCGTAAGCGACGTCGGACGATCCTCGGCTAGTGCTGCCAGCTCGGCATTTGTACAGAGTGATTGCTCCGAAACACCCTGAAGAGCCGCAATACGCTCGCGCATGGCAAACAGCCGGCCAAGGACACGATCATAGATACCTTGGTTACGTTCTTGCTGAAAGTTGTTCGACCGCTGCATTAACAGCGGCTTTGGTAAGGGGCCTGCATGGTCAACGCCCTTTTCGGTGACACCGATAGTAGGGTAGAGATCTGCACTTTTGACCAGCAGACCAGCATCGAGCGCAACATCGATGGCCTCGAGTAGCTCAGGTTTGGATCTTTCACGCAAAGACCCGTATGCGATACTTCGGTCGAGACGGTACTCTTGGACCTTGACCGATGCAATGCCTCGGACAATGTCTACGATCACATGCCGACCAAACTTGCCTCGCACCTGCCACGTAGCAGTAATCAGTGCATTGATATTCTGAAGCATGCGATCTGAGATAGGCGCGCGCCGCTGGGTGGCCACCGTGCAACTTGAGCATGTGCCGCAGGTACCTTCGTGGCTGCTGTCGCCGAAATATGCGAGAATAACATTGCGCTTGCACTGACGCGACTCTGCATAGCCAACCATGACATTGAGCTTCTGGAGCGCTCTGTCTCGGCGCTGCTGCAGCGCTGCATGGTCAAGGGGCAACGCAGTTCCAGTGACCCGTTCATTCAGGATCAGTATGCCCCCTCCCGAGTTGGGTGCCTGATAGCGTATCAGTGCGGCAAGCTGCATCGCGCCAAGAGCACGAGACAATTCGCTTGAGGTCACATCCGATCTGCGAAGGATCTCCACTACCGGCAGATCAATCTCCTCACCAATCCCCCGCGTGCCAATGTACCGTGATAGCAATTGGCATGCAGCCCGATACTCTGGCGGAGCCTGATTCGTGAATTGCGTGAAGCGTTCGATAGTTGTTCGTAGCGTAATGCGAGCACTTCCATGAGGCGATGTGAGAACAATCAACCCGTTTCGTTCGAGAAGCGACGTGATGCCACGCACACTTGCCTCAGTGGTATGCAACGCAGATGCAATGCTTGCATTGTCCGCCATAATCGGCGTTTGTGAACGTTGTCCCATGGATAGACCGGCTCTTGTGCACAAGTAGTCGTAGACAGCAGCTATCTCGTGTTTGTCTGGGTATGTTGTTTCGATATAGAACTTCATCAGACGCTGATCTTCGGGTTGATAGAGCAGCGTGCATGTCGATGGATCTCCATCTCGGCCAGCTCTTCCGGCCTCCTGATAATATGCCTCAAGTGTAAGCGTAAGATCAGTGTGGACCACATGCCGAACATTTGGCTTGTCTACACCCATTCCAAAAGCATTCGTTGCCACGAGCACCTGCAGGGCGTCGCGCAGGAAAGCTTCCTGTGTTGCTGTGCGCTGATGATGCGGCATACCACCATGGTAGCCTGCAGCATGGATTCCGCGCTTACAGAGCTCATCGACCATAGTCTCGACGCGTCGGCGCGAGGCGCAGTACACGATCATCGAACCATTCTGCAGCTTACGGGCAGCCCGCGTGACGTATTCCACCTTCGCGGCTGTCTGCTCAACAACAAAGCTCAGATTTGGTCGAGCAAACCCACGCACGATCTCTATCGGCCTGCGCAGCTTGAGCGAGGTCGCGATATCTGTTCGCACATCTGGAGTAGCAGTTGCTGTAACGGCGATAATCGGGACGCGCTCCCTCGTTTCAAAGAGAGCGAGAATGCTTCGATAGCTTGGACGAAAGTCGTGTCCCCATTCACTGATGCAGTGCGCTTCATCAACAGCAAGCAGGCTCATAGGAATCGACTGAAGCTGCCGTCGAAACGTTTGAGATTCGAGCCTCTCCGGAGCAACATATAGTAGTTTAATCTCGCCCCTTGATGCCCGATAGATAATATCGTTCACCTCACCTTGCGTTAAACCGCTGTGAAGTGCATATGCGCCGACGCCCCGCTGTCGCAGACGCTCTGTCTGGTCTTGCATCAGTGCAATAAGGGGCGAAACAACAAGCGTCAGGTTCGGGAACACAAGGGCCGGAACCTGGTAGCAGAGCGATTTGCCGCCACCCGTCGGCAGCACGCCGACTACGTCTTGTCCGCCGAGCACAGCCTGCACAATATCCTGTTGTCCTGCGCGAAATGAAGAAAAGCCGAACACATCACGAAGGATGCGTTCGGCTTGTTCCATCAATGATCGCGGAGTTGGCATACCGGTTAGGAGGCAACAACGGCCCCAACACGGAACGGATGATGATCAGCTAACAGGCGCATTACTGAGTCTGCATCATCAGGTCGTGTCACGACGACCATACCAACGCCAAGATTGAACACATGTTGCATCTCAGTTTCGGCGATCGAACCAGCTGATTGAATCAGTTTAAAGATTGGGGGAACGTCCCACGAGCCCCATGCAATCTCGAGGCCCATACCCTCCCGCAGAATACGCGATGTGTTGCCAACGAGTCCACCTCCCGTGATATGGGAGAGCCCCGTGGCAAGTCCAGCATCGAGCACTGGTGTTAGAGCATGGAGGTACGACTTGTGAACAGCCAGCAATGCTTGCCCAACCGTCTGACCAAGTTCATCAACATATTGATCTACTGAGTACGTCGGAAACAGTGCAGCACGAGCTAAGGAATACCCATTGGTATGCAGACCTGTCGACGGAAGGCCGATGAGGACATCACCAACCTCCACACGAGACCCGTTGAGAATACGCGGCTTGTCGACAACGCCGACGATTGTTCCTGCCATGTCATAATCGCCGTCGGCGTAGATCGAGGGCATCTCGGCTGTTTCACCGCCAAGAAGTGCAGCACCATTCTCGGCGCATGCCTGGGCAACACCCTTGATCACATCACGAGCGACACCGCGCTCAAGACGGCCAGTGGCAAAGTAATCCAGAAAGAAGAGCGGCCGTGCGCCACAGGCTAGGATGTCGTTCACGCAGTGGTTAACAAGACACTGGCCCACAGTATCGTGAACGCCAGCCATGACAGCCACTTTGAGCTTCGTGCCAACACCATCAGTGCTCGCGACCAAAACGGGATGTTCATGATCCGGGAATCGTGCATCAAAGAAGCCTCCGAAAAGGCCGATCTCACTGAGTACACCGGGGGTCCGAGTGGCTTTGACAAAGGGCTTGATATCATCAACAAGCTCTTCCCCAGCTTTGATATCAACTCCGGCGAGTTTGTAATCCATGGTAGTGGTCAGGACAGGTAAAGTTATCGAACGGGTTCCCATTCATCCGAGGATGATCGACCTGTGAACATAACGCTTAGTGCGTTAAGCGTCCACGATCCGAGGACACGAAGATACCCAAACTTGCGGAACCGTCTTGGAGACTCAATCACGTGGAGCTCGTGTGCAAACAAGACTCGGCCGCGCAATCCGATACGGGCAAATAGATCAAAATCTTCGCCTGCGACAAGCTCTTCTCGGTATCCACGGACGCGCTCAAACATCTCTTTGCGTATCACTTGGCACTCACCTCTACCGGCACCTACACGCAGCCACGAAAGCAACCGGACATAAGCGTTATAGACTACATGAAAGATCCTGTCGCGCAGCTGTTGCTCAGCTGGATCAAAGCTCACAGGGCATGCCAGTGCCGACGCTTTGGCGTAGGATCCGGTGCGGAGTGCAAACTGCTCCAGACACCTTGTGAACGACTCGATATCCCTCGGCACGGTATCACCGTTGATAAAGACTAGAACGGCACCACGCGCCTGTTGTGCCCCCTTATTTCGACCTTCCGCAATTGTCTGTCGACGCGCTTCGCTGTGCTGAACCACAAGGTCTGCATGCTGCTGTGCAATCTCAAGAGTTGCGTCGGTGCTACCTCCATCGCTGACGATCAATTCCGCGTCATGCTTGCGCCGCCACTCACGACTAAACACCGTAAGCGTGGCACCGAGTAGCTTTTCCTCTTGAAAAGTTGGGACGATGACACTGATCTTCAGAATGGCACCACGATAGCAAAAGGATAGAAGAGGCCGAATCGAACACCATCATCGCCAAACTCCAGCGTTGGACCTGGCAAGCGGACGTAATTCAATCCCTGCCGAAGATAATTCAAGAAGCCCATTGATTTGGCCTCAGGGATGATCTTGACCCAATTATAATCGATTCCCACGAGGAACCGCCGTTTGATTGGAAGGGGCGTTGAGGATCGTGTTCCATCGGATAGCGTGGGATAGACTTCATAGTTTCTGATCCCATACCCAACAGATAACATCATCCAATCAGGCCAGTATGGTTTCAGATCCTTTGGTAAGAGATTATGAACATTGCATGCAAGCCAGAACGTTGTCGCATTGTAATCGTCCAGCACGGTTACTTCCCGACCGTTTGTGGGCTGCTCACCTATCACGTTGGCCGGCATGTACGACCATCTCGGCATAAAGTTCTGCGCAAATGGCGACAGATTGCGCGCAACATAGATCGCGGCCCCAGCAGTATTGGCAATAGCATCGGATGGAGAGAAGCCCCAATTGGCTCCATGACCGTCTTGGTATTCAACATAGGACATGTAGCCAAGCCCCATTGCTGCACCAAGCCATGTGGAGGTGGTGTAGTCAAATCCACACTCCATCAGGAGGTCCCCGCAGACAGTGCTGGCTACATACCCGGTATAGGTATGCCCGGCCTTATCTGCGCCTCGAGCGTAGTATCCATCTTCGATCACACGAAAATCAACACTGCGCTGCCACCACGAATTGCTCATATGGTAGTTCAAGAACATGAACAGTCCTGTATAGGCTGCACCAAGCGCTAGTGTTGGAAGTGGCTGAACCTGAGTAACTCGGCGGGGTGTTCCTCCCAAGAGCGTGTAGCGGGGATCATCGGCAAAACGAAACTCATCCCGCGTTAGGTAGGTACTATCAACAACATCCTGAGCACCTGCGTGAAGCGTCGCTACACAGAGCAGGAGAGCGATGAACCTACATTTCATCGACCACAACACGCATATTGACCACGTTACGGTCAAGTAGGGCTGGGAAGTAGGCCACAACATCGGTAGCCTTGGGCCTACCTCCAGAGAAACCGGTAACGCTCGGAGGCCCCGTCAGGATCAATGGTGCAATCTCCTTGGCAAAACGCTCGATATCCTTCTTGTCTTTCCCTCGCACACCAATACGCATCATAACTTCGTTTGGAACGATCGCTGGTGCGATAGCACCGTGGCATGCGTTCATCCCAACATACTCTGTGCGAATCTCATCGAATGTTAGACCTAGCCTATCGAGTCTGCGACGAAGCACGGCGTCGGCCGCCTGCGCCTTTTCATAGGCATCTGGTGCTGAGTATGTTAATGACCCAAATGCGACGTAGCCATCGAGATATGATGCACTGACCTTCAGTGTTGGGGTGTTGGGACGCCCCTTTACCCCATAGACTCGTACTCGGTCGTTACCAAGATCTTCAAGTTGAATCGTTGAAAAGTCGGCAATACAATCGGGTGTGATGTACGAGGTGGGGTCGCCGATCTCGTACATGAGCTGCTCACTGACAGTTTCACGCGAGACTAGTCCACCGGTACCCTCGTGCTTTGTAACAATGAATGTCCCGTCTGGGAATGCCTCGATGATCGGAAACCCAATGTCATCCATATCGGGCACTGATCTCCAGTCACCAAGAAAATTACCACCACTTGCCTGCGCGCCGCACTCGTTGATGTGTCCTGCCACTGTGCCAGCAGCAAGTTTATCCCAATCATCCTGGCTCCACCCAAACTCGTGAATCATCGGCGCTAAGGTAAGCCCCGTATCGGTTGTTCGGCCGGTGATAATGATCTGTGCTCCCTGACGAAGTGCCTCAACGATTGGCCAAGCGCCCGTGTACACGTTGGCACTGAGTAGCTTGTGCTTGACAGAAGCAATGGGCTCTCCCGTCTCCATGTGCTTGAGCTCATGCCCTTGTTCTATCAGACCATCGACCTGCGACAGAATATCATCACCGATCACGACCCCGATCTTGAGTCCTGTGATGCCCAAGCCCCTTGCCACCTCGAAGATCTTGTCTCGGGCAGCCAATGGGTTTACACCGCCACCGTTGGTGATAAGCGTAATGCCCTTTTCCATGATGTGCGGCAGGATTTCCTGGCACACATCAATCAGGTCTTTGGCATAGCCCAACTCCGGATTGCGCATCTTCTGCTTCTGCAGGATCGACATTGTGACCTCTGCCAGGTAATCCATCATGAGATAGTCGATCTGGCCGCGTGTAACCTGTTCGTAAGGGGCTCGTTGGAGGTCGCCCCAGAATCCCTGACCGGAAGCAATTCGAATGGATGGTTTCATGTCAAGATGCGTAAGTGAGTAACGTCAGGCAGCATCGACAGTAGCACGAACGCCCGAGAGTGAACGTATTCTGTCAAGCAGCTTGTCTTCGGAGAACCGAAAAATACGAAACGAAGCTACCTTGTTGTGCGCACCTGTAATGGTAATAGTTGACCAAAGCAGGTTTCGATGAACATGAACGTTCTCAACTTCGGCATGTTGTATGATCGTGCTCTCTGATCTAAGTACATAGCGCACAACGATCGCTCTCGTGCGCAAACGGAGTCGTTGAAAGTACAATCGCGTTGCCAGTTGAGCAAGCTGGACAACCCCAACAAGTGGCAGAGCATACTTCCAAATCGTGGGCTCTCCTACTCCGTAGCATAGCCATCCAATGGGAAGAAGAACCAGGGCTGCGAGGAAGGCATAGATCACTCCAGGCGCACTCAGGAAAAGCTCGAGATCTTCCCCAGTCTTACTTGCCCGCAGATCCAACATGTCGATGACCTGACGATAGGCAAGCCCACCGAAAAGGATACACGCAAAGGCAAACGCGACATACGCACCATAGGGTAAAAGCGACCATTTCACGGCAGACTCCGAATGTCTACAATTTTACTTTTTACAATACCACATTTAGAACATATTTGCGGTACTGGATTAATTATGTTTCAAGAGTAGTACGTGGACCCCCTAGCCGAGCGACTGAAAAGAGAGCGAGTGGCCCGTGGTCTCTCCACAGCCGAGCTGGCGAACCTGACCAAGGTACGCGAGCCATACGTTGTTGCTCTTGAACGTGGCATGTACAACATTCTACCTGCCGTTTACGTTCGCTCGTTCATTAAGACACTAGCAGGTGCATTGCAGATACCACCGCATGAGATCCAAAAGTTGATCCATGCAGTTCTCGATGATCCAGATGCCATAGGCGCAACAGCCCGCTATCAGCCGGAGCAGCCCCCTTCATCGCATTATAGCGCGAGCGAGCAGGTTGAGCGAACCAGCGACACTGTATCGAATCTCATAGAGCAGTCAAGGACTGGTGTGCAAGGGGCCTATGCGGCGATCTTTCGAAAGAAACGTTCCGTCAAGAACAAGGTGCTCGTTATTGTAGGTATTGTGCTATCGCTTACGGTCATCACATATGTCGTGATCAAGAATTCATCTGGCGATCCCGTCGCTCTGGGAGACAATTCTATCGTTGAGATTGGATCTGGTGACTCGATACGGCTGCTAGCGATAGCGGATGATACAAGCGAGTTCACGATAACGATTGACAACAAGCGGAATGAAAAGGTGCTACTCGTTCCCAATAACGAATACACCTGGGGGGCAATGGATCGTTTTGTGATCAACAATATCTTTAATGCCGGGTCGATACGGTTTTCGCGCAACGGTGAGCCTTTTCGTCAGTTTGCCAAGTCGAATGAAGTGCTGCGTGAGTTAACGATCACCCGTAAAGAGGTTATAGCCTCAAATGCTCCTGCTCGACCTCAAACACCTGCGCCGAATGCAGACTCACTGCGTGCAGCGCAGGCGCTAAAGAGTAGGGACTCGCTTCGCTTACAACGGCGGTGAACTTGTGCCAGCCAAACTCATCTGAGTTTGATTACATTGTTACAACGTCGTGTAGCTGTATGACACCTAGAAGCTGCATGTCGTTACCAACCACGGGCAATACGGATAACTTTCGCTCTCGCTTTTCCATCAGGTGTAGTGCCTGATGTAATGAGGCTTCAGGATGGACAACCGTTGGATTCCGTGTTGCAACGTCTGAAAAATGAAGGTTTCGGATATCTGCTTGTTGCTGAACAAGCCGTCGAATGTCACCATCTGTTAGAATACCCTCTAACGTTCCGGATTCATTAACACCACAAACAATACCTCGAGTCTCTGAATTGAGCACGCTGATTGCATCCACGAGTCTTGCATCGATTGAAATTGATGGTGTAGTTGAGTATCGATCGATAATCTCACGTACAGTCATTGTAAGCATTCTGCCAATAGCACCCTGAGGATGCGTCTTACGCAGGATGTCAGCCGTGGCTGAGTTTTGAGACGCAACTCCTGCTACTAAACAGTCGGCTACTGCCATTGAAGACGTAGTACTTGACGTTGGCAATAGGTTGTCGGCATCAAATTCTGGCACTCCGGGAAGGCAGATGAGCACATCGGACGAGCGCACAAATGAGGAGCCTCTATTTGATGTAACCACAATGCGCTCTGCCTCCTGCATTTGTTGAACTGATAGAAGCTCTGCCAGCTCCTTCGTTTCTCCACTCTTACTGAAGATGACCATCTTGGTCCCTGGACGAATGATACCGACATCTCCATGCAATGCATCAGTTGCGTGCAGAAAGCGTGCATCTATCCCAATGCTAATCAAGGATGCGGCCAGTTTCTGAGCAATGAACGCCGACTTCCCCACTCCCAGCGCAACTATGTGATTTGCCGTAAGTATAGACTGTACTGCATTGCTCATCGCATCGATTTCGGTTGCAGCAATGCATTCCATAGCTCGTGCTTGACTGCGCAATGCATTCTCAATAAGCCGCTTGACGTTTGATGTAGCCATGAAGCAATTTACGTAGTAGTCAAAAGAAAAGCCCTCGACACAATGTGTCGAGGGCTTTGGATTCGAACCTATTCGTTCTTAGCGAACGATTGTGAGAGTCTTTGAAAGAACCGTCTCACCAACTGTAAGCTTGTACATGTACGAGCCAGAAGCTACATCTGAACCATCATTGTGACGTCCATCCCATTCAACTGCATATGCATTTGACTGGCCTGCAACGACGTTGTCGTAAACAGTCTTGATGGAGTTACCCATGAGATCAAAAACTTCGAGCTTGACACGTGAGCTAAACGGCACTGTGAACGTGAACGTTGTCTTGCCATTTGTCGGGTTTGGATAGTTGTTGTCAAGCGCTACATCTGAACCGTTGCCAAATTCCACGTTGACAACGTTTGAGAATGACTGAGCACCTGAAACGTCTACCTGACGGAGGCGGTACTCGTACTTCGTTCCAACGGATACGTTGTTGTCGAAATACTTGTAGTTCGATGTTGATGATGAGTTACCAACACCATTGACAAATCCAACAGCAACCCAAGGATTCTCGACACTTGCCGTACGATCAACGCATGAAAGCATTGTCTTACCGGTTGTCAAGTTTGTGATCTCCTTAGTAGCACGACGCTCAACATGGAATCCAGCGTTGTTCTTCTCTTGAGCTGTCTCCCAGAACACGTCGATACCTGTGGCACGGGCCTTGGCGTCGAAGTATGAAAGTTCTACTGGAACTCCGCACTCTACAAAGATTGGCGGGCTTGAGAATGAACGATTGCCGAAGAATGGGCGGAGCAATGGAATCCATGAACCACGTGTAAACGTTGGATAACCAAGGCTCGAACCAAGTGCATTGAGGTGCGGATAACCAGGGTTACCAATTGTAGGTGTGAATGGAGCCCAGTCACCTGAGAAGCGTGTCAATTCAAACGCGAAGCGGTTGTCATTGAGCAACGCGCCTGAACGGTTGCGGATACGGAAGTTCTTATCGATCAGAAGTGTGCGGTTACCGATACCGAAGACTGGGATGTCTGAGTACAATGTTGTAACCATACCCATACGTGATTCAGAAGCACCAAGTTCGTAACCTTCTGTACCCATCTGTGCGACAGATGCCCAGTATTCACCCGGTGGGATAACCACTGGCTGGCTTAGGAGATACGTTACATACTTGCCAAACTGTGGCTCATTAAACGCACCGGTTTCATCTTCACCACGACGGCGAAGAATGGTCGAATTCGCGATACGCTCATCACCTGGGAGACCGCCTTGGTCACGATAGAGTGAGAACGAGATATTCAGAACGTCCTGGTTGAGTTCAGCCCAGTAAGCCTGGTAACCAGCAACTGTATCCTGAGAGAACAATGTAAAGCGCATAGCGATCTGACCAGAAGCGTTACCAGCGTCTGCACCAAACATATCGTTAGCAGTTACGCCAGACGGAATCTGACCCCATGAGCTACCTGAAGAGTACTGAGCACCAGCACCTGCAAGCTGACCCCATGATGCACCAGCGCCACCGCCATTACCACCACGGTGGTTCAGACCCTTACCTGTGATTCCTGAGAACTGAAGCTTAGGAACGTCGTTCGTAGCATTGTTCGGATTGTTTTCGTAAGCGAAAGCTGGGCCGAATGTCATGCGGAACATCGTGAACGTTGAGTCGTTCAATGTATCCAAGTCATTACCAGGGAAGAAGATACGGCCCGTAACCTTGTACTGACCAGGTGTTGTTGTACGGAAGTTAGCATCAGGGAACGGAAGCAATACTTCACGGTTACCAGCAAGTGTTGGAACTGTGATCGTACGGCAATAGATCTGCTGAGCTTCATTACCGTCTGGCTTGATTTGAACACGTACGGAGAAAGCCGGAGCGGCAATGTTTGTATTGTTCGAAATCTTGACGCGAACTGGAACCCGAGTTGCCTGTGAAGCAGGCGCCATCGTGTATGGCCAGATCAACTGAATGTTCGAGAATTCAACGTCCGTGACTTCGTCTGGGAAGAGAAGCTTCACGTTGTCAACAAAGAAATTGTCTTCATCGTCAGCCGGAAGTGGCGGTGTTGAGTTATTCAAGCAGCGAGCACGCAGACGGAAACGGAAGTTACGTGCGCCTTCGTTCACCCAAGTAAGCACTGTATCCGGAATTGGGATCGTTACCTTGTAGTACTCTGCATCCTTACCGTCGTCGAAGAGATCTTCACGGAAGCCACCAAGCGGTGGGTTCGGAGATGCTGTCAACTGAAGGTTGTAGTCAGCAAGATCATATCCGCGGGCATTTCCACCACCACCCCACATGCGGAATGGCTGAATGTACTGCGTACCACGAGCTTGAACGTCGAGTACCCAGTTCTGAATGTTGGTGATACCGTTCAGTTGGTCTACGCTTGGACGTGCGAATTCAACCCATACTTCGTCCGGGTTACGGAAGCCAGGCGTGAAGCCGTTAACTGCAAGCATGTTTACACGGTGCTCAGGTCCAATCAGACGATTGTCTGAGAAACCACGAGCAAGTGACGTAAGCTTACCTGTACGCTGATATGAGATCGAGAGAACAGCGCGCTTCTTGCGTGTAAGGTTGATTGGGAACGAACGAAGTTCGTCACCACCGTACTGACCTACAGGTGGGATATCAACGTTGCCAAGATTGACGCGGTTAAGACGGATTACTGGCGACTTGAGACGATAGATCTCAGAGTTTGCAGCAGCATACTCACCACGTGGAGGTGGTGGGTTGTTCGTGATTTCATCACCGTCAACAACATCTGTTTCGATGTTTACCCACTTGAGAACCGAAGGCATAGCCGCACCACCGACGAGGTGATACTCAGTTACATCATCACTGAATGATGACAAACGACGCATCGAGAAGATGCGGATACTTGTTGTATCGTCAAACGGCCACTGATCGCCAAGAGGCTGGTTCAGTGAGTCCTTAGGTTCGGCAATAACTGTCGTGAGCAAGCGGCCGATTTGGTCGTCGATGAACGGGTTCGGCTCGAACGGCGGGAACACAACCTTGATGAATTCGTATGGCAACACAAATGTGTTGGCTGGCTGATAAGGCTGGTTGTTACCGTTGATGTCACAGCGATAAACGCCTGAAAGGAGCGTGTCACGAAGCGCAGCGTCTGTTACAGACTTCGACGTGTTGTAGACGATCTTGCCTGTAGCTTCATTGCGGATAAGGAAGCGAACCTTGAAGTTCACACCCTGACGTGTGTAGTTAACGCCTTGTGGGCCCTGAATGTCATTCGTCAAGCTTTGTACGATGGCAACTGGCTGGATAGCACCGAGGCGCTCTTCGCCTGCAAGAAGCTCGTAGTTGTTAGCTTGAGCTGTTGGAACAACAACTGAGAACGCGAGGTTCGCATTGTTGTTCAGCTGGCGTACGCGATACGACACGTTGATAACGCGCATGATGTTCTTGTACTGCTTGAACTTGATAGCCAAGAAGTCCTTCGGAACAGTGTTGTCGTCATTACGTGAGCTCACAGCACGTACCGAACCACCATTGTCCACGTTGTGGAGGTATTCTGTGTATTGCGTGTACTTAATTGTATTGAAATCCAACATCGTGTTTGCTGGAAGTGGAGTCGTTGGGAAACCACTCCAGTTTAGGCGACGTGCTGGACCAGTAACACCTACCGTCGAGTTACAACGCATCCAAACAGTTGCAGGGTGTGGAGACAGTGCGCCACGGGGAGCGATACCGGAGAAACGCTCATACTGAACTACAACGGAGCTGTCCGAGCGATTCAGTGTTACTTGCATCGAGAAACGATAGTGTTCACCACCACTGCTCGGACGGTTGTTAGGATTGAACGTTACGTTGTGCGTAACACCACCAACCGTAGCCGTCTTTGCACCGATTGGCGTAAGGTTCACGTAGTAGATAACAAGCTTGTCGTTCGATGGCGAACGCTTGTAATATACACGTGAGAAATCGTCAACCGCGTTTTCAGCAGTGTTATACACCGACACTTGGAGATCATCCCAAGCGGCTGCAACAAGCTGTGGCTGCGTTGAACCCCAGATACCACTGATTGATGCCTGATCAAGTGTACGGTTTGCACCGCTGCGGAGACCGCCTGTTGCTGTGGTTGTGTTACCTCCACATGCAACATTCAGAAAACCGTGGTTATCAGGTGTGGCATCAGTCATACCGTCGCCAGTACGCGTACGGATATCATCTGACGATGGATCGTATGCCGAGAAGTTACCTGGCGTTACTTCCAGACGTGCACGGACAGTTGGATAACCAAACTGATCATACTCGTAGAAATAGCGACGATTCGAGAGACCGATGATACCGTTCGTCGACACGTAGAACGAGTCTTGACGGACGCCATTGAAGTAGAACGGGAAACCAATCGAAATTGGACCCGCAAACGCATCGTTTGTCGAGTCGTTGAGGTTTGCCGGATTACGGAAGAACGCCCAACCACCGTACAGATTCTGCGTAGGATCTGTCCAGTATGAGTTTGGCAACTGACGCGGTCCAGATACAATGCGACGCCAAGTTCCTGGCTCGGTCAGTGTATCGACGAACTGCGACGGATCTGGACGCCAAAAATCTGGCGCCTCATCGTCGGAGTCGACGAAGTAATAGCCGGTAGAAATGGCTGGGCTCGTGCGCGCATTAACACCAGTGATGATGAATGGAAGCGGGTACGACGCTACGGGCGTACGCGGTCCACTCTTACGCAAAACGTCTTCGCCATCTTTCCCGTCTCCAGCGGTCATGAGCGATGCGCCCATTAACCCTGTCATGAGTACAAGAAGTAGCAGTCTGCGGCTCATGCAAACCTCATTGAAACAGTGAACAAGTATGTGCTTTTAATAACCATCATTTTCGTTGCTGTTGTGGTGCATACACACCTATCCCGAGGGATTGTCCGCCAAGATTGTGATTTCGACTGAAATTGTCAAACGAAATCTCTGCACATAGGTAGAAAGTAGGGTGAAACTATCCACACTAAGCACCAACGGTGTTTGCGGAAGAAAGTTACGCTTTCCGTAGAAATGCGGATAACGCAGCGGGGTAGAGTTTGTGCTCAAGATCTTTAACGATCTTTTGAAGCTCGCTTGGCGTTGCCCCCAGTGGTACGGCAACTTCTGCCTGTGCAAGAATTGCACCTTCGTCGTAGGCCGGTGTTACAAGGTGTACAGTGGCCCCTGTTTTCAAGGATTTAGCAGCAATGACGGCCTCATGTACATGAATCCCATACATACCCTTCCCACCGAAAAGTGGCAATAGTGCTGGATGAATGTTCAGCACTCGACCATCCAATTGGTCGATGATGGCCATGGGTAGAAGTCGCATGAACCCGGCTAGTGCCAGAACGTCGATGTGGTGCAGTGTCAACAGCCTCGATAATGAAGACTCGATGTCCACTCCCTGCGGCAATACTTCCAGCGGAATGGCATAGTCGAGGGCTACCTGACAAATTCCAGCGCTTGCCGATGTGGAAACGATCAGTCCAACCTGGTAACTGCCATCGTGACGCGTTCCGAATTCACAAATCGCACGAGCATTTGTGCCACTTCCGGAACCCAATATGGCAACGCGCTTTAACGTCGGCATACTTAGCCTCTTACATCCAACAGTGGCGCAAGCCAGCGCTCAGCTTGATCGCGCGTCCAACCTTTGCGACTCGCATAATCAACAAGTTGATCTTCTTGAATCGACGTAACTGCGAAGTACGAGGCTTGGTCGTGAGCAAAGTACCATCCACTGACACTTGACGCAGGATTCATTGCCATCGAGTCTGTGAGTGTTACACCAATAGCCGACTCTGCATCTAGTATCCTAAACAATGTTAGCTTCTCTGTATGATCTGGACATGCTGCATATCCGGGGGCGGGACGTATTCCTTGATAGCTTTCGGCAATCAGATCACGGTTTTCTAGTTGCTCGTCTGATGCATAACCCCACTGCTCCTTGCGTACATATTCATGAAGCCATTCAGCGCATGCTTCGGCCAACCTGTCGGCGATTGCCTTGACCATAATTGATGAATAATCATCGTGCGTTGCTTCATATTGCGCGCAAAGTTCCTGCACACCATCACCTGCTGATACAACAAAGGCACCAATGTGGTCTGTCTGACCTTCTGTGAGTTCGTAATCAGACCTGACAAAATCCGCTAGAGATAGGTTCGGCAGCCCCGGTGCTTTGACTGTTTGCTGACGCAAGAAATGCAGCGTCGTTGTTTCACCAACACGAACATCGTCACCTACACGTACGGCCGGAAAAATGCCACTAACGGAATGAACCCGAATTGACGCTGCGGCGATGATTTCGTCGAGTAAAGCATTTGCATCTCGGAACAGCTTTGTGGCCTCTTCGCCAAAGATTGGATCTTGAAGGATCTCGGGATACCGTCCACGCATCTCCCAAGACAGGAAGAATGGTGTCCAGTCGATGTACGAGCGCAACATTTCAATCGAGATGTCTCGCTGGATTCTCACTCCTGTCTCCCGCGGAGCAGGCACTATGTTGTTGTTCAGGATCAGCGCGTTAGCACGTGCTTGATCAAGCGTGCGATATGTCTTTGCACCTGAACGACGCGCGTAGTCTGTTCGAACCTGTTCATACTCTGCGGCAATCTCAGCAAGGTAGTTGCCAGCCCCCTCACTGTGCAGCAGAGAGCCCACGACAGGTACCGCCTTTGAGGCATCGAGAACGTGGATCACTGGAAACTCCACAGCGGGCGCAATCTTCACTGCTGTATGAATCCTCGAGGTTGTCGCCCCACCAATAAGAAGGGGCTTTCTAACGCCGCGCCGAGCCAGTTCCTTTGCCACGTGCACCATTTCATCAAGCGATGGTGTGATAAGCCCCGAAAGTCCAATCACATCTACATTCTCACGTATTGCCGTATCAACGATCGTTTCTGCTGAGACCATGACTCCAAGGTCGATCACTCGGTAGTTATTACATCCCAAGACAACGCCCACGATGTTCTTTCCGATGTCGTGCACATCGCCCTTGACAGTTGCCATAAGCACTACACCAGCATCTGTGGCCATGTTGCCACTGAGACGCTTTTCTTCCTCCATGTATGGTGTGAGCACAGCCACGGCGCGCTTCATAACTCGAGCACTCTTGACAACCTGCGGCAGGAACATCTTGCCCTCTCCAAAGAGATCGCCAACGATGTTCATTCCCGACATCAACGGTCCCTCAATGATAGAAAGGGGCGATGGATACTGCTGTCGTGCCTCTTCAACATCCTGGTCTATGAACTCCGTTATGCCCTTGATCAGGGCATGCTGCAAGCGCGATGCTACGTCGCCATTTCTCCATTCTTCAATCTTTTCTGCATTGGTGTCATCTGCCTTGAACTGGTCAGCAAGCGCAAGAAGACGATCAGTTGCATCGACCCGGCGATTGAGGAGAACATCCTCAACGTGTTCCAGCAGTATGGGATCAATATCATCGTAGACATCGATCTGGCCCGCATTGACAATTCCCATGTCCATACCGGCTTTGATCGCATGGTAGAGAAATGCTGTGTGCATCGCCCTACGAACTGGCTCATTGCCCCGGAACGAAAATGAAATGTTGCTAACCCCACCGCTAACGCGCGCTTGGGGAAGATTCTGCTTGATCCATCGTGTGGCATTGATAAAATCAACGGCGTATCCGTTGTGTTCTTCGATGCCAGTCGCAACTGTCAGAATGTTCGGATCAAAGATGATATCCGTAGCCGGGAACTTCACAACGTCAACAAGAAGGTCATACGCACGCTTACAGACTTCAATCCTTCGTTGATATGTATCGGCCTGACCTGATTCGTCAAACGCCATGACGATAATTGCTGCGCCATAATCTCGGCAGGCCGTAGCTCGACGAATGAACTCTTCCTCGCCATCCTTAAGAGAGATCGAGTTAACGATTCCCTTACCCTGTATGCACAGCAGGCCTGATTCCAGAACCGACCACTTCGACGAATCAATCATGATCGGTACACGAGAAATATCTGGCTCAGCTGCTATGAGGTTGAGGAACTCCTGCATGACTGATTCGGAGTCAAGCAGGCCCTCATCCATGTTAATGTCGATGATCTGTGCACCATTCTCAACCTGCTGACGCGCAACCTCGAGTGCCTTCTCATAGGCCCCCTGCTGGATCAACTTTGCAAATGCTCGAGAGCCTGTAACGTTCGTGCGCTCACCAACATTGACAAAGTTGGTCTCTGGACGTACCTCCAGCATTTCGAGTCCGCTCAAACGTAAATACGCTGTAGGCTGCGGTACGCTGCGTGGAGCAATACCACCGATGGCATCAGCGATGGCTGCGATGTGCTCTGGGGTTGTACCACAGCAGCCACCGAGAATGTTAACAAATCCCGCACGTGCGTACTCCTGAGCCTGCTCGGCCATATAGGCGGCACTCTCATCATAGCCTCCCATCGCATTGGGAAGCCCAGCATTGGGATAGAGCGACACATAGGCCGAGGCCACATTAGAAATCTCTTCAATAAACGGGCGCATCATGTTGGATCCAAGAGCGCAATTGAGTCCAACCGAGAGCAGGTTACGCGTATGGGCAACGGATGTCCAAAACGCTGCTGGCGTCTGCCCTGATAGTGTGCGACCAGACATGTCGGTGATCGTACCGCTGATCATCACCGGAAGCGAAATGTGAAGCTCATCGCAAATTTCTGCATAGGCCTTGATAGCTGCCTTTGCATTGAGCGTATCAGTGATTGTCTCGATGAGGATCGCATCAACTCCGCCCTCAATCAACCCGAGCATCTGCTCCCGAAATGAAGACTTCATCTCATGGAACGTTACGGCACGGTAACCGGGATTATTCACATCCGGCGACATCGACAACATTTTTGTCGTTGGTCCAATAGAGCCAGCAACAAAGCGAGGACGCGATGGGTCGCGGCGCACCATCTCAGCAGCCGCCTCGCGTGCTAACCTTGCCCCCTCCCTGCTGATTTCACGAGCAAGTTCAGACAGTCCGTATTCGGCTTGTCCTATTGGCGTACTAGAGAACGTGTTTGTCTCTACGATATCTGCCCCTGCCTGCAGATATGCCAAGTGAATCTCACGTATGGCGTCTGGTTGCGTGAGGACCAAGAGGTCGTTGTTGCCACGAAGCGATGTTGGGTGGTCAGCAAAACGCCTTCCACGATAATCTTCTTCGGTAAGTCTGAGGCGCTGGATCATAGTACCCATGGCGCCATCAAGCATGAGTATTCTGCGTTGAAGCAGAGTGCGGATATCTGTCATTCTGCTACAAAACTACGTTCGTTTGGAGTATGCTGACGTTCAGGCCTTGTACCAAATACACAATGCGATACTCCCGAACGGACAGCTCGTAGGTGTCGTTATCAATCTTCTGGATCCGTCGATACGGATGCGGGAATGGATCAAATCGCAGCGTTCGTGTCGCCATCTGCTGCACATCCTCTGGCAGCTCGTGAAGTGCGTCTGTCGAGAGCTGATACTCAGTCGCCGGCAGTGCGTCAACCCATTGTACGGTGCTATCTGGAAAGGCATCTGCATATGGCAGATACGGCTTGATGTCGAGCACCGGCGTTGCATCGATCAGATCAGTTCCCCGTACAGCTATGCGACGTCCCTGTACCCCAAGAAGCTCGCAGCAAGTGATTCCGATGGGGTTGGGTCTATGCGGAGACCGTGTCGAAAACACGCCACGCTTTACTCTGCCCCGCGGGGGTAGCACCTTGGGTTTCCACGTCGTCGCCAGATGAAAGTAAACAACAAGCCAAATTCGTTGACATCCCCGCAGATCTTCTACAGCTTGCTCGTAGTTATGTCCAGCGAAGAGTTCAACGTATGACTCGTCAACGAGAGCATCGACACCAGGTTGCCGAGGTGTGTCGTAGAAGCGGTGATACGGGGTATGCACCAATCCAATGGGTTCGAGCGTTATCATGGTTTCTTACCAGGCCGAACCAATCGAGAGCGTGATAAAAAGTCCATTAAAACTCGTCATCGGCAAGTCGCGTATGCTTATGACTCCCGGTTCGCCATAGGGGATGAAAAAGTACCTTACGCTTAGACCGAATGCTCCACCCTTTTCGAGGCTTCCAAAATTCGAGCCGAGACCAATAAAGCCGCCAGGGCGAAAGGTTGTGGTTGCATGGCCGAATGACTCGAAAAACTCATAATAACGGTCCTCTGGCTCTCCGAAGTACATGAGATCGAGATATGGCGTGACGATCACCGCCGTAGCTGTAGCACCGGCAGTGATATAGGGTCGAAACGATTCCTGCAAGCCATCCTCGAAAAGCCGGTAACGCAGTGACAAGCTCAACGGAACGTTGAACACCCTATTCTTCTTCTGACTCACAACGGGTATGTTGTAGAAGTAGAAATCTTCAAACTCATCAGTATTTCGGCGCGACGCAAAGAATGCATCCACGCTCAGCGTGAGCGACGAACCTAACTCAACCGAATAGTATCCTCCGAACGACCAACCGCTGCCCGAGAAAAGGAGGTTTACTCCCGCACCTTGCGTAGCAACGACAGAACGTGACTCCTCTCCGATGAGCGGCACCACTGGCGTAAAGATGATCGTCGTATCTCCGGATACAGGGGGCTCACCAGCCACCTGGGCAGAGAGTCGAAACAAAGCCACCGTAAGCCCTAACAAAAAGGCAAACGTGCGCCAAGCATGCCGGATACAGGTGGTAGTGTTGAGCATTTTCACGACAAATCTACAAACGACGTCGATGTGGATAACATTGCTAATCCTTTCATTTTCTGTAGTTTAGCCGTTAATGACCCTGACCGAGTTTTTACACTGCGTGCATCGCATACTACCACCGGCTTCCGCAATGGCGGGAGACCCCATCGGTACGCAGATCGCATCGTCTGCCGGCAGTGTTTCCAAGGTCCTAACGTGCATGGAGATAACAGATGCAGTTATCGATGAAGCGTGTGCACAGAGCTGTGACACGATTGTAACGTTTCACCCTCTGATTTATGTTCCGCTCAAAGCCATCGCAGGGCAAGATCGCGTGGCACGCCTAACGGCGCGTCTGATCCGATCTGATATCTCAGTCGTGTGTGTTCACACGACATTCGATGCTCACCGCAACGGAACGAACGCAATTCTTGCTCAGAAGCTTGGATTGTCCGTGCTTGGCCCTCTGGAACACTCCCCCGCAGGTGAAGCAGGCAGTCAGGATGCTACGTTTGGTATTGGACTCGTTGCATCGTGCCATCTCTCATTCAACGAACTACTCGAGCAAGTGCATTCAGTTTGTGGCGGGCCACTGCGCTACTGCGAGCCAAAGAACTCCGCAATAGCCAAGGTGGCCATTGTTGCCGGCAGCGGCATGTCGTTATACAAGAATGCGGTTGACAGCGGAGCCGATGTCTTCATTACTGCTGATGTGAAGTATCACGATTTCCATGCGGCAACATCGACAATCGGTATCATCGACCCCGGTCATTACGAGATGGAACAGTTCGTACCAGAAGGTATGCGTCAAGCGTTGGCAAGTGTGTGCTCATCATGCACATTCATTGCCAGTAGCGTGAGCACTTCCCCGGTCCGACATTACCTACCAACGCAAGCAATACGAAGTTAAACGGTTTACTTACGAAGGGACATCCATGGAACAACAGATTCAGCTTTTGGCACAACTTGCTGCAGTTGACGAACAGCTTGATGAACTTCATGACGAGCTTGGTGATCTGCCGCAAGAGGTCAAAAAACTTGAGACACTTGTCAAGGAACGTCTCATGGAAGTCGAAGTGACGAATCAAGCCCTGGCCGATCTTGACCATTTGCGTGGAACAGCGCACGTGACAATGCAAGAAAGCCAAGACAAAGAGCAGCGTCTTTCCAAGCAGCAGTTTCAGGTGAAGAACAATCGTGAGTTCGATGCTATTACCAAGGAGATTGAACATCTCAAGCATGAACGTGCAACACTTGAAGAACGCCTCAGAACGGCAGGCGTGCGCGAAGAAAATCTGCGTCAGACACTGGCGCAGCAGGACACACTGCTGGCAGAAGCAAAGGAAAAGCTCACAGACAAGGAACGCGAACTCGCAGAACTGAGCGGTGATCACAATGACGAGATGCGTAAATACATCGACGTCCGTCTCAAGCTCATTGCAAAGCTTGATGACAGCCTCGAAATCGAATATGAGCGCATCCGTCAGTTCCACTCGAATGCAGCAGTTGCGATTCGCCGCAATTCATGCAGTGGATGTTACTCTGCGATTCCCTCGCAGCGGATCATGGAAATGAAGTATCAGCGTGACAAAATGTACACGTGTGAGAATTGTGGACGCATTCTCTTCACCGACGACGTCGAGGCCGAGATCGATGCTGTCATGGAAGAGCACAGCTAATCGTCAGTAGCAACGCAGAACTATACACTCGTGGATTGTTTTCGGGGATGCCGGGCAGTTGCTCTGAGCTTTCGGCTCGGGGAGGAAAGTCCGAACTCCATAGAACAGTGCGCTTCCTAACGGGAAGGTGGTAAATAGCAGAGCAGTCTGCTATGAGCCAACGGAAAGTGCAACAGAAAGATACCGCCCGCAGGCCTGCTCGCAGGTCTGTGGGTAAGGGTGAAATGGCAGGGTAAGAGCCTACCGTCGGCTGAGTAATCAGTCGGACCGGCAAACCCCGCACGGAGCAAGACCAAGCAGATCAGGGAACATTCGTGTTGGCAGGCTGTTCGTTTGCCTTATCCTTAGGGGTAACCTTGCTCGGGTAGGTTGCTTGAGGTTGGTGGCAACACCAATCCCAGATAAATAACTGCCTCCTTGCTCTTTCAGCAAGAAGACAGAATTCGGCTTACAGGCATCTCCGACCACAATCACACGAATCAGCAGTAGTTTTGCATTCAATTCGGAACCAATTCGTTCCATCCTTCGTATGGTTCAATCAAACGGAGAACGCATCATGACCCGCCATGTACTCATTGTTCTGATTAGCGCGATACTCGGCACAGTGGCTGCTTCGTCGCAGACACGAATTGCCGTTCTGCCCTTCCGCAATATGGATCATGACATCAAGTATAATGTCTGGTGTCTGCAGTTTGCCGATTCACTGCGAAATGCGCTGCAAGCGCAGGACCCAGCAGGAAGCGCATATAGCATTGTCCCAGCTGATAGTGTAGAGACGGCAATCGCTGCGCTCAATCTCGATCCAAACAATCCGCAGTATGAATCAGATATGTGGAAAGCGGTCCGAAGCCTCGGTGTCAAAAAGGCGGTCCAAGGCAATTTCCAGCTCCGTGGAGAGCGCGTGCTAATTAACTGCTACATCTACGATATGGATTCGATGCTGGCCGACCAGACTAATCAAGCAAAAGACCTCTACAAGATGCCTACAACATATCTCGAAGCAATTCGACCTATCGTCAAACGCATCACTCCCGGACTTCAGTAACCAACGACTGCAACGAATCAACGTATGATACTCGACCTTCCCGTTATCACATCGCAAGAGCAGCAGGCACGCCGTCCCGAATGGCTCAAAGTGCGAGCACCCGGTGGTGAGGACTACGCACGTATCAAATCCATGATGCGTTCCAAGGCCTTGCACACAGTTTGTGAGGAAGCACGCTGTCCGAACATCACTGAATGCTGGAACGCCGGCACGGCCACATTCATGATCCATGGCGATACCTGCACGCGTTCATGTGGTTTCTGCGCTGTTAAGACGGGACGCCCCCTACCGGTTGACTACGACGAGCCACGCCGGGTTGCTGAGGCAATTGCTTCAATGAACTTGAAGCATGCCGTGATCACGTCGGTCAACCGAGATGAGCTCAAGGACGGTGGCTCGACCATTTGGGCTGAGACCATTACACTCTCGCGCGAACTCTCACCTACGACCACGATCGAAGTACTTGTGCCCGACTTCAAGGGCAACATGAGTAATCTTCAGCGAATCATTGACGCCCGACCAGACATTCTGAATCACAACACAGAGACTGTACCGCGACTCTACAAGCATGTGCGTCCGCAGGGACGTTTTCAGTGGACGCTCGACGTGCTCGCAGAGTCGAAGCGCCAGGGCATGCGCACCAAGACCGGCATCATGCTTGGGCTTGGGGAGACTCCTGCAGAGATCATGGATGTTATGGCTGAACTGATCAAGGTGAATGTCGATGTTCTTACGCTCGGACAATACCTGCAGCCAACAAAGAATCACCTTCCGGTAGACCGTTTTGTGCATCCAGACGAGTTCAAGCACTACGAAGTCGAGGGTTTGAAGATGGGATTCAACATTGTGGAGTCCGGCCCCTTGGTTCGCAGTTCCTACCATGCTGAACGCCACGTATGATGCGCTTCACAGTGCTTGGCAGCGGCACCTCTACAGGCGTGCCAACTGTCGCATGTGAGTGTCCAACCTGCACGAGCTCAGACGTTCGTGATAAGCGTCTTCGCACCTCTCTTTTGGTGCAACAAGCCCAGCAAACCGTGCTCATCGATACGTCGTCGGACTTCCGTCAGCAAATGCTGACGAATAATGTCCTCGAGATCGATGCCGTCATTTACACCCACCATCACTTCGACCACATCGGGGGCTTCGACGATCTGCGTCCGTATGCCTTTCGTAGTGGACGTCCAGTTGAGCTCTATGCGATGCCGGAGACCAGCTCCGTGCTGCACAGCACGTTCCTCTATGCATTTGGACTCGTCGAATCAACCGGCGCCTCGGTACCGAGTGTAACGCTTCATGAGATCGATTCTGAGCCCTTCATTGCAGGGGGCTTATTGGTAACGCCTATCCCAATGCGTCATGGCAGGCAGCTTCGGGTCAATGGATACAGGTTTGGCTCAGTGGCCTACTGCACTGATACAAATCACATCCCGGAGTCATCTCTTGCACTGTTGCAGGATCTCGATGTACTAATCATTGATGGCTTGCGCTGGGAGCCACATCCCACACACTTCACGATACCTGAATCGCTTGCGCTCATCGAGTTGCTCCGCCCCAAAAAAGCCTATTTAACGCACATAGCACATCAAGTGCTGCACGCTCGCGATAGTTTGCTTCTGCCGCCAAATGTTGCGCTGGCTTACGACGGGTTAGTGATCGAATCAGACTGATCATCCTGATCATCGTAAGTATCGATTCGCTCTGATGCGCTGACGTCACCTGTAGCGTCTACGATTTCAGATTCCAAATCATTACGGGTATCCTGATCCTGAACATCAACCTCATCCTCGTCTTCTTCAATAGCATCGGCCTGCTCCCAGTAGGCACCTGATGTAGCCTCTGTCGATGCCGACGGTTGTTGCGCGCCAGCCTGATCACCCTCGAGCAATAATGCCAGTTGCTTGCGAAGAGTGCGATGATCTGTTTGAATCGAGATCGTTTCATCCATGTCAATCATCGTTGTCGTTGTCTTGAGCAGATCATCGATCTCGCGCAGCTTTGGCAGGTCGGACAGTGAATTGAGGCCAAAGACGCGTAAGAACTCCTCAGTTGTACCATAGAGAAGGGGCTTGCCTGGAGTTTCGGCACGTCCGACCATCGCAACCAGCTGTTTCTCGACCAGTGAGTTGACAACTTCGCCGGCATTGACGCCGCGGATCGCATCAATTTCTCCCTTTGTAATGGGCTGTCTGTAGGCAATGATGGCGATTGTTTCCATCGCGGCTTGCGTCAAGCGCTTACGGTTCTTGGCCTTGAGCAAACGTTGCACGAGGTTGCCATACTGAGGAGTTGTTGCAAACTGATAGCCCCCTGCGATCTTTACAACGCGATATGGACGCGTAGCACGCTGAAGGTCGTCGTTGATCTCATCAACGAGCTCCTCGAAGAATCCCTTCGGTACATCAAAGGTTGGTAGGATGATCTCTGGAACGGTCTGCTCCTGGCCATCGAGTGGGAGCTGTTGCTGTCCAGGATCCATCTGCGTTGGATCTTCAAGCACAAGCAGGCGATGCAGCGACCGATTCGAGAGCGGTTCTTCGCTCGCAAAGATCAGTGCCTCGAGCGCGCGTAACTGCTCGCTACGTTCAAGGGTAAAAAAGTACGGCAACTCACGCGTAGCCACATCCTGTTCAAACTTTTCCTGTTCGAGGTCTGTCATTGTTTCGTCTCCGAATCCTGACTGGATTCTTCATCATTCGGTGTTTGTTGGTCATCGTCATCCTTACGCTCTACGATCACGATATCGTCAAATCGCAGGTCTTGCTGCACGCGAATGCGTTGTAGCTTCGCCAGCTCGAGAAGCGCGAGGAAGGTAACGACAATATGCATCTTGGCAAGGCCAGAGACCAACTCGAAGAATCGAGCGGCCGTCTTGGTCTTGAGGATGTGGATAATCTCCTCTGACTTTTCTTCCACGGTAATCGGGAATCGCGTCACAACGTGCGGCTCTGCCTTTTCAGGGGCTTTTTCAATAGCACGCTTGAGCGCCTTGAGAAGATCAAAGAGTGTTGCATTTCTATATGTACCGCTTTCCGAGGCGTGGATCTCTTCCGCCTCAAACACCTGCCGATACAGAACGTACTTCTGATTCTCGGCCGAGAGCGTAAGCGAATCAGATGCCTCACGGTAACGTTTGTACTCGAGCAATCGGCGAACAAGCTCAGCACGTGGATCATCATCATCAATAGTCCCCGGCAGTACGCCCTGCTTTTCTTCACGGGGCAGGAGCATCTGCGCCTTGATCTGCACCAGCATTGAAGCCATGACAATGAACTCACCAGCGAGTTCGAGATCAAGCAGCTCGAGAACCTTGACGTACTCCAAGAACTCCTGCGTTATCGAAGCGATCGGGATATCATAGATATCGAGCTCATCTCGTTTGATAAAGAAGAGCAATAGATCAAGTGGTCCTTCAAAGTTCTCCAGGCGAACACTATACATTCAATAACTCATGATTCAGGTGAAGCGGTCTGCCGAGTCGACCCTCCGTCGTACACGCGCGGTACACGGAGCGACACGGCCGTCAGGATCTCGTAAGGAATTGTCTGGGCCTTTTGGGCAAGTTCGATAGCATCAATCGCATCGTGACGTCCATCAGGACCGCCCTGTCGACCGAGCAGGACAACCGGTTCATCGAGTGGATAGTCGTCTTCCCCGAGGTTCACCATGATCTCGTCCATGCAAATGGAACCTACGGCAGGATAACGCTTGCCACCAATGATACATTCTGCCACGCCAGTCAACCCACGAAGATACCCATCGCCGTATCCGATCGGAACAGTGGCAATCGTGCATTCCTCGGTCACAACATACCGCTGACCGTAACTGATACTCTCGCCGGGCCAAGCTTTACGCTTGGAATTGATCTGTGAGCGCACCGACATCACGGGACGAAGTGCCATGTCGGGCTCAGCTCCAAGTGCATAGCCATACAGCGACAGGCCCGTCCGTACCATTGAAAAATGGGTCGCATGGTCCATCCACAACGCCCCGGAATTCGCGGCATGTACATAGGTGAACTCATAACCTGCCGTTTCCAGGCGGACCCGCGTTTCCTTGAACAGATTAAGTTGCTGATGTAGAAAGGGGCTCGTTGGATTATCGGCCGTCGCGAAGTGCGTACATAAGCCAACGAGGCGAAGTCCCGGAAGTGCTGAGATCTGATCGGCAGCGTCGAGGGCATCGTGAGGACGAAATCCCTCGCGCATCATACCGGTGTCGATATAAAGGTGCACTGGAACGATGCTACCGCAGGCTACAGCCGCCAACGAGAGCGCCCGCATCTGAGCTAGGTCGCATGCCACAACATGGAATCCATACTTGGCCACATCATGGGACTCATACGCATGTGCTGGCGTAAGCACGATGATGTCCGTCTCGATACCGTGTGAGCGGATTTCGACAGCTTCATCGACAAAGGCAGTACCCAGCATATCGATGCCAAGCTCTGCGAGCTCGCGGGCAATAGCAATCATGCCATGACCGTAGGCATTGGCTTTGACCATTCCGAGGATCTTTTGCGAGGCTGCACGCCGGCGGACCAAGCTGTAGTTCCAACGAAGCGCGTCGAGATCAATATGTGCTGTTGTACTTCTCATTCGTCACGTGGGGCATCAGCCCATTCAAAGACACCGCGGATGTGTTCCAGAGACAAGCCTGCACCCAGTGCACAAAGTAGTTTGATCCTGGCTTTCTGTCCGTTGAGATAGTCGGCAAAGACAACGCCAGCCTCGTAGAGATGCCTGCCCGCCCCTTCGTAGGCATACATGTGCTCAACGCGTCCAACTGGACACCGCGAAACTAACACAACCGGAATACCTGCGTTTACTGCATCCCTTAGTGCATAGAAGACCGGCGGAGTAACATTACCAACACCGAACGCCTCGATCACTATGCCCTGAGCCCCTTGCGACCTGCACATCTCCACAAGTGTGGCATCCATGCCGGCATAGAGCTTAAGCAGCGGAACGAACGTTGGCAATGAGGTCACTTTGAAGACATCCCTGTGCTGTGGTTTGCGGTACACGAACACAACGCCATTTGTTACACGACCAAGCGGGCCGAAATCAAAACTGGTAAATGTCGACAGGTCTTCCGTATTGGTCTTTGATGTTTCCGATGCTGCGGTAATCGTACCGCCCAGGCATACAACGACGCCCATATCCCGCATCAGCCGAGACGTGGCCGCGGTGACAGCATCTCGCAGATTCCGTGGTCCGTCCCAGTCTGGCTCGCTGCTGTTTCGCATAGCGCCTACAACGACAACAGGCTTGCTGGTGTGCACGGTACAATCGAGGAAGTAGGCAGTCTCTTCGAGGGTGTCTGTTCCGTGCGTTAGGATGACGCCGTCGACGGACGGATCATTCGCGTAACCCTGCACGATACCGGCAAGCTCCAGCATGTGCTCCGGTGTAATGTGCGGTCCCGGGAACGTACCATATTCATGCACCGTTACCTTGGCTAACTGCTCGATCTCGGGAATGCGTTTTAGGATATCACCGCCCGACATGCTTGGTACAACACCTCCCCATTGACGATCCAATGTAGAGGCAATCGTGCCACCGGTAAAAACGAGAACAAGATGGGGTTTGTACTGATCCAAACGGGGCTAACTTTCAGCTGGAGTGAACCGCGAAGATAGAGATGTGGTTTGTAGTTTTGTAAGAATTGCTTG
>CAZAGH010000002.1:90866-99939 GCA_964484755.1 uncultured Melioribacter sp. | reverse complement strand
TACAACGAAGAGGTTGGTGCAAACTCAATCATCGTGCCTAATCCAACGTCCACACATTACGAGCGTCGTCCATTCCAGCCGAGGGCTCAGATCATCAACGGCGGCATGATGGATTTGTCGAATATCCCAACGCGACTGCAGATCTATAAGCTGCCAGCACGTACACTCGTGTATAATCAGCTGGTGATCGTTCCAGACGTTGGTGCAGAGGTTCCTTCCAATATCGCCAGCGTTGAATTCCCGGCCTTTACACCGACAGAGGCTGGACAGTACGAAGCATGCTTGACCACTGAATATCCCGGCGATCCTATCACCACGAATAATCAGATTTGTCAGCAGTTTTCGGTGCAACCTGCGATGGCAGGTACGTACACGATCGGTACTCTCAAGGCCGGTAATCCTCGCAACTATCTCACGGTTCAACTGGCAGTGGACGACCTCTATCGCAAGGGTGTCTCCGGTCCCGTCGAGTTTGAACTCACGGATGCCAACTACACAGTTGGCAATGGTCTCCTAGGTCAGCCGGCGCTGGATCTAAGTGGCAAGATCATCGGTATATCGTCAACTAACACAGTAACGTTCAAGCCATCTGTCGAGCGCTCCGTATCAAAGGGCAGTATCACAATTACCCTTAACAGCGGTAATGGTATCGGGGTCCTGTTCGGCCAGGCTGTGCTTGCAACGAATCCGAACGCGATTCAGTTTGAGTTCCAGAAGGATCCTTCACTAGCAAACTCTGAGGGTAATTTTACATTCTCGGGTGGATCGCAGAAGTCAATCAATGTCGAGCTGGCCACAAGCAGCGTATTCCGCGCCCCATTCTACCTTGGCGATGGTTCTCGTAACATCCAGCTGAAGGACCTGGTGATTCGCAATTCGCCATCATCTCCAGCCAGCTACGCAACATCATTGCCGTCGATCAACTATGCCTTCAACCAATTCCGCTACGATGCAGACCTGCGCACGGGCAACGTGACCTATTCTGCAGGTATCGTGAGCCGTCAGAAAGTGCCGCTAGGCCGCGATGGGAACAACGCCGACCGACTCGACACAATACCGGGCTCGAACAACGCCTACGTAAACAATGAAATCACAGGATTTGGTTACGGTATTGTCTCGATTGGCATTGGTACCCTTATCAAGGGTGGTGTCAACGAATTCCGTCCATACTATTCGAACAACACACAGATCGTTGGTAACACGATTTATGGTGTCCGAGCAGCTGGTGTGTTCCTTGGCTACGAAGAAAATGCGGTCGTAACCGGTAACCGCATCTACAATGTTGGTACTCAGGCAACCGGTGGAACGAATGTCGACGCTGCTGGTATCGTCTTGGGTGGCGTGAACCGCTATCACAATATCAATACTCGCATAGATCGTAACGAGATATCGTCCGTGTCTGGCGATGTTTGGTCCCGTGGTATCGTTATCGAGCAAGTACGTAATGCATACCCAGCTCTGGGTGTTGGCGGTACGGAATTTTTCCCGAAGGTACCTGAGACAATCACGATCGCAAACAACACGGTTTGGGGTATTCGTCGTGTGGGAGCTACAGCGAACATGGCTGGAATCCATGCCTTTACACAACGTAGCACGACAGCAACAGGTGTTCAAAGACTTGTGACGCCATCAGAGAACAACAACAACTATTTCACTCGCAAAGACATGATCGTGAACAACACGATCATGATGCAGAACGACAACGTTGTTGGAACTGGCGCTATCGTCGGTCTTGGTATCCAGCACGCTAACGGTGCCGTCGTGAAGAACAATGCCGTTGTGATGCAGGGGGCTGCTAACGCTGCCGGTGTAACGCACACAGCACTTTTGTATCAAGGTGTACAAATGACTGACGGCAACGATCCAATGGCACTTGTCAGCGATCGCAATGCGTTTGACGTTGGCACTGCTGCACATGTCCGCTTTATTGAAATCAATGCAAACTCCGACCTTATTAGCCTAGGATCGGACGACGAGTTCCGCACGATCGCACAATGGCGTTCATGGACGAAGCGCGATAACAACTCGGTGTCCGGTTCGTTCTCAAATGACATGGTATTCAACGGCGTCGCTCCTAATCAGCAGCTTCGCATCAAATCCAACCCAGCGCCGATTGGCTCGCTCCTGAGCAACCGCGGTGAGCGCATCGCTTCTGTGACTGTCGACATCGACGGTGCACAGCGCGGCGCTGCTGGCCAGCCATATGATCTGGGTGCCGACGAGTTTGATGGTCGTCAGTATGTCAAGGATCTTGAGGCTGTAACGGTATTGAATCCAACAGCTTATCGTGCATCTACGGGTAACAATTCAGATGCAGAATACATCATGGCTCAAGCTCCAGTAGCTGTATCTGGACTGATTCGCAACAATGGTGGTTTGCCACAGACGAATTCACCTATCCGCTGCCGTATCTATCTCGAGACAGCTGCTTCAAACAATGCTATGCTTGCGACACCTGTCTTTAGCACTGCTCCTATCATCGATCGGGTTGTGAACGTTAACGTTAACAACGGTCAGGAAGTCACGGCGGCTTTCAACATCAATTGGGAACCGCAGTCATACCAGCAACTCGCTGGTCTCGGCTATACAGTTCCTGCGATGAAGTCGGCAATGGTGAACAATCTTACACCGCGCTACATGATCGAATTGTCGGTCACATCAGATGAGAATGCAAGCAACAACATGACGACGAAGGTTGTGCGCTTCTTCATGATGCGTTCGAACAAGAAGATGATCGTGTCTCTTCGTGGTGGATCTGTCAACGTAAATGACGCAGTTGCAACACCGAACCAGATTGCTTCCCGTCTCAATGGCGATAGTTTGATCTCGACGATTCAAAAGGTCGGTTATGCAGTAGATCCGATCGCTGACAATATCAGCTTCGATGTTATCGATCGCGATGGATTCGAAGAACGTGCAATCAACTACACTATGTACAAGACAATGTGGTGGTCATCAAGCGACGACCCGTTGACACGCTTTGAGCGTCGTGATCTTCGATTCTTTGTTGGTGCAGGCAAGGCCAACGACAAGAAGAATCTAGCCTTGGCTGGACAGAACTACCCACGTCAACATGTTGGTTTGAATGTTATCAACGATCAGAGCTTCATCCAAAGCATCCTGCGCGTTTCATCAGCGACACCGAACACTCCTACGACTGCCTCATACAGCGGCAAGCGTGTGCGCGGTGAGGCAATTGCTCGTGGATCTGTTGAGTTTGTTTCGCGCACTGGTGTAACAAACGACCCAGAACCACAGCCTGCATTGGTTCGTACGTACAGCGACCTTACAACAGCTGGCGTTGTACAACGCGCGTATATCTACCCCGTTGGCGATCGCACCGTTCTTGCTGACTCAGTTATGGGTACGGCGACATCATCGCTCAATTTCAACTCAGTGTTTCTCGGCGTTGATTGGCGCCACTGGCAGTCATCCGGTGTCCGCACAGGTACGGAGCGTATCATTCGCGGTATCGTAGACTTCTTTGAGACAAACGGTGGTATTACTGTTCCTGTGCAACTGGCATCATTCGATGCCAAGGCTCGTGGCAGCAATGTCGACGTGTCATGGACAACCGCTGCTGAGATCGGAACGGATCGTTTCGAGATAGAGCGAAGCGATGTCTTGGCCGGTGACGGTGGATCGTTCGCTACGGTAGGTTCGATGGCTGCTGCAGGTTCTACACAGACACACCGCGACTATGCATTTGTTGACCGCGCCGTGCCTGCTGGCCGATATCTCTACCGCCTGACAACAGTAGACCGTGATGGTTCCCGCGGTTCGTCATCCTCGGTTGAGGTTGAAGTTGGCGGCAATGCATCAGCGTCAGCCAACATCGTACCACAGCCTGCTTCTTCGGAAGCAATGTTGAGCATTGCACTCCCTGAGTCAGGTATAGCGACGGTTGAGATCGTAAACAGTCTCGGGCAAACCGTAGACGTTCTGCAGAACGTGGCGTTGGTGTCTGGTAACCAGTCGCTGTCGTTGCCGATTTCAACACTGGCCAACGGTTCGTACACTGTCATCATCATGATTGGTGAGACACGTATCTCAGCACCGATGGTCATCCGCAAGTAAACAGTCTGATTGAGTCAAAACAGCAAAGCCCGGTCCTCATGTGGGGGCCGGGCTTTTCATATTTAGAGATTACAGAAAGGATAGGGTAGGGCGCTTTCAGAATGGGCATCCAATGCCAGCAAGGGGGCTAGTTGTAAACTGGCCGTTCTGGCGCTACCATACATTCCATGGAACAAGCACTATGGAAAAGTGATTCACATGGCTCGCATGCAAGATGCTGGGAGCGACATCGAAAGTTGCGACAGTTAACATACCGCTCTGTGGGCTCACCGCAATGGTGACAAGTGCCAATGATATTCCTGTCGTTAGTGTGATTAATCGGCACCGTTACACGTTCATCGAACACATAGCAAAGTCCGTCCCAGAGAGCCCCTTTTGTTTGCTCATCCTTACCATATGTAACTATCCCACCGTCAAGCTGGTAGACGTTTGAAAAACCGTCGTGAACCATGAATGCAGTGAGCTTTTCGCAGCGTATACCACCCGTACAGTATGTCAGGATGGTCTTGTCCTTCTTGTCGCCGAAATTTGCTCTGATCCATTCCGGAAACTCCCGAAATGACTCGCAGTCGGGACGAATGGCACCGCGGAAGTGACCGATATCATATTCGTAGTCGGTACGTCCGTCGATGATGATCACATCTTCGTTCTCGAGTTTCTCCTTCCATTCCGACGGAGTCAGACGATGACCGGTGACCTCTAATGGATTCGACGGTAAGTCGGCCCGAAATGTGACGAGTTCTTTCTTTACTCGGACGAACATTTTCCTGAATGTATGCCCCTCTGCCTCATCGACCTTGAAGACAATTGAAGCGAATCTCGGGTCTTGCGTCAGGGCAGCACGGTATGCACTGCAGGCTTCAACGGTGCCAGAAACGGTACCGTTCAGGCCTTCCGGTGCTACGAGGATACGTCCCTTCAAACCAAGATCGTTGCAGAGCTGGCGATGTTGATCAGCAAAACCTTCTGGATCCTCAATCGCGACAAACTGGTAATACAGGAGCACGTGGTACACGGAGATCAAACCCTTCTCGTCGTTGAACATTGAATCACAAATCTACACTCAACAGTCCATACCAGGACGCTCTGTTCGTAGATTTGCCATGCAGTAAAGAGGGTGGAGTTACGTTGAATCGTTCGTCGTTTGCCGTAGTCGTTGGTCTACTGTGCGCAGTTACGCTTGCGCAGGGACAGCGTCTGCCTGATGTTCCGCTATCGAGGATTGGAATGTCGCATGAATTCCTCGACAAGCAGCTATTGATGAGATCGCGAGCAATCCTGCGAACGATTGATGCATCCTATCTTGGCTCGGTGGGCTACGAACAGGCACAGTTGGATAGGGGGCAGATCTTACGCGACAGGGGATTGAAGCGTCGAGCTGTTCAGCATTTGACCACCATTTACAAAGACCATCGCTTCTCGCCTTTTGCCATGAGCGCTGCTATCGAGGCGGGTTTCATTGAGCTCGAGCACGCAAATCTGCCGTCGGCAATTGAATATCTTGAAGAAGCAACCACAATAGCACGTCGTGATGTAGTTCGACGTTCCGATACCACCTACCGTACGCTAGCACTGCAGGCCTATTATTGGCTCGGAGCTTCTTATGCTCTTACAGGACGGTATGAGGATGCCTGCCGCGAATGGGATCAATGTGCTAAGCTGTCCTCCTCTGATATCCTTGCTGCTCGCGCATTGTTTGCTATCGCGCAGACGCATGAGTTAAATGGCATCGACAGTCTTGCGTTTACATCTTATCAGCGCGTAATGAGTGCGTTCCCACGCAGTGAATATGCTGCAGAGTCGCAGATTC
Source organism: uncultured Melioribacter sp. (assembly GCA_964484755.1). GTDB lineage: Bacteria > Bacteroidota > Ignavibacteria > Kapaibacteriales > Kapaibacteriaceae > UBA10438. Next base: position 94,052 of record CAZAGH010000002.1, on the reverse strand, counting down.
GAAGAGCTGTCATTTTCTTGCGAAAGCGTAATCCCGTCCGAGCGATAGATGAGCTTCAGGGCATCGACATTGACCTTGCCCACTTTATGCAAACGCAAGACAGCGCTCGTTGCTCACTCCTGGCAGAGTACGTCTCTGTAGTCAGAATTCAGTCGCTTGCTATGCAGCAACGCTATCAGCAAGCTTTGGATAGCGGTTTGCGCATTTTGCCTCGATCACCACACTCAACAAACACGAGTCTTGTGCGCCTTTCAATGGGCTACTCATATCTCAACATTGGTCGGGCGGACTCCGCGCTGGTGCAGTATGACTCGATCATTGCTTCAAACGTTGCAGAGGACTCGGAAACACGCTATCAGGCGCTGCTCTACCGAGGTGTGGCTCTGCAGCGGCTTGGAAGATCTTCGGATGCAGAGCAACTTTATACGTCGCTCTCCGTTGAATCAGGATATCCATACAAGCCCCATGCACTCATTGAGGTTGGTCAAGCTCTTTACGAGCGTCAGGATTTCGATCGAGCATTGAAGTATTTCGAGCGTGCCGAACGAGAAGCTCGTGATGCGGGTGTTATTCTGCGCGCTCAGGTCATGTTGGGGAGTTGCTTGCTTCAACGCCAGCAATGGGCAAAGGCATCATCGGTCTACGACAGAGCCGTTACGTTAGCCGAACAAAGTGACCCACTCAACGTCGCTCTTCAGCCGGAGTACCTTGCCACCGCGCGGTTGTTCAAAGGTGTTAGCCTTGCGCAGACAAACCAGACTTCGGCTGCAATCGCTGCGCTCACGGACTTTCTCGGTAATCATCCGAAGGATGCGCGCCGCGATGAGGCCACGTTCTGGTTGGCCGAGGCAATGTATCGCGAAAATCTGCTGAAGAACGCACAGGAGTTCTACGAAGAGATTGTGCGCCGTTACACTGCCAGTGCGCGACGTGAAGAAGCGATGTATGGTCTAGCGTGGACCTATTTCCGACGACGTGACTTTACAAAGTCATCCAAAGCGTTTGAAGATCTGATTACATTGTATCCGCAATCGCGGTACGTTGTAGAGGCGATGGTCCGCCGTGCAGATGGCTTGTACATTGGACATCAATTCCGTGCCGCTGCATCTCAGTATGAACAAGCATCCCAACGTGGTGGGAATACGGAAGAAGCCCAATATGCAGGTTTCCAGGCTGGGAACGCGGCCTACCGAGACGGCGATCTCGATAGGGCTACCCGGTTGATGAGATCCTTTGTACAGCGTTATCCTAGTTCACGACTCGCAGACGACGCGCTCTATTTGATTGGATGGATCGCGTTTCAACAGCAGCAAGATGCTGACGCCATTCGCGAGTTCGAGCGATTGCTGCAGGCTTATCCTGATGGGGATCACGCTGTCCGTGCTTTGTATACCATTGGCGACGCGCATTTCAACATGGGCAATTACGATGTATCGATTCAGACGTATCGTCGTGTAATGTCGCAATACCCAAGTCACCCTCTTGCCATGGAGTCTGCCAAGAGTTTACAGGAAGTACTCGTAGGGCAGGGGCGGACCGATGAGGCTTTGGCCGTTCTCGACACGCTCATCGGTATGAATCCTGAGTCGGTTGCTGCTGAGGACTTCTCTTGGAGCAAAGCTCAGATATTCTATTCAGGAAAGAACTATGCAACGGCTGCGGCAGAATTGGGTGCATATCTCAAAAAGTATCCCGCTGCCCAACGCAAGGATGAAGCTCTCTATCTTCTTGGGAAAACGTACCTCGGCATGAACGACGTTGCCCAAGCAGTTTCTTCCTTCCGAGAGCTTGAGCGTTCGCATGCAACGAGTCCATTTGTTCAGACGTACCGTCTTGATCTTGCCTATCATTATGCGAACAATGCTAATGTCTCAGCTGCCGACAGCATCTATCGGATCATTTGGCAGCAGGATGCCTCAGATTCAGCAGCTGCTTCTACAGCTGGCTATGAACTTGCTGAGCATGCGCGTATGCGAGGCGATACAGCAGATGCGATACTGATGTATCGAGCAACTGCCGACAAATTCAATTCCACCGTTAATGGGGCCCAAGCCCGCTACAAGCTTGCGCAGCTCTATCGTCGCGGTAACAATCTTGACAGTTCGCGGTATCACCTTCAGCTGCTTGCGCAGCGTACAGACCAGCCAACAGTCGTAGCGAACGTCCTGTATGATTTGGGTACAACATACTTTCGTGAGCGTGATTACATGCGCGCATCCGAGTGGTTCATTCGTGTTCGCGAGGAGTTTGCCGGGGTAGAAGATTGGTATACCCTGAGCATGCTTGCTTTGGGCGAATGTTATGAGCAGTTGCAGCGTAAGAGTGAGGCAATTGATGCCTATACAACCGTTGCCGAGCTGCGTCCTGATGATGATTATGGCAAGACTGCAGCAGCCCGTGTAAAGCGTTTGAAAGGAGGTCGAAAATGAGCAACAGCAAGAGTTTCGTCTTCCTGGTTCTGACCTGTTTCTTTCTGACCGGTGCCATTGAAACCTTCTCGCAAGGACAGTCAACAAGCCAGCCTCCGGGGCAACAAACGCCCCCTAATGCTCCCCTTGAACTTCCAGATTTTCTCGTTACTGGAAAAGCTGTCGTTGATATCGCCGCAGGTGCAAAGCAAACTCCTCAGAAGCCGTTTCGACTGAGCACATCTGAGCTTGATTCACTTAATCCGACAGAGAAGTTTCCAGCTCCCTCGGTACCAAACCGCTTGATGCCGAAGTTCAGTCGGAGTCGAAGCGTTCATCGCAGTTATGTCGATGCATCGTTCGGATCGTATACAACGCCAGAATTGGCAGCAGGTACAGAGTTTACCGCCGGAGACTACATCATTGATGCCGCATTCGATGGACTTTATGCTGCCGACTGGACTCCCGGCGCATCAATCATCAATGCTGGGCTTGCTCTCTCGAGCAGTTACGAAGCACCCGAGAAGTTCTATCTCTTTGGCAAGGGGCTCACAGAAACGGATCTGCTGGTTCGGCACAATGAATACACGTTGTTCGCAGATTCGACAGCCCCCGCGCGTTCAACAACGCGTATGTATGCTGCCGTGTCCACGGAAGCAGTCGTTGCCGACATTCCCATTGCTGCTCAATTGCATTGGAATTCCCACAACGTGATTGATCAAGGGGCAGATGGAGTTCGTGATCAACGCATACGCGGTAGCGTGCAGGCGCAGCTTGC
>CAZAGH010000002.1:9295-90766 GCA_964484755.1 uncultured Melioribacter sp. | reverse complement strand
CTCTCGCTTCGTAGTGGTATGCGGGCATTGAGTTTTGCAGAGCAGTTGATCATAAACCCATACGTGACTACATCGTCATTGATTGATGTGCCCTACGAACTTTTGAATGTTGCGGCCACTGTCAAGTATCACCCCTCACAGCAATTGCAGGTATTGGGGCGTGTATCAGCCATTCGCACAGTCAGATCGCCAATATGGGTCGGTGCTGCATCCTTCCAGTTTGATCTGGCGTATCATGAAGTGACCTTGTTGGTAGGTAGCATGGAAATGATTTTCCGTCCGACTGCGCGTGACGTTCTCAGTGCATCGGCCACAGCGCAGTCTGCTAGGCTTGCAGCGGGGCTTGAGGCAACCTATGTGGAACCGGTGCGCATCGATGCCACATATCAACGTATGTTTTCTCCAGATCTGCAGGCCGTATTGTCCATGCAATACGTGGGCCGACGGTACGTGGATCTTGAGAACTCACGTCAGCTTGATGCATTTCTGAATGTTCAAATTCGGGCGTCGTACGCACTGAGTAAGACGCTTGACATTCAGGTACTGGCGGACAATTTGATTAACAGCACGATTATCGTATGGAACGGGTACCGAGAACGCGGTATTTTTGTCTCCGGTGGTGTTTCAATGAGGTTCTAAGCAATGTCGACAAACGATCCAAACTGGTCCAACGACGGATTCGATTCGCTCGATGATGGCTTCATGCCACGTCAAACGAAGGCGGCTGAACCGGTATCTGCATTTCAGCGGCCTGTTCCGCCCCCTCCTGCTGCCTCGTCTTCAAAGACGAGCTCTCCACGTCGTGCAGTGATATTTCTCCTGTTGTTTTTCATTACGGCCATTGGCCTTGTGATTACGTGGGTTGCCCGTGGTCCTGAGTCTAAGGAACCGAAGATGACTCCGAAGGTAACCACCGAAACACAACAACCGGAACGCCAGCCAGAGCAACCTAACGAGCCTGTTAATCAGTCGCAGCCTGAACCAGAGGAAATTGTAGAGGCACCGCAGCGTCAATCAGTCAAGCCTGCAGCGCCGATCGCTGCAGAGCCAAAGCCTGCAAAGCCCCGCGATGTTGCAGAGGTAGCCAAGCCAGCTACCAGAGCTTCTGAGCCTGTGAAAGCAGCTCCAGCGCCGAAAGAGCTAGCACGGAGACAAGACGTCCCGTCGACTCGGACCTCGTCGAACACAGAGCAGGAGTGGTGCGTGCAGGTCTTTGCGTCGACCAATCCAGATGATGCCGATGAGTGGAATAATCGCCTCAAAGCGAAGAATATCGACGACAGCCGCATTGAAATGGTAGATCGTCAGGGCCAACTCTGGTACCGAGTGCGGTTTGGCAGATACAGCACAAAGCAAGAAGCAGAGCAGATAGCCCAAAGCATGGGTTTTCGCAATGCTTGGGTTAATCGGGCACGATGACGCGTTATACCGACCAACCAACGCTCAATATTCAACTAGTATGGAATCCCAATACCCTTCGCGGGTTTATTGGTGCTCTGATCATTGTCTCAACAATTATCGCGCTTGGCACATGTACAGATCTGCGTACAACCCGCGAGATCATTGTACACCGACCACCGCCTATTGTTCTCCTGCGGCTCGGCTCTGGTGATGGTACCGGAGCACGGAAGGGTAATCTAACGGCCGAAGGTGCTGCACAAAAAGGCGCCGACGCAACAAATCCGCTAGCTGATGCCCAACGCTCTGCCGGACAATCTGCAAGCCAAGCCAAAGACATTACGCAGTCTGGAAAGCTTGTAGCTGTGGCGCAAGCAGGTAGCGGAGCCTCCAAAGCTGCTGACGCCTCCGCGGATAACTCGATAGGATCAAGCTTTGGAAGTAACGAGGGGAGCGGCCTGGGCTCTCTGGGTATGGGAAGGGGCAAGGGAGACGGTTTCGGCGACATCGACTGGGGTGGTGGCGGCAATCGAACTGTTGAGAATAAGGTCATTCCGAACTTTCCACCAGGTCATCTCAACACAAAGATCACACTGCTCTTTCGCGTAGCACCGGACGGCACCGTTGTGCATGCAGAGGTCAAGACACGATCTGGCAACAAGGCCGTTGAGCAGGCTGCTATTGCAGCCTTGCGCCGATGGCGATTCAATAAGCTCCAAACAACAACTGTGATGGAAGGCATCATCACATTTAGGGTCACGTATCAATGATAGATTCGATCATACAATCTCTTACAGAGATACCAACAGCAGGGAAGTATGTTCTTGTGTTTCTCCTGCTGTCGATCGTGTATTCTCTTGTGAAAAAGCTTGTGAAAGTTGCGTTGATGATCACGATATTGCTCGTCCTTATCGTAGCAATACGCGTCTTGTGGACGCAGATTGGCTTGTAACACAGATCACTCACGTTGTCGGATTGTAACCGAATGGCTCAAAGAATCGCTGTTATCGGAACAGGGTACGTAGGACTTGTAACTGGTGCATGTCTTGCCGATGTGGGCAACGAAGTGCTCTGCATTGACGTTGATCCCATAAAGATCGAGAAGCTCCGCTTGGGTCACGTTCCTATCTACGAGCCAGGGCTTGATATCGTTCTTGCCCGTGCGATTCGTGAAGAGCGCATCAGCTTTTCTATGGATCTGGTAGAGGCAGTTACAACATGCAACATCCTTATGTTCTGTCTGCCTACGCCCCCTGGTAAGGATGGTCAAGCAGATCTTGCTATGGTCATGAGTGCAGCTGAACGTGTTGCCGACATTCTGGTCGAGCATGACATCCACGAACCAAAGATTGTTGTCAACAAAAGTACCGTACCTGTTGGTACTGCCGCTCGGGTGGATGCGATCTTCAAGCAACGTGCACCAAATCGTCATGTGGATGTCGTTAGCAATCCAGAATTCCTTCGCGAAGGATTTGCAGTTCAGGATTTCATGAATCCAGAGCGCATCATCGTCGGTACGAAAAGCCCCCATGCGATCACCGTGATGAAATCGATCTATTCGGCTTTTATCGGAAGGGGCTCGCAGTTCGTTGTCTTTGATGAGAAGAGTTCAGAGATCGCCAAGTATGCTGCCAATGCCTTCTTGGCGATGAAGATATCGTTCATGAACGACCTCTCTGAATACTGTGAGATTGTTGGTGCAGACATCGAGAACGTGCGCGTTGGAATCGGTAGTGATCCACGCATTGGGAGCCGGTTCTTGTATGCTGGCATCGGATATGGTGGCAGTTGTTTCCCCAAGGATGTAAAGGCCATTATCCACGCTGCAAACGAAGTAGGAGCACCATTAGAGATCATTCAGGCAACCAAGTCGGTGAATGACCACCAGGTTCGCAGGTTTGTAACGCGAATCTGTGACCGCTTTAATGGCGACGTTCAAGGAAAGCGATTTGCTGTTTGGGGCTTGGCGTTTAAACCGAACACAGACGATGTGCGGGAAGCCCCCTCATTCGTCATCATCAATGCGCTGCTTGCCAAGGGGGCTCACATTACGGCATTTGATCCAGAGGCGGCAGAGACATCACGAACTGTTTTACGCGATACGATCACGTATGCCGATTCAGCCTACGCAGCGCTAGATGGAGCGCATGCGTTGATCATTGCAACCGAGTGGAATGAGTTCAAGGAGCCAGACTTCCCGAAAATGGCATCACTGCTTGCAGAGCCTATCATCTTTGACGGCAGAAATATCTATGAGCTTGATGCGATGGAAGGCAGGGAATTCGAGTACCACTCCGTAGGACGGCGGACGGTTCGCAAGTCGTAAGCGTTAGCGATATGTGCGTTGTTTGAGTTTGCGTCCACGTAGGAGCGCGAAGGCACGCATTTGTCTGCGGTTACGCCACCACTGCACAACGCGAAGCCACGCCAGACGCAGAATCATCGCCAGTGATGTCGATGTCTTGATCGAACCTGAATCAAGTTTGTTCCGCAGCTGCGCCCGCTCCAGTTCACTAATCTGCACATCATCTGCAGCACTGCTTGGCTTATTCAAGATATGGTCAAGCATGCGTTCGAGTTCTTTAGCGGCATGCTCGAACCGAGGAGCATCAACTTTATTATACCGCATCAATAGCATGAGATGATCGTAGAGGATCGCGGCTCTTTGAAGATCCTCCACTTGACGTTCTGATTGCAGCGTCTTCAACAACGATGCAGCAAGTTGTTCAAACTCAACAACTTTGTCTTCGGGTAACGAGAATAGTTCATGAGGCGTGATATCATCTACCTGAACATACACCGTGCTGAGCTTTTCAATTTCAAGCCCGTATCGTTCTGCAAGTTGACCCGAGAACTTCTCTGTCTGCGTTTGGATCATGCCACTGATTGAGGCGATCTGAGCCTGAAGTGCAGAGATGCGATGTTGGCCGGTAGCTGTTCGCAGCTGTAGCTCGAGGTCTTTCCGCTGCTGCACGAGTTCACGAATGCGCTCTGCGTAGGGTGAGTGTGATGAAGCAAGTACGCCCTCAATCAACACGTTGTCAAGCTGAAGTCGGGACGACCCAATTTTCACCGTGTTCACGGTGATCTGCGTTCCGAGCTGATGCTGCAAGTTGTCAAGGTCGATATGCGCAACACCATCGGTGATGACGAGGATCTGCGCATGACTTAGTTGACTTTCATGCGAGATGTCGTCGATGGCCGTCTGCAGTGCCTTTTGCAGTGATGTGCCGTTGCCCGTGGCATTCAAATGCATCATCTCGCTGATCACGCGTTCGTAGCTCGGTAAGTCTCGGGCAATCTTCAGCTCTCCAATCTTGAGGTCAAATGTTCGGAAGAACACGGTCCCAAGTTCCCGTTGATTTCGTCGTAGGAAAATGTATGCAATAGCCTTCGCCAGATGAATACGGTAGTGCTGCTGCATCGAGCTTGAGGTGTCAAACAGAATGTAGACCTTCTGCTTACGATCATCGGGAGCGAATCGATCGCTGTCTGATTGATATCGGAAGTTGCGCGGGCTCTTAGCTCGGGGCATCCATAGCGATCGCTCGGCAAGTTTCCGTAAGAACACCGGCTCCGGCAGTAAATGCTGATACGGATAGATGTATCGAACTTCTGTAACGCTCGTTATGAGATCTGCCTCGTATTCCTTGGCATCAGGAACATGGGGTACAACGATCGTATCTACGCTGTCGCGTTCGGCTAGTGGGTCGTGTAGTTCGAGGATTGGAGCAAGTGATTGTGCAATCAGAAGAGAGGAGTTTTCCAGGATTCGCGCGATCTCGTAGATCATCGTGAATGCCTCAGGAAGATGTTCCTCAACGGTATCGAAGAAGCCAAACTCCTCCATCTGCGAGAAGAATGCAGCCGTTTCGATATCCGTACGCAAACTCATTTATCGTTCCATGCGATTTAGTTCACGTTCGACTGTGATCAGGGTCGATTGCAGAGTCTTTTCGACGCTATGCTTCAGCTCACGTACCTCGTCACAGACCGGAATGAAGTCGGTAAGAAACTGCTCTAGAATCTTCTTGTTTTGATCTTGTGGCTGCTCCGCACCGAACTTTTCCTTGAACCACTCAAAAAACGTTCTGCGCACAGCTGCATCGGCAAACTGTGAGAGCGGTCGTAGCATCAGCGCGGGCTCTTCCTTGATATCACGAAGAAGATTCGTAAAGTCAAGAAGCATCGTGATCTGATCGAATCCACGAGCAGCCGTGAGTGAGTTCAATACCGTCGAGTATGACTTCTTAAAGGTCGCGATCTCTTCCGGCAGGCCAACCGTTGCAAAGACAAAGTATAATCTGCTCACGTCATCGTGAACGACATGGCTGCGCCCCTTAAGGAGAGCTAATGCGCGTAAAAGGTCTAATGACTTTGCCTGCGTTCGAGGTGAGATGTAGAAATCAGCGCCGTCATTTGATTTGACATGCTCGTGAAGTTGACGATTTCTCAGAAACTCGAAGTGCCGAATCACAATGTTCGTAAAGTACAGCACCTCATTGGAGATCTCGATCGAGTATTCTTCGCTTCTTCCTGAAATGAGCCGATTCATGTGTTTGAGACGTTCAAACGAGATCTTCTTTGGCGGAACAATCGGTTTGCCGCCATGCTGCAGATAGCGCTGTGATATCTGATACTGAATGAAAGGGTCTTTGTCGGGGAGGATAACTGCCTTGAACAAGAATCGGTCCAGAAGGGCTTCCGTGACCTCGCTCACACGCAAGTAGTTTGTCGCGGCGATGACTGTGTGAAGAGGCGAATGAACATCCTGCACGCCACGCATCAGCCTTCGCTCGTTAAGCAATGATAACAGGGCACGTAGCGTAAAGTCGTTGGCATCGAAGATCTCATCGATAAAGCCAAACTCGCTTTCCACAAGAGAATCACTTGTGTTATGGATTATACGACCTGTCTTAAGCTGCTCGAGGTCGAGTCCACCGAAATACGTGTCAGGTTGCTGTTCTTTTGATGCCTGCACACGAAATAGCCGAGCCCCCTCAAACATGTTGAAAATCTGTTCGGCAAGCAGCGATTTTCCGACGCCGGTACGGCTTTGTAGCAACAAGTGCTCCGCGGTCAATAAGGCACAGATTGCCTGCTCGATCACTTCCTCACGATTGATCACGCGCTGACCGATAAACCAAGCCGCGTCCTTGAGCTCTTTTGCGATTTCTTCTATTGATCCAAGTGATTCTGTTTGCTTTGCCACTGAATCTCTCCATGTGATAATAAGCCCCGTACAATATAGCACTGGCGTTCATGCTCCGCGCAAAGGCCGTAGATTTGCTCTTGTGAAACACGCAGACACCCTTGTTACAGAGCTTATTCAGCAAAAGCTTGCCAATCTGCCAACACGTCCTGGTGTATACCTACACAAGGACGCCAAGGGTACGATCATATACGTCGGAAAGGCAAAAAATCTACGCAACCGAGTACGTTCGTATTTCCAGGAGGGTAGATCGATAGATGCAAAGACAGCGGTGTTGGTGCGGCAGATCTGCGATCTTGACATCATCGTGACTGATACGGAGGTTGAGGCATTTCTACTAGAGAATACGCTGATCAAGGAGCACCGACCGAAGTACAACATCCTGCTTAAGGATGATAAGTCATATCCCTTCATCCGCATCACCAAGGAGCAGTATCCACGCGTGTTTAAGACGCGTACAATTATCAAGGATGGTTCAAAGTACTTCGGCCCGTACACAGATGGAACATATCTGTTCTATCTCTTGAAGTCGATTAGGAGCATCTTTCCTCTACGTTCCTGTGATCTGCCTCTGACGGCTCTAGGGGTAGAGGAGGGTAGATGGAAGGTCTGTCTCGACTATCATATCAAGAAATGTGATGGCCCATGCCAAGGGTTCATATCTGCCGATGAATACCAGCAGTACATCAAGCAGGTACAGCAAGTGCTGCAAGGCAAGACCAAAGATCTTGAGCGTCAGTTGGAACAACGGATGTACGAACTCTCAGATGCTATGCGATTCGAAGATGCACTCGTCGTGCGTCAGCGTCTTGAAAAGCTTCGAGAGTATACGGCCAAGCAAAAGGTCCTGGGCAGCAATGATCTAGATCAAGATGTCTTTGCACTCGTTCGGTCGGAAAGTATTGGATGCAGTATCGTGCTCACGATACGGGATGGCAAACTTGTTGGTAAACGCCATTTCATCGTCACGAACATTGCCGACAAGGATGATGCCGAGGTGCTCTCGCGCACAATCGAGCAATGGTATGCCGATGCCGAACACTTTCCTGATGAGGTGCTGGTTCAGAGTGAGCCCGAGGATGTTGAGCTGCTGCAGAATTTCCTCAAAGAACGCGCCGGACATACTGTCGCCGTTCATGTCCCCAAAATCGGCGATAAGCGCAAACTTGTTACCCTAGCCGAGCAGAACGCCGATGTTCAACTTCGTGAGTATTTGTCGCAGCAGGCGGAGAAGGATCAGTCGGTGTCCCGAGCAGTTCTTACGCTGCAGAAGGATCTTCGCATGGAGTCTCTGCCAAGACGTATTGAGTGCGTTGATAACTCCCACATGCAGGGAACGGATTATGTGTCTTCAATTGTGACGTTTATCGATGGTAAGCCCCGTAAATCGGAGTACAGGCACTACAAACTACGGACACTTGCCGGTAATGATGACGTTGAGGCGATGAAGCAAGTTCTTACGCGACGATTCACGAGTAAGGATACCGAATCGGAGGTGGTTCTACCAGACCTGCTGATACTCGATGGTGGCAAGGGGCAACTCTCACATGCCATGGAAGTGATCGATCAGTTAGGGTTACGTGGCAAGTTCGTGGTCATTGGTCTTGCCAAGCGACTCGAAGAGGTCTTCCTTCCAGGGACAACTGTTCCGCTCTTTCTTGCGAAGACGAGTTCGAGTTTGCGGTTACTGCAGCAGGCTCGCGACGAGGCGCACCGCTTTGCAATTTCCTATCACAGAAAACTCAGAGACAAGCGCACGATAAACACGGAGTTGCTCGACATACCTGGGATAGGGAAGACAACTGCCACGAAGTTGCTGCGCAGCTTCGGTTCTGTAGAAGCGATCCGACAGGCCTCATTTGAGTCTATTGCAGCGCTGGTTGGAGTCTCTATGGCCGCTAAGGTCCGTGGTCACCTTACTGCGAATGTGTCCGATGAAGACGCCCAATCTTGATCGTCTGCATGACTTGTTGCAACAGATGCATGCATCGGATGATGTTCCGTATCGGGTGCCAGGTCGTTGGCTAGGTAGAGAAGGCGAAGTCGTCGTGGGGTCTGGTACAGAGTTTCTTTTAGGGCAGATTCACGCTATTCGATCGCTGCCATCAGTCCGACCAGCAAGGCCACTTGTGTATAACGCTCTTCTCCGTCACATTACATCGTTTGATCATAGTGATGAATCAAGGGGCAGCGGCGGAAGTGATCGCTGGCGATCGACGGGCACATTCACCAAGTTTCTAGCATTGATTCCGCACTTACGCTCGATGGGAGTAACACAGGTTGTTCTGCTACCTGTCTTCGCCCGAGGAAGCATCGGAAGAAAAGGAAGTATCGGCTCACCGTATGCGGTGCGCAATCCATTTGCTCTCGACGATGACCTGGCAGAGCCTTGTCTTGCAATGACGACCGAGCAGCAGGCTAAGGCTATGATCGAGGCCCTTCATCTTGCTGGAATCTCCGTCGTTTTCGAGGTAGTGCTTCGAACAGCGAGTCTCGACTCTGATCTCGTTTCACACGCACCGCATTGGTTCTACTGGGTAAAGCAACATGTCCTTGCCAACGCATCTCTTCGTGCCCCTGCGTTCTCTGCGCCAGTGCTTGAGGAGATCCATACAAGGATCAATTCTGGTGATCGTGTCCGATTACCCGAGCCAGACCCTGAATACAGGAGCATGTTCTCTCAGCCACCTGCAGAAGTTTTGCTGGACCATCAAGGCTGGTCAGGAGTGGACGCCGACGGGTATGTTGTGCGCCTACCTGGCGCCTTTGCTGATTGGCCGCCAGATGATCCACAACCAGCGTGGTCGGACGTAACGTACCTGCGGCTGCATCAACACGCAGAATTCTTGTACCCTGCATACAACACGCTGCGCATGTTCGACGAACGACTCGAGCATGAGGAGTGCATGCAACGAGATCTTTGGAACCTATTGTCACAGATCATACCGCATTATCAGCGCACATTGGGAATTGATGGTGCAATGATCGATATGGGGCATGCACTGCCCCTTGCACTGCGTCATGAGATCCTCCAGCGAGCACGTGAACATTGTCCCGGTTTTACGATCTATGAGGAGTGTTTTGAACTCGATAGCAAGCTTGCAGAGCAGGGTGTTGATGCCGTAATTGGTTACCTGCCACACGTATCACGATCAAGTAAGGGTCTAGCTGAATTCGCCCAGAGGTGTTCAACTCACGACGTACCTATTTCGTACTTCGGCGCTGTCGATTCGCACAACACTCCACGAATCGCATCAACATATACAGACAGTGCGTCATTTGCAGCTTGGTGGTTCCTTTCACTGCTCCCCAAAGCACTGCCATATGTTGTTGCAGGCTTTGAGCTTGGAGAGACCTGTCCCATCAACACCGGGCTAGATTTTCAGGCAGAGGAGATGGAGTACTTCCGACAGCACGGACTGCCGCTTTTCGACGATGTACCGCTGCCGTGGATGGCTTCGAGTAGCGTTCTTGCTCGTCTGCAGCATCGTCTGCGCTGGGAATCGTCTTGGCAGATCATTAGCCTACTTCAGCACGACGATGACGTTGTAATGCTTGATGGACTGCCTGTGGGCGTCATTGGGTACGTGCGCAGGCCGCAACGCTCGCGCCGTGCAATTCTGGTTTGCTTGAATCATTCAACAGATGACGAGGAAGTATCCATTTCGCGATCAATTGTCGTCGATGCAGCAGTAGTGGCCGGCGTAGTTGTCAAGCCTGATGAAATACGTGTCAGCGTTTCGGCAGAATCTTGCTGCGTGTTGCCTGTTTTGTTGCGAACCTCTCGCAATAGGCCTAGCGACGTTGACCGAGGATTGAGCGAAGCTCCATGAGCAGCGTCGTTAGGGTAAGATTGATCGAGACATGATGTGAGACGTCATAGGCTGCCCGGTCAATGCAACGCAGCGCGCGATCAAGGTCAGCCTGACCAAACGCTGATGCAAACTTGATCAGGGTCTCTTCAAGGTCTTTGTTGGTGATCATTGACGCAGAGCCAGTCTGCGCAATCACGTGGGTGTCTCGCAACCAGACAGACATGAAGCGAAGATAGGTAAGGGCGCGCGCCTTGTCGCGGTGTTCTGCAACAGACTCTGCAGCATCAGCTATTCCAAGGCGATGGTCTCGTCCTCGTAAGGCACCTCGCAGCATCGATATCACATCGGAACGAATCTCTTGTACATCCTCGTGAATAAACTCTAACGCTGCCGACATATCGCCATCTGCGCATGCTGCAATGATCTGCGCTTCATGTGTCGTGCATTCACCTCGGCGGAGGAGCTCTTCAATGATTGAATCATCATCGAGTGGCGGAACAACAAGCTCTTGGCAACGAGAAACGATTGTCTGAAGAAGTCGCTCTGGTTGTGACGAGGTAAGGATGATACTGACCCCCTGATGAGGCTCTTCAAGCGTCTTTAAGAAGGCATTGGCAGCCTCGGTATTCATGTTTTCGGCGTCAACAATAATGACAATACGTCGTCCTTGCTGAAGCGTCGATAGTGCCATTGAGCGATTGAGTTCGCGAATCTGCCAGATGCGAATAACGTTCGCATTCGACACCTTGAACGTTGTGTATGGGTCGGCAGCGATCTCAGCGATCTGCTCGCGCATTTCTTCAAGAACGTCTTCCTTGAAATCTGACTCCTGCTCAACCTTGCCAGCAGGCAGTGCCGTTACGATCGTGATGTTTGGATGCTGAAGTGATCTGGCCTGCGCACATGACTGACATGTACCGCATGGGGCAACCGAGAATTGGGTTCGTACGGGAGTAAAGCAGTTCAGGGTCTTAGCAAACTCAATTGCCAGAGCAAGCGAGCCCCTTCCGCGCGACCCACTCAATAAAAGAGCCTGTGGAATCCTGGCACCGATGATACTCTGTTGAAGCATCTCTTGCAGGTGCTGTTGTCCGATAATACGTTCCCATAGCATAGCCGCGAAGATACGTCGCGTCGTATTTTGCGAGGTATGAGAATACTTGTCATAGAAGACGAGCGCAAAGTCGCCAGCTTTATCAAGCGAGGTCTGGAAGAGGAGCGCTACATCGTAGAGACAGCATCAGATGGAGAAGAGGGGCTTCTGCTGGCCCGCAACAATCTCTTTGATGCTATTGTGCTCGATGTGATGCTTCCCAAGCTTGATGGATACTCGGTTTTGCGTAGACTGCGAGACGATGGAAATTCAGTTCCTGTTATCATGCTGACGGCCCGCAGTTCAACCGAAGACAGAGTACAGGGCTTGGATCTTGGTGCCGATGATTACCTCGCAAAACCATTCCATTTTGAGGAACTAGCAGCGAGGCTTCGATCCATACTGCGCAGGTCCACAACGGAAAAGACGACAAAGCTCCAATGTGGTGATCTCACCCTAGACTTGGTGACACATTTTGCCTATCGAGGAGAACGCGAGATCGAGCTGACAACAAAAGAGTATGCGCTGCTAGAGTATCTGATGCGCAACAAAGACCGCATTTTGTCGCGCTCGATGATCATGCAGCACGTTTGGAAGCATAACTTCGACCCCGAGTCAAACATCATCGACGTCTACATCAAGCGGATACGACAAAAGATTGAGAAGGCTGGTCAAGGCCAGATGATCCATTCGATTCGTGGCGTAGGGTACAGGATACGCGAACACGGTCCTGGTGATTTGGAAACAGAGGAGGGGATTTCATGACTTCGGCCTCAGGACAACATCTAGTCGAGCGCATTGAGGATGGCCTCTCAAACATTCAGCGTGCGTTTGATATTTACCAGAACGAGTTCTTCATTGCACGTCCGCCCGAGTTCTTTGCACTCGAACTCTGCGGCGAGGCAGGGGAGCTTGCTAATTTGGAGAAGAAGCGCTGGCGTGGCCAGCAGATAGCCGATGCTGCAACGGCAGATGAAGCAGCAGACGTGTTGATCTCGCTGATGAACTTTGCCAACGCACGCGGCATAGACCTTACGAGTGCAGTCGTGGATAAGCTGCGTCGAATACCCCACTCAAAACCTTAGAGAAACGAAAAAAGCCCCTTCAAAAAAGGGGCTTTGTAGTATTCGAGCTAAAACAGACGCCGATTAGCGCACTTCGCGGTGCACAGTATGACGCTTGAGGAACGGATTGTACTTCTTGATCTCAAGACGCTCCGTTGTGTTCTGCTTGTTCTTCATAGTTGTATAGCGCGAAGCTGGCTTACCTTCCTTCTTCGCTTCAGTGCACTCGAGCGTAATGATGACGCGTGCGCCCTTCTTTGCCATTGTTTTCTCCTTCGGTTATAGCTCGCAAATATACGGGCTAGAGTACTATTTCCAAATAGTTAGCGTTTTTTGATGCTGGTCTTTGCAGGGGCCTTTGACTTTGACGAAGCACGTTTTGCTGCGGTCGTTGAACGAAAAGCGATCTTAATGGCCTCAGACACATGACCCACATACACGATCGTTAACCCCTCGGTAACAGCCGG
This sequence comes from uncultured Melioribacter sp., assembly GCA_964484755.1. Classification (GTDB taxonomy): domain Bacteria; phylum Bacteroidota; class Ignavibacteria; order Kapaibacteriales; family Kapaibacteriaceae; genus UBA10438. Next base: position 77,717 of record CAZAGH010000002.1, on the reverse strand, counting down.
CTGCAATTCAAGTACGTCCCGTTTGTTGTCCTTCGGAACAAGCACGGTTGTCATTCCTGCTCTCTTTGCAGCAAGCAGCTTTTCGTTTAGCCCGCCGATAGCCAGGACGTTCCCGCGCAGAGTTACTTCGCCTGTCATTGCTACGTCGCCACGGAGCGGACGACCAGAAGCTGCTGAAAGCAATGCTAGCGAGATTGTGATGCCAGCCGACGGCCCATCCTTGGGGATTGCCCCCTCTGGAACGTGCACGTGGATTTGCCTGTCTTTGGCAAAGTTCTGCTCAAGGCCGAATTGTTCGTGAGCACTGCGAAGGAATGACAGAGCCGCCATGGCAGACTCTTTCATAACATCTCCAAGCTTACCTGTAAGCGTCAGACGTTCAGGGCCTGGCATGAAGGTGACCTCAACGGGGAGGGTATCGCCTCCGAGAGATGTCCATGCAAGTCCGACAGCCACACCGACTTTGTCTGACAGTTCTTCAGCTTTGACTTTGAACTTCGGTGCTCGCAGAAGCCGCTCGATCGTCTTTTCGTCAATTGTCCACGTCTTCTTTTTGGCCAAAGTCTTGTAGGCGGCAGTTGACTTTACATCTGACAGTGACTTGCTGCCTGACTTCTTACCAACATCGCTGACCACCTCCATTGCGACCTTGCGCAGGATGCTGGCAATCTCGCGCTCGAGATTCCGCACACCTGCCTCACGTGTGTATTCCCTAACCAGCTTCAAGAGGGCAGCGTCGGGGAACGTGATCGAAAAATCGGTAAGACCGTGCTTTTCTGTGAGCTTCGGTACGATATACTTCTTCGCGATCTGCACCTTGTCTGGTTCGAGGTAGCTGGATAGTTCGATAACCTCTAGGCGATCGAGTAATGGCCCCGGGATATTGTACTTAACATTCGCAGTAGCGATGAACAGAACATTGGACAAATCGTAATCAACTTCCAGATAGTGGTCGTTGAACGTGCTGTTCTGCTCTGGATCGAGCACTTCGAGCAACGCAGCACTTGGATCTCCACGAAAATCCATCGACATCTTATCGATTTCGTCAAGTAGAATGACAGGGTTTGTGCTTCCGGCACGCTTCATTGCTTGAATGATCTTACCAGGCATTGCTCCGATGTAAGTGCGGCGGTGTCCTCGAATCTCCGCTTCGTCGCGCACACCACCCAGTGAAAGCCGAACAAAGTTGCGACCGAGTGCACGAGCGATGGACTTTGCAAGAGAGGTCTTGCCAACTCCCGGAGGTCCAGTCAGGCAGAGGATCTGCCCGCGCATTGAACCCACAAGATTGAGCACGGAAATGTATTCCAGGATGCGCTGCTTCGGCTTTTCCAGGTCATAGTGATCCTCATCAAGGATCTTCTTCACGTGTTTTATCTGAAGATTGTCGTCGGTCTTTGCCGACCAAGGAACGTTGGCGATCCATTCGAGCCATGTCCTATTGACGCCAAACTCTGGAGACATCGAAGGCGTGCGTTTAAGCCTGTCGAACTCCTCGTGGACCTTTGTTTTGACCGATTCAGGCAGCCCAGCCTTGTCAAGCAACTCCTTTAGCGAGGAGAGTTCCGGCCCACCGTCATCTTCCTCGCCCAGCTCTGTTTGCAAGGCACGGATCTGCTCCTGGATGAAGTATTTCCTTTGTGACTTCTGTATCTGGTCGTGAACCTTTGAGTCTATCTCGACTTCAAGTTTGAGTAGCTCGAGCTCATTTGTCAAAAGCTGAACAAGCTCGTAATACTGATCCTTTAGCGTGGTAGCATCAAGGATACGTTGTTTGGCATCAACCTTTTGCGAAATGTTTGCTGCTGCGTAATAGAGTTTGCGATGGGGGTCTTCAAGATTCTGAAACGCACCTAAAACCTCGGGTGGCAGATTTCGATTGTCCTTGACGTACTCCTCGAAAAGCTCCGTAGCATGACGAATCAGCGCCATAAGGCTGCGGTCTTCCTCGTCATACGTATGCGAAACTGGCTCGATCCGTGCTTCAAGAAACGGTGTGGTCTGCTCGTGTCCAACAATACGGGCTGGAACAGCCCCCTCTACGAGGACTTTAAGTAGGTTGTTCGGCAGCCTCATGACCTGCAGAATCTTGGCAACGGTGCCTACTTCGTAAATGTCGGAGAATCCTGCATCGTCCGTTGTGGCTTGCTTCTGCGAAACGACGAGGATGAATTTTTCCCGCTCAAGGGCCTCAGCCACGGCTTTCAGTGAGGAGGCCCGTCCGATCAGGACGGGAAAGATCATATGAGGGTAGATGACGATGTCACGTAGGGGGAGAACAGGAATCTTCTCTGGGGTTGCCGGAGTGCGCTTTTCCGCCTGTTCGATCGAATCGAGGACTTCTGAGTGGTCGTTCATGTGCCTAGCTGACGTTTAAAGGACCCGAAAATTACAACACATTGTTGTTTTCGCAGACGCTCGGTTTGCACCTAAGCACATTAAACACCTATATTTGCGTTCTTTGCTAACATCTACATTCACAATAACCGAAGGTCTGTTTGAGGCGTCCGTACATCCCGCCGCAAGGTCCGCGACAAGAGACTCAGCGTAAACACAAGATCAACGACGAAATCGGCGCTCCAGAGCTCCGTGTTCTCGATTCAACAGGCCAGCCGTTGGGGATTCTTCCTCGACGCGAAGCACTTCGAATCGCACAAGAACGAGAACTTGATCTTGTTGAGATCGCTCCACAGGCGAATCCGCCAGTGTGTAAGATCATCGACTACGGTAAGTTCGTCTATGAGCAGCAAAAGCGTGAAAAGCTTCAGAAGAAGGCTCAAACGCAAACGACGCTCAAAGAAGTCCGCTTCAAGGCTGGAACCGACACACACGACTTTGACTTCAAGACACGTCATGCTCGTGAGTTTCTCGAAGACGGCCACAAGGTTAAGGCTACGGTGATGTTCAAGGGGCGGGAAATCCTGCACAAAGAACTCGGTGAGGTTTTGTTGCAGAGGTTCATCGATGCTCTGGCTGATATCTCGAAGGTCGATCAGCCAATGCGGATGGAGGGCCGGTTCCTTGGTGTCATGTTAGCGCCGGAATCAAAGAAGATCGTGAAGAAGAAAGAGACGAAAACAACCTCCGAGACATCGGAGACACCAGCTCTAGAATCAGAACAGGCAGAAAAGAGTAAGGAGTAAACAATGCCAAAGATGAAGACGAATAGTGGCGCTAAGAAGCGGTTCAAAGTAACCGGTAGCGGTGCCATCAAGCGCCAAAAGGCAAATCGCAGTCACATTCTGACAAGCAAGAGCCGCAAGCGTAAGCGCAACTTGCGTCAGGACACGTTGGTTGACCCAACCAACATGCCGAACGTGCTGCATTGCCTTGCAATGCGCTAATTTTTTTCCATCGTCTGGCAGGGACACGCCGTTCTCCTGCCGACAAAACAGTAAGGGAGAGTTGACATGCCACGCAGCGTCAATAAAGTAGCGGCACACCAGAGAAAGCGTAAGTATTACAAGCTTGCCAAAGGTTACTGGGGTGCCCGTTCAAAAGTTTGGACAATCGTCAAGCACCACGTTGAAAAGGGTCTGCAGTATGCATACCGCGATCGCCGAAACAAAAAGCGTACGTTCCGTTCGCTTTGGATCGTGCGTATCAACGCGGCAGCACGCCTTAACGGTACTACATACTCGCGTATGATGCACGGTATGAAGCAGAAGAACATTGCCGTTAATCGCAAGGTTCTTGCCAATATCGCAATGAACCATCCAGACGTGTTTACAGCTATCGTAAAGTCGCTGTAATCCGTTCACATAACTTCGACGTCATGATCAACGGCGACAGCAACGAAAGATGCTGTCGCCGTTGCTATTGATACATAGATTTGCACTATGAACCTTCGCGAACAACTACTCCAGCTGGCCACGCAGATCGAGGTTGAGATTCCTCTTCTGCAATCACGTGATGACGTGGAGGCGTTTAGGCTTCGACACTTAGTAAAGAAGGGTACTTTGCAGGCGCTCGTAGAGCAGCTTCGATCGGTGCCCAAAGAAGACAAACCTGAGGTTGGCAGGCTTCTCAACACGCTTCGAGACCGCGTGCAGACAGCCTACGACACGTCGCTTGCGTCCTTTGAAGGCAATGCAGGAGTGGAGCGTGTAGATGTTACGCTACCTGGTCGCGACGAAAGCACTGGTGCAATACATCCGATCACACAGACCATCGATCGATTGATTGGGATCTTCGCAGCAATGGGATTTGAAGTTGCCGAAGGTCCGGATGTTGAAGACGATGCACACAATTTTGGACGATTGAATTTTGCGTCTGATCATCCTGCGCGCGATATGCAGGACACCTTCTTTGTTGAACATGCCGACCGTGCGGATATTCTCTTGCGTACCCACACATCCAGTGTGCAGGTGCGTGTCATGGAGTCTATGAAGCCCCCTATTCGATGTATCATGCCGGGTCGTGTCTACCGCAACGAAGCGGTAAGTGCACGGTCTTTAGCTGAGTTTCATCAGATCGAGGGACTTTATATCGATAAAGGCGTCAGCATGGCCGACCTCAAGGGGACGATCATGGCTTTTGCCCGCAAGTTTTATGACGAGCACGCAGAATTTCGATTCCGCACATCCTATTTCCCATTTACCGAGCCCAGCTGCGAGATAGATATGTCATGCTTTCTCTGCAAGGGCGAAGGTTGCCGAATCTGTAAGCATTCTGGTTGGCTAGAGATATGTGGTGCCGGCATGGTGCATCCAAATGTTCTACGTGCGAACGGGATAGATCCAGAGGAGTATAGCGGATTTGCCTTTGGATTTGGAGTCGAGCGAGTTGTTCTTATGCTCACTGGCATTGATGATATACGCCACCTATACGACAATGATTTCCGTGTACTCTCGCAGTTCTCTGCCCAATGATACTCGAGGCACGTGATCTCTGTAAGGTCTACAGAACTGAAGGCGTAGTCTCAGCTAGCGTGCTTCGCGGGGCTTCATTCACGGTCGAGCCGCATGAGTTTGTAGCCATCGTCGGACCCAGTGGAGCAGGCAAGAGTACGTTGTTGCATGTGTTGGCGTCAATCGACACATTCGATTCGGGCTCGGTGCGGGTTCGTCTTCGCGACAGGATCTTCGATTATACTTCCATGAAGGAACATGAGTTTGCACGTTTCCGACTAGAGCACGTGGGGTTTGTCTATCAGTTTCATCATCTACTTCCTGAGTTCACTGCTCTTGAGAATATCATGATGCCGGCCCTTATCCGGGGTGATGCCCGCAAGGATGCCACGATACGCGCAGAGATGCTCTTGGACCGCGTCGGACTAGGCGAACGATCACGGCACATGCCGTCGGAGCTGTCTGGTGGAGAACAACAGCGCGTGGCTATTGCGCGTGCCATCATGAACAAGCCTGCGTTGTTGTTTGCTGATGAGCCAACCGGAAACCTTGACTCTGCAAATGCGCAGCATGTCCGCGCACTGCTGCGTGAGCTCCAGCAAGAAGAGTCGCTCACATGTATTGTGGCAACACATAGTATCGAGCTAGCCGAGAGTGCCACACGCATCGTGCACATCACAGATGGTGTATGCGTATAGTATCAACACCAACTCGACGAGCTGCTGTTATGGTCGGCTACGGCTTGTTTCTTGTCGGCATGGGGCTTTACGGCTATCAGATAACGGCCAACCACAGTACCTCATCACTCTTCAACGGAGGCGTCTTCGGAGCGTTATTCGTTGTGTTAGGTATTCTGCACGCCTATGGCAGGACATGGACCCATACGGCGGCGCTGTCGGCTACGATCATCTTCTGTTTGACATTCCTATGGCGAGCCTGGTTGCAATGGAGCATGTGGGACTTCTTTGGGCCGACTCACAACTTCAACGCGAAGGTGGCTCTGCTTCTTACGGTCATGGCAGCCGTTAGCGCGTTCGTGGCAGTCGTCCTTTATAGGAGCAATCGCCGTTAAACCGGAGATCCAAACAGGTCGAATTCGATGGCGTCGTCAACGAGCACATTAACGAATGTACCAGGTGCCAAGGGGCTTGCTGATCGCACGTAGATCTCATTGTCCACTTCAGGAGCGTCCGCCTCAGTCCTGCCGCGGTACTCACCATTGATTTCCTCTTCGATGAGAACCCGCTGCACTGAGCCGATCTTCTGCTGGTTCTTTGCGAATGAGATCTCCTTCTGAATATCCATGATGCGCTGTCTGCGCTCTTCCTTGATCTCTGCAGCGATTGGATCACCGAGGATATAGGCGTACGTGTCGTCTTCCTGTGAATACGTGAAGACGCCAAGACGGTCGAATTGCTGCTTGGAAATGAACTCTGCTAATTCATCAACGTCACGTTCGTTTTCCGAGGGGTATCCAACAATGAATGTGCTCCGCAACACGATACCAGGTACCTCCTGACGAATACGATCGAGGAGTTCTTCAGTTGTCCGCCGGGTGATTCCACGACGCATATTCTTCAGCACTTCAGTTGATGCATGCTGCAGCGGCATATCGAGATAGGTGCAAACATTTTTGTTATCGCGGATCACCTTAAGCACATCAAGCGGAAACTTTGATGGGTAGGCGTACATGAGCCGAATCCACTCTGCTCCAGATTCATTGGCCATACGCTCGATAAGGTGGGCGAGCGTACGTTCATCGTTGGTGTCCTTACCGTAATAGGTGAGGTCTTGAGCTACCAACACGAGCTCTTTAACTCCCTGTGAGGTTAGATTCTTCGCCGAGGCAATAAGCGTGTCTTCCGGGATGCTTCGATGCTTTCCTCGCATCAACGGAATTGCACAGAACGAACAAGGATGGTCGCAGCCCTCAGAAATTTTGAGATATGCGTAGTGACTTGGCGTGGAAAGGATCCGCTCGCCAAGAAGTGAGTACTTCAGATCAGGAGAAATCGCCTTGATGATCTGTTCGTAGGCCTCGGTGCCGAAGAAATGGTCAACCTCAGGTATCTCTGATTGTAGATCACTGCCGTAGCGCTCTGAGAGGCACCCTGCAACAACCAACTTCTGAATGGCACCTTGTCGTTTCAGTTCAGCAGCTTCGAGGATGGTGTTAACACTTTCTTCCTTAGCCTGATCGATGAAGCCGCAGGTGTTGATGACAAGGGTATCGGCCTCTTCAATTGAACCGGCTAGTTCAAGTTGATTTGCTGTCAGATGTCCGGCAAGCGTCTCACTGTCGACGGTGTTCTTGCTGCATCCGAGCGTAACGATGTGTACTTTCATTGAAACTTCTGTTGTAAGCGTTGTGCCACGCATGACGGCACAAAGTCCGCCAAGTTCTGATTATAGCGGGCAAGTTCGCGTATGATGCTTGAATTCAGGTAGGTATACTTCTCGTGAGGCATGAGAAAGATCGTTGAAACGCTTGGTTGCAGCTTGCGATTCATGAGCGCAATCTGAAACTCATACTCGAAATCGCTCACGGCGCGAATCCCGCGGACGATCACACTGGCCCCGTGATCATTGGCGTAATCAACGACTAATCCTGAGTGGACAGCAACCTTTACGGTTGGCAAATGCGAGAGGGCCTCGGTTGCCATATCAAGACGTTCTTGCTCATTGAAGAGCGGTGTCTTCTTACTGTTGATCGCAATCACAACGGTCACAATGTCGAACATTTGAGCAGCTCGCTCGATGACGTCCACATGGCCGTTTGTAATAGGATCGAACGATCCAGGATATATAGCGTGCCGAAGCATGATGCAAACTTACGTTACGGGGCTCACACGGCGGAGCACATCGAACGTAGTGAGCCCCATTTCGATCCTTCGTAACAGTTCGAGTTCATCACTGGGTAAGAGGTGTTCCTGGTCGCTGTGCTCAAGTGTCACAACGCCGCCCGCTGCAAGTGCATTGGATTGAAGCAACAATGCGGCAATAACGTTGCACGACTTCAGTGCATACGGTGGGTCGACGAACACAATGTCGTGCTCGTGTGGAGCCCCATGGCGAAGGTACTCAGCGGCATCTGCACGTATGATTCGGACAGCATCTGAGACATCAAGTTCAATGGCTGTTGATCGCAGTTGTCGGCAGACATCAGTTGATGTATCGACAAATGTGACTGATGATGCGCCGCGGGATAAAGCTTCGAAACCAAGTGCCCCCGTACCTGCGTAGAGGTCGAGTACACTTCGTTCTTCAAATGGACAGTGATGCGCAAGAATGTGAAAGAGCGTCTCACGGCCGCGATCGGACGTTGGCCTTGTACCGTCGCTAGCAGGCGAGGGAATTGTCCTATTCTTGAGCGTTCCAGCGATGATCCGCATACTACGTCAGTTAGTCGATCGGTGCGAGTGTGTGGGCGAACATCGTTCCCGCGATTGGAGCAACCACATGCGCGCGGCGCAGTAGACGTTGTTCTGTTGCATCGTCAAGAAGCGAACGAACACGTTTGAACGGTTGAAGACGGGCGACCTTGATGTCGGCAAAGTTGATGTCATCCCGTAACTGGGCAACATCGTCGGATGTGAGCATATCTCCGAACATCATAAGCGCATCAAGTGAACACCCGTATCGTTCTTCCATGGTGCGATGAATCTTGTGGACCGTGGACGTATGGCCAAGATTCGCTTCATTTGGGAACATGGCGTGTGCTGTTGCCTGATGCTCGGTGCCAATGATTACCGCATGCCACGTGTTTGAGCGTCTCCCTAGAAGCAGCCATGGAGAGCGTCGCGCAGAGGCCGTGGCAAGGGCTGCTTGGATGTCAAGATCAAGGTCAACACCCGTGATGCAAGATTGGCCTATCATGTGATCGCGTCGATCAAGCACGGTGGACTGTGCGGATGCCAATGCTCGCATTGTGGATCTCGAAATGAGCGCTGTTGCAAATGCTGAAGACTCCAACGGTTGCATCCCAGGGCGATTGAACCAAGCTGACGCTTCGAAGCCTCTGCGCTGATCAAGATCCTCGCTCAAGTCGATGGGAAACCAATGCAGCTGCACATCTGAACTGTGAAGCACAACGTGCACACGATCTACGGCATAGTCTCGAAGGTTGATCTCGGTATACGGGTGCAGTTCCCGGTATCCGTGCAATACGGGCACATTCTCTTCGAGGGCCCATGATGCAATCAACAGGCGCTCGGGATGTAGGTACACGGTCAGGTTCATATGCCCGGCAAATTACGGTGTGAAGATGTATGGTCGCATACGATCAAGTTTCTTTTTGCCGATTCCTTTGACGTCGAGCAGGTCTTCTACGGATGTGAACTTCCGCTTTGAACGACTCTCGATGATCCGTCTGGCAGTAGCAGGGCCGATGCCTGGAATACTCTCCAGCTGTGTCGAGGAAGCTCGGTTGATATCCAGCCGGATCGAGAGTGCTGGCGATTTCGCCGGTGCGGGGTCTGTCTGTTCGACAGAATCGGTTGGCGAACTCTTGGCCGGATGTTGGATGCTGTCGAGGATCGTAATGATCTGCTGTGCAGGAACGTGTGCATGAACTGCCGTTTCTGGCCAGAGCGAGCTACCAATGGTTCCAGCGACCATCAAACAGGAAAGCCACAGAATCACTGTGGCTTCTTGGTGTGTTACGATAAGGTGCGTGCGCAGATTGGTAATAATGCGTTTCATGGCTAATAGCCCCTTTCACAGAGGCTTTTCGTCATGCTACGAGAAAACCTCTTTTACTTTTTGGAAAAAATCTCCTGCTTGACGTTGATCAACAGGTTTGAAGTGGTTGCTTCCTGAGAGTTTGCGGAGCGCAGAACGCTCTTCAGAACTCAACTTTGTCGGCACATAGATGTCGATGTGAACCAACTGATCCCCAGTTCCACGATGGTTTACATGGGGTATCCCTTTGCCCTTCATACGCAGAATGCTGCCGGGCTGGGTGCCAGGTTCGATTGTCAACGATGCCACGCCCGTCAGTGTGCGGACCTCAACTTCGCCACCAAGGGCTGCGGTAGGGAAGTCAATAGTGTGCCGCATGTGCACGTCGTCTTCCTCACGTTCAAAGATCTCGTGCTCGACCTCTTCGATTACGACCATGGCATCACCGGACTGGCCACCGCGGCGGCCTGCATGCCCCTTACCGGTGAGAGGTATATAATTCCCTGTGCGTACACCGGCTGGAATCGTGACTTTTACGGTCGTTTCTCCCTCTACACGCCCTTCACCCGAGCATGTATCGCACTTGTCCTGCAGGATCTCGCCGTTGCCACTGCAAGCGGCGCAAGGGGCGATGTTGATGAATTGACCGAATACGCTGCGAGATACCTGGCGCACCTCGCCAGAACCACCGCAAGCGCTGCAGGATGCATAGCCGCCACTGCCCTTTGCGCCCGATCCCGAACACGAACCACATGTTTTCATGTGACGGATCTTAATGGTCTTTTCAACACCTGTCGCTATCTCCTCGAGCGAAAGGGGCATGCGAACTCTGAGATCGGCGCCTTGCTCCTTGCGAGAGCGCTGCCGAGATCCACGTTGCTGGCCACCGAACATGTCGCCAAAGATCGACTGTCCGAAAATGTCGCCGAAAGCACTAAAAATGTCGTTGACGTTGGTGTACTCGTGGTATCCCTGTTGACCGCCAACACCAGCGTGGCCGTATTGGTCGTAACGGGCTCGTTTATCCTGGTCGCTTAACACATCGTAAGCAGCGGCAGCCTCTTTAAACTTTGCCTCGGCTTCGGCGTTATCGGGGTTGCGATCCGGGTGGTACTTCATTGCCATCTTGCGATAGGCACCCTTAATCTCTTCTGCTGACGCACCGCGTTCGACGCCAAGTATCTCGTAAAAATCACGTTGCGACATGCTTACTCGCCCTTCTGTGCCGCAGACCCGGCTGATGTGATGACCTTAGCATGTCGCAATACTTTATCGTGCAGCAGGTATCCACGCTGTACGTTTTGAATAACAGAGCCTTCGGGATGCTCCGACGGTGTGTGCATGAGAGCTTCGTGGCGTTCTACATCAAACTGCTCCCCAGATGCCGCCTCTATGGCCTGCACGCCAGACTCTTCAAAGATCTTGACGGTCTTTGTGTAGATCATCTCGATGCCCTGTATCAGTGACTCCGCATCGCGTGTTGTGCGCGAAGCCTCGACGGCAGCATGGAGATCATCAAGGATTGGGAGCATTTTTGTGATCGTATGCTGAGCAGCATGCATGAGCAATTCTTGCTTTTCAAGGTTGGTGCGACGGCGGATGTTCTCTACTTCGGCTAACCGACGTATCGCAAGCTCCTTCCACTGGGCAAGCTCGGCATGGAGGTCCGTTGTCTCCTGCTGAGATTGGTCTTGCTCCAGGTGATTGTCTTCTTGTTGTGTTGTGTGTTCCATTGTTCTAACGCTTTCTAATCGAGGTCAATAGACGACTTTCCGAGCCATCTGGTGTAGGTGAATTGAATGTACTCGTCAATACGCTGGACATCATCTGCACGATTGAGATCATGCGACCATAGTCCATTCGACGCGGACCGATGATGCCAAGTGATCCCTGTGCAGTGCCAGCGCGATATGTGGTGGCGATAAGTGAGTAGTCTGCAAGATTGGCGTCCGTGATCTCATTGCCGATGCGGACTGAGACACCATCTGCCGTTGATGCACTGCCGAGAAGGTGAACGATCACATCCTCATTTTCAATTAGTTCAATAACACTGCGTAAGCGGTCGGGAGAGGCACTTTCCGGTTGGTCTATCAGATTTGTGGTACCACTTACATGAATGCTACCCGAGGAGTGTTCGCGGGTGATGTTACCGAGCTGATCAATAAACAGCCGAAGCAATGATGGGTCTGCAAACGTCAATTGATCGACGGACTCTGAAATGACAGAGTCTATGACGTGGAGAGGTCGTCCAGCAAGTTTTTCATTTACAAACCGCGACAGACTATCAATCATTTCATAATCGATAGGTGTTGTTGTCTCCAAACTGATCGTGCGAATAGTGTCGCTGTCCAGATCAATGATAACGACCAAGCGCTCTGATGAGAGGCGAACAAGCTCGACCCGTCGCACAAGCGCACTCTGTAACTGTGGGATCTGAACCAACGCAAGATGGCGACTCAGCGAGCTGAGCACCCGTGAGGCATCCTTGATGATACTCTCGTGTGATGCCCCGGAGAATTCTGGTAGATGAAGATGTGCCGCATTGATCTCAGGGGGCGTTGGAGCTAGGGAATCAACGTAGAAACGGTAACCCTTATCCGTAGGAATGCGTCCAGCAGATGTGTGCGGATGCATAATGTATCCCATCTCTTCCAGATCCATCATACTGTTACGTACCGTTGCCGGACTGAGGGGCAGCGTACGTTCTAGGTACTTTGAGACATTCCTCGACCCAACGGGCACTCCATGCAGGATGAACAGGTGCACGACCGCTTGGAGGATCGAGGTCTCGCGCTGAGTTAAAGAACGTTGTTCAGGATGAGAGTGTGTGCGATGTACCTGCATTATTACGAAACAACTGATAGGTAGTATCCAAGGAACGCGAATCCATCGTACGACATGTTCCATGAGATGACAGCTGTGGCCACGATCAAGGAGAACACGCTAAGCCCGAGGAGGTAGACGATCGAGGATCGTACGTCAAAAACAACGGATGTTGCACGTAGTACGCGTATGATGCTCCAAAAGGCTAGGCCGAACATCAATAGCGGCACAACAACGGACAACTGATTTGTTGATAGAGCCTGGTAGAGTCCGATCCCGATTGGTAGCAAAGCAAGGAGCGGCAGTGACGACCAGACGACAATCGTGAATGTATCGCGCATGTAGATACGACCTCTCACAAACATCGCTCCAATGCGAAGCAATGCAGCGAGAATGATGAATGCCAGGAGCACAGCAACAGTCCAAGCTATGATGCCAACCTCAGGGTGCCATGAGATATATCGCAGAACTTCATACGTAGCATCACTTGCAAGTAGAATGTGTAGTAGATACTCTACTGCTGGATCAATGCGTATAAAGAAAAAGAATGAAGACATTACCAGACCTACACTCGAGGAGAGTACAATTGCAAGTAAGGTTGTCTGTGAGATCGACAGAATTCTCTGATCACGAATGTCAGAGTAAAAATTATACGGACGTAGCACGGCACGGATAACATACTCGCGGAATCGACGCGACTGGTTAGCAGTAAATGCAATGGCGAGTGCCAGCAGCAGACCAGCAATAATGAACACAAACGGTGTAGTAAACACGTTGTCACGGGCCTGTAGAAGTGGAAGCTTTTCATCGTTGATGAGCGCTTTGTAGACATCATAGGCAACTCGGCGCTGTCGATACACATCTACCAGTCCACTTGTTGAGATGTGCGAGTCGAAATGGTCAACGAGCATTGTTGGACGATCGAGGGTGTAATCATTGAACGACCATACAACCACACCGGCAAGACCAGCAGAAAATGACCAGTTATAGAACTTGCTGATATTTAATGCCTGGGCTTCGTTAGACAAAGCATCGCTAAACCCATTCAGGTTGACCGGCGAAATCGCAGTGCCGAATTCGGCAAGCACGGCAGCGCTCCGGAACATTCGGGCAACATCCTGCCGAAGTGTCGTGAATACTGTGCTGTCGGAGGGAGAATAGAACTTAATAACGATGAAGTCAAAGCCCCCTTCACTAGTTGAATTCAGCAGCGAGGAAGGCACTACCTTGTACAGTTGCTTGCTCGTTTGCTTTCGGAAGACCTGCAATACCTGACGATGATATTCCGGCACAGCTGCCGATGCTTCATCAAGGCCATCACTAATACCAACGGCCATCACTGATGGGTGCGACTCAACGTAGAGACTTATGCGCTCTGCCGCATTGCGATATCGTGTAACTACTTCGTCGTTCTTCAGCATTGACGTCGGAACGTCAGCAAGAGGGGCCTCAACCATGACCATGATGCCATATTGGTCACAAAGGTCGAGCAGGACTGGATGGGGAACACTATGCCGTATCCGAATGGCATTGACACCGAGCGTCTTTAGCATGGAAACGTCGCGGCGGAATTGTCCGTAGGACATCGAAGCACCGAGGACTGGATAGTCTTCGATATAGTCGATTGAGTGCAGGCGAATCACGGAGTCATTGAGTGTAAACCGACGAACTCCATCAATCGTTGTAATCGAAACAGTGCGGAAACCAAAGTTGCGTGTGTAGGTATCGAGTAGTGTCCCGTTGTGGTCTACGCGAACCACCAACTCATATAGGTGCGGGTTGGATAGCGTCCACTGATTTGGATTATAGACATTGAGCGTAAATGGAAGGCTTACCTCACGAGACCTCGCGATGCTGAGAGAGCGAGAGCCCGAGCGGGCGATAACCTGCTTACTTGCACGGTCGATCAGTATTGCCTCGACTTGCACTGTTGCACTGCCTACGGATAATCCGTCGGAGACCTGCTGACGAACGATATTCTCAACAAGTCCACTCTTGATTCGAGCCTTCACGTTAATAGTGCCGACTCCTGAACGCACAGAGGAGCGAACCTGTATGTCCTCCGTCCATACATGCGGAGTGCCAATCAAGAAGACTTCTCGCAGGAGCCCCATCCGCTGCACCGACGAAGCACGAGCGTTGCGCTGAATGCGGTAGGTGAGGCCTGTTAGTCTTGAGATTCCAAGTTCAATCGTGTTTTGTCCGGCTTGCAAGAGTCCATCAGGTACCCTGATCATGAATGGGGCCATTCCACCGGGATAACGCATGATGTAGCGTCCATTAACGAAGAGCTCGACTTCTTCAACGGCTCCGAGCAGATGAAGATGCCACGTATGTGAAAGAATCGCGGCTTGCTCCATCTTGACCGTCTTGCGCAGCTTCACGTAGTCACGTCCAAGGATATGACTTGGAACACTGAGGGCAGCAACGGGTTTACCATCTTCGATGATTTGCCACGAACCACTCAAGTCATAGACCTTGCGTGTGTCATTGGAAATGAACGAAGCGTACTGGTCGGGGGTCAGATTGGCATACCCCACACCAGAGACGGCATTCGCGGACAAAAGGACAAGAATGAGAAGTTGTAACAACAGTCGTATAGGTTGTCGCATAATCGGTTTGCAATAGGAAAGAAGCTCGTTCGTGCATTTCTGCAACGTACAAAACTAACCAGCCGTTATCTTTGCGCATTAGGGAGTTTCATGGAGTGGGGTATTCTCGCCATTTGCTACGTGGTTTTGCTGCTTCGATGACCGAAGTCTGCTGTTTCGGTAAACTTTAGGAATAGGTGAGTTGCCCATCGTGTTCGCCCACACAGTACGAACATGCCTTGCCCTGTTAGGGCTGTGCCTCGTATTCCTGCAACCTCTCGAAGGGGCCGAGCTTGTGCTGCCGGCCGAGATGTTCGCTTGGGGCGTGCTGTTGCGTGCAGACTCAACGCTTGCCGATAGCACAAAGAAGAATATGGGCCCTGTGGGTATAGGCGATCCCACCAACACAGATCTTCCATTTTACTACCCCAGCACACTCCTCAACAGAAGGGGGCTTTCCCGTCCGCAGCAGCCGGATCGTTATGGTACCACTCCAAAAGGTTTCTCGCAGGCCGGCTCGGTAGACAGCACTCTGTCAACTATCAGACTGTACGAGTTGATCGAAGGCGTAGATGTTGGCACGATAACGCCGATGTCGCTCGATGAGTACTTCAAGCTCAGACGGGAACAAATCCTGCATAAACTTCGTGATAGTTCACTGGCAAAGTACGAACTCAAGAAACCGCTCTCAGAGGCCGAACTCACAAAGCTTCTTGACCAGGCCACGAACATTACGATACCGCTTCCACAAAGTGCTCTTTTCAGCAGCATATTCGGTAAACCAGAGATTTCGATCACCGTGAACGGTGAGGTGAACGTAACTGCTGGTTGGCGATGGGACTCTCAAGCTCTTGGAACAGCTTCGATCGTGGGGCAATCACAGTCTGCACCAGTGTTCAATCAGAACATCCAGGTCAATGTAAGCGGCCGTATTGGTGATAAGTTCAAAATGAACGTTGACTGGAACACATTGAACCAGTTTGAGTTCAACAACCGTTTCAAGGTTGGCTTCGATGGCTATGACGATGATATCATCAAGAAGGTCGAGTTTGGCAACGTTAACCTTGAAACTCAGAGCTCGCTGATTGGTGGTGGACAAACTCTGTTCGGCATACGGGCTGACTTCCAGTTCGGTCCATTGTTTCTCAAGACCATCGCATCGCAGCGTCGGGCAGAGCGACGATTCATCAATGCTCGCGGTGGTGCATCCCGGCAGCAGTTCTCGATACGGGCATATGATTACGCAAAGAACCACTTCTTCCTTGATACGGCATACTTTGCTGTTTGGCGTGCATATCACAAGTCGGTTACCCCGGTTCTTCCTATTGAGGGGGCGTCTCTTGTCGTCAAGGGTGATATCGAAGTATGGGAGTCGACGACCGATCTCAAGGAGGTGCAGGCCAGCGAAGCCGTGGCTATTGCAGATCTCAAGCCCATCAACTATGCGCAAGGGGAGCGCTATGATCCAGCGCTTCGGAATCAGGAGATCAAAGCAGGTATTGTTGAGCGTGGCCGTTTCGTAAGGCTCGATCCCAAACGCTACGAGGTAGATCTCAACCTTGGCACGTTAACTATTCTGAACATTCGTAATGACCGGTACTATGCCGTAAGCTACCGCACCGAGGGGCCAACCACTGACAACGCGGATGACCAGTACTATGGCACGTTAACAACAAATGCCAACGAGCGCGATACCCTCATTTTAAAGCTTGTTGCCCGTCCGCAAATGCAGCCAGGCTTCAAAACGCTCTGGAAGCGTATGATGCGGAACAGATATAACATCGGTGTTCCGAACATCAATCCACAGGAAGCCAAGATCGGCATGTGGTATTACCGGCAAACGAACGACTCGACTGATGTTCTCGAAGGTGCACCAGATAAGATCATGACGATCTTTCGTATCGACCAGGTGAATAATGGAACGGGTGTGCCCCCTGCCGATGGACAGTTCGATGCCCGCCAGCCGGTGTTTAATGCCCAGCGTGGTGAGATTACCTTCCCAAGCCTTGAGCCTTTCCGTGATGGTCTGCGCGAGTACTTTGCATCCAAGGGTAACGCTCAACTGGCCGAACAGTATGTTTTTAACGAGGTATACGATACAACGGAAATTGCTGCTCGTTTGGTGAGCGCCAAGGATCGTTTCCTGATCGTTGGTGAGGCGATGGGAACCATGACAGGGAGTCGAATTCCACTGGCATATCAGCTCTCTCCCGGTAGTGTGCGTGTAACGCTTGATGGTATGCAGCTTCGCGAGGGAGTTGATTTTACGGTTGATTACTACACCGGAACACTGTCTCTACTGAATCAGCGCGCGCTGCTTCCGAATGCCAATCTGAACATTGAGTATGAGCAGAACGACATCTTTAACCTAACAACTCGTACGCTCTTAGGTGTGCGCGCCGACATGTTGTTGCTGAACAAACGACGCATTACGAGTTCTGTTGGTATGACATTGATGAATTACGACCAGGCCGCAATCGTAGACCGAGTTCTACCTGGCCAGGAGCCAAATGCGAACCTGATGTTTGGTTTTGATGCCAAACTTAATGCGGAGCTTCCATGGCTAACTCGTGCGCTCAACGCGTTGCCGTTCATCGACACCAAGGAAAAGTCAACGTTCGCCATCAACGGCGAATGGGCCATGGTATCTCCCACACCAAACAAGCGTGTGTCGACTGTTGCCAGCGACATGCTGAAGTCTGTTGCATACGTGGACGACTTTGAAAGTGCGCGCAGATATCTTTCGTTTGGCTTGACGCCAACCTTGTGGTTGCATTCATCAGCAGCAAAAGATTCAACGTTGTGGCAGGACGATACAACTGCCTCGAGTTATCGTGGTAAGATGTTCTGGTATCAGCGCTTTGTGCCGGATGTGCCGCAATTGGATGTCTATCCGAATCGTGCCAACGTTCAGGGTCGCAACAATATCAATCCGATTCGCATCACATTCATCCCCGATGAACGGGGCATCTACAACGCAAACCCTGAGTTTGTTGACAATCAGAATCCAACCTGGAACGGTCCGGACAGTAATGCCGTCCGCGAACAAGCCCAGCGTTTCCAGCGTGATAATCGTCAGAAAGTCTGGGGTGGTATGATGCGGCTACTTTCGCCGTTCAATACCAACTTCGACAACGAAAACATTGACTTCATTGAAGTTATGATGCGCATTGACGGCTTCGAACCAGGATCGAAGATGTACATCGATCTAGGGCAGATTAGCGAAGACGTGATACCCAACCAGCGCTTGAACACGGAAGATCAGCCCCCTGCGAACAACCTCATCGACGAAGGGGAAGACTTGGGAATCGACAACCTGGATAATGCCGGCGAAAAGCTGGTGTATCCATTCCCGCTCAGCGAAGAGGCTGACCCCGCGCGAGATGATTACCAGTTCAACTTTACCGCTGATCGACAGAATCAGACCGAAGATCAGTTCCGTAGGTACAACAACTTTGAGGGCAATGCCACACAATCAGAAATGGGGCAGTTCCCTGACACGGAAATCCTGAACAGAAACAATGGTCAGACTATCTCTCTCGATAACAGCTATTTCCGTTACGAGGTAAATCTCAATCCCAATCCGGCCACCAATCCACAGATCGTTGGTGGTAATCCGGCCACAGGATGGTACCAGTTTCGTATTCCAGTGCGCAGACCGGATACGGTTGTGGGGAACCCATTGTTTACCAACGTGCAGTATGCTCGTATCCATTTTCAGGGCGGAGTTGTTAAGGTAGCCATTGCCGACTGGGGTCTTGTTGGATCATTCTGGCTTAGGAACCACCAGTTCCAACCAAATGTCGAACAGACCGACACAGTGCTTCAGGTAGCCTACGTTAACCGCGAAGAAAACCAAGATGCCCCGGATTACTACACTATGCCGCCGGGCGTAACACCACCGCAGCAGCTTCAGAATCCTGATCCATATCAGCAGCTTTATCTCAACGAACAGTCGTTGGTTGTTCGATCCCGCAGCCTTCGTGCAGGGGAAGAGCGATTCGCAGCTCGGATCTTCCGGCCGTGGGATCTGTTCTACTACAAAGAAGTCGCTTTCTTCATTCACGGCGACAACACGATGCCTAGCACTGTGACGCCTGGCTCGGTACCACCAGCATATTGCTTCATCCGTTTTGGTGTGGATTCGGCCAACTATTACGAGTACAGAAGGCCTCTGTTACGGGGCTGGCAGGATCTGCGCATCAAGATTGCAGACATTACTGCACTGAAAGAAACACGAGATCGAAGTCGAACAGATCAACGTCAGGAGTTCCCTGTTCCGGGTGATCCTGATGCGAGCTTTGCCATTAAAGGCAACCCTATCATGACAAGGGTGTCGTTCTTTGGATTTGGACTTGCAAATCCGAAAGAACGGTTCCCGAATGAACTATCTACGACCATGTGGATCGATGAATTGCGGGTTGTAGATCCAACGGCAGACAATGACTGGGCGGCCATTGGTAACGCCACGTTAAAGCTGGCCGATATCGGTGAGATCACATCCGCGGTGAATCATTCGACACCGAACTTCCATAGACTCGAAGAGCGATATGGAAACCGTGTTCAGAGTACCACATGGACCACAACGGTGCAAGTGGGTGCCGAGAAGCTTCTGCCCAAGGCCATGAAGGATACTCGTATTCCAATCAGCTATACGCACGCAGAGATTTCAGAAACACCTCAGTTTCAGGCACAGAACGACGTAGAGTTAGATGCGGCAGCCAATGCTGCCTCGAGTGATACCTTGCAAAAAGGAGCAACTCCGGAGGTTGCCCAGCAGGTTGCTCAGC
Source organism: uncultured Melioribacter sp. (assembly GCA_964484755.1). Taxonomy (GTDB): domain Bacteria; phylum Bacteroidota; class Ignavibacteria; order Kapaibacteriales; family Kapaibacteriaceae; genus UBA10438. The sequence goes on along the minus strand of CAZAGH010000002.1, from coordinate 57,983 downwards.
AGGTTCGCCAGCGTTCGCAACGAGTGCGAGTGCAAGATCAATGGGCGCTCAATGGCGTTCGTCTCGGAATTCCAGTCAAAGCATGGTACGTCGACGATATCTTTAACAAACTGACGTTCAACTTCTCATACGCACAGGAGTTTGAGCGATCGCAGGTTGTTCAGCATAAGTTCGACTGGAGATGGAGATTCAAAGTTGACTATGCTCTTACGTTACCTGGTAAGCTTTCATTCCAGCCCTGGACATGGATAGGGAACACATGGGGTCTGCGAGCCTATAAGGACACAAAAATCAACCTGCTGCCGCAGACCATCAACGCGAGTCTCAATATGACGCGCGCCCGCATTACTGAGCAATCCCGATTCTTGTTGCAGCCTAGTCCAATCATTCGTGAGTTCATGGCCGACAAGATGTTCGGCTTCAACTGGCGACTTGTTGAAAACAGCTTACTTAGCCCCGTACTGGATTACAAAGTCGCTTCGATGTCGACGCTTGTGCCCTTTGAACTTGATGAGAACGGTCGTCAGCGCACCGCCAGCCAGCTCTCCAGTCAGATATTCAATCCAGGCGGCGGCCTGTTGAACCTCGGGGCGGTCAGCAACTACAATCAAACGATTACGCTTTCCTTTAAGCCCCGTCTTCCCGATGTCTTTGGCCTGAACAGACTGCTTGAAACCACTGGATCCTACAATGTGGTCTACAATCTTGTCGACCCACTGCAGACCGATCCGGCTCAGCGTGATGTCGTTCGAGAAGGTAAGTACACGTCGAACTTTCGGTTAAGTCCAGTATGGAAATGGCGTCAGTTTGGTAACGAGATCTTTGGCACTCCTGCTAAAGGCGACTCCTCAATCGGCAGGGTGATACAAGACATCTTCTTCGGTTTTGAAAACTTCACGTTGACCTTAAATCAAAGCACCAACGCTGTGAACCGCGGTATTCTTGGTGAATCAGGCTTTTCGAATCTCTGGGGAAGATCACTCCTGTTCCGAGATAATCTCACTGCGAATGGTCCGAATACAGCGTATCAACTCGGACTTATCCCTGATCCTCATGGCGAGCTGAAGATGGTCTCATCACCATCGTTCCCGTTCTTCCGTTTCGAAACGGGCCCTGGTGTTCGTCCAGCCAACGCTGTTATGCAGGATGACTACGCACAGAAATCGAACTTCCAATTCCAGACAAACAGGACCCTTTGGCCGGGGGCAACACTGGATCTTACGATGAAGACCGACCTTGGTTTCAGTAGGAATCAACGTCTACAAACAGATGCTCTTGGAGTTCCTACATTCTCAAACGTCAACAAGCGTCAAACACTCGACCGAACGTTTGTCAGTTTCTCAAGTCTACCGTTCGGTTTATCAGACGACAATGTCGAGACAGTAGTCCGCTTGTACAATGAGCGTAAGGCTGCCATTGAGGCCACCAGCGACACGGCTACTCGCAGTGCACAGCTTCTGGATGCACTTTCTACCTCATTCCGCGAGGGATTTGAATCATGGCAGTTCTTTTCGGGAGAGCTTGGAAGGGTTCTTCCCGGTGTAAACTGGACATTCCGCTGGGATGGATTAGAAAAGTTTCCACTCTTCAAGGGGCTCGCACAACGTGTGTTTCTTGAGCATGCGTATCAGTCGACGTACACCGAGAATGCCCGTATAAATGACAACGGACGGTTCATAGAGGTTCAGCAAGTAAAGTCAGGTTTCTCCCCCTTGGTGGGCATTAACCTGTCATTCGATGAGCGAAAACTTGAGGGTGTGTTAACGGCAACGGGCCGGTACAGCGTTACGAATACGCATGGATTTAATGCCTCGGCTCGAAGCGTCATCTCACTCGAGACGTCGCACGAATTCCAGCTGCAGGCCTCGTATCTGCGTAGGGCAGTTCCGCTGAAGCTTTTTGGAATGGACCTAAAGAATGATCTGGAGATCACGCTCAACACCCAAGTGCGAAGAAATCGCCGTGCCCAATATGACATCCTCGACTACAAGGGACCAGGTGGCGCCGTTGTAGACGGAACCACACAGATCGTGATCGAACCTCGGGCAAAGTATACCATTAGCAATCGGGTGACTGCCTCGGCATTTGTCAAGTATGAGGGCAATTTCAGTGAGGGCGCGGCAAATCCAGGATTCAGTACAACCCAGGTTGGACTTGACATCCGTCTTTCGATCTCTGGCGGCAGGTAGTGTGAAACATGTGTGAAACATGCACTTCTTGAAGTTGCCGTGGCTTCGTAGCTTTGCCTTGCAGAAACAACACGAATCACCATGCCACAGTGGCACATCGGAGCAATACGTATATGGGCAAAATCATTGCCGTTGCGAACCAAAAAGGTGGGGTAGGCAAGACCACGACGTCGGTCAATCTCGCCGCATCACTTGCGGCTACTGAACAGCGTACGCTGCTTGTCGACATAGACCCACAAGCGAATGCCTCGCACGGATTTGGCGTTGAAACTGCGCAACTTGATAAGACCGTTTACGAAGTGTTGGTTAACCACCTGCCAATTCAAGATGTTGTCGTTACTTCGGCCATGCCCTTTCTTGACATCGTGCCTTCTCACATTAATCTTGTTGGTGCGGAGATCGAGCTAGTAGAGCTTCCACAACGTGAGCAACTACTCAAGAGTGCGCTGGCTAGCCTCAAGGAAACATATGACTACATCATCATTGATTGTCCGCCGTCACTCGGTCTGCTAACACTAAACTCGCTTACAGCCGCAGATAGTGTGCTTATTCCAGTACAATGTGAATTCTACGCCCTTGAGGGGTTGGGGCAGCTCCTTAACACGATTTCAATTGTTCGTCGCACGACGAATCCAGATCTTGAAATCGAAGGTGTACTCCTGACAATGTATGATTCACGTCTAAGACTCAGCAACCAGGTTGTCGACGAGGTACGCCGGCACTTTGAGGATAAGGCTTGTCGAACCGTGATCACACGAAACGTCCGACTCTCTGAGGCACCAAGTCACGGTAAGCCAGTCCTGTTATACGATGCGTCGAGCATGGGCGCACAAAACTATTTGGCACTTGCTACTGAGATTCTTGCCAAGAATGGCATGCCGGTAGCTGTTGCGTAATTCAGTAAGGAACAAAAGCGTGAAACAGGGAATGGGGCTTGGTAAGGGTATAGGTGCTCTGATACCAAAGGAATTGATACGTCCTGAGGGTACATCGCAGCAGCCCCTTGCCGATATCCCCGAGGGATCATCGGGAGTCTCCTTCATCGATATTGACAAGATCTCGATGAACCCGGTGCAGCCCCGACATCACTTTGATCAACAGGCATTAGAAGAGCTAGCGCAGTCGATTGCTGTACATGGCGTTATCACGCCTATTACGGTGCGACCGCATTTTGATGCATACGAGTTGATCTCTGGCGAACGTCGACTGCGTGCATCGCAAATGGCGGGAAAGACTACCATCCCCGCATTCGTGATCAACGTAGGTTCGGATGCTCAGATGCTGGAGATAGCCCTCGTTGAGAATGTCCAACGTGAAGATCTCAATCCACTCGAGATCGCCATTGGCTATCAGCGGTTGATCGAGGAGTGTGGGCTCAAACAGGAAGATGTTGCCGTTAAGGTAGGGAAGGATCGCAGCACGGTTGCGAATTTCCTTCGTCTCTTAAAGTTGCCTGATGATGCCCAGGCATCTCTTCGCAACAAGCGCATTTCTATGGGGCACGCTCGTGCTCTGCTTGCGCTGTCTACAGAGAGGGCACAGCTTGCCGTGCTTCGAGAGGTCGTCCGCAAGGAACTCTCAGTCCGCAAGACAGAGGCTCTCGTTAAAGACATGGAATTGGGTCACAAGGAAGTGGCCCGCAATGGGGATATCGTACCCGTCGCGCAGACCCCGGCACAACCTTCTGCGCCGCGTGCCCAGAAGGCAGACACCTCGTCATCAACACTTAGCACCATTGAAGACTCTCTGCGTCACCTTTTCGGTACACAGGTCAAGGTCAAGATGAAGTCCAGCGAAGCTGGATCATTTGAGATCGATTTTTACTCTCTAGAGGAACTCGAGCGCTTGTTGGAAATGATGCTCTCGTTGCATCCTCAAGGTGATTGACATTGGACAAGGTCATCGAACATGCCTGCCAGTACCGGGTTCGGTATAGTGACACCGATAAGATGGGTGTTGTTTATCATGGTAACTATCTCCGGCTCTTTGAGATCGCCCGTACGGAGCTGCTGCGCTCTCGCGGATTGCCATACGCGGAGTTGGAATCCTCGGGATACATGCTTCCGGTGTTGACATCGCATGCTGAATACATCATGCCCGCGCGCTATGATGATTTGCTGACGTTGCATGCGACAATTGATACGGAGATCTCGGCTCGAATGACGATTACCTATGCCATAACACGGGGTGTTGATACACTTGTCACTGGTTGGACGCGTCATGCTTTTGTGACGGCCAATGAATTCAAGCCAGTACGTCCACCAAGGTTCTTTCTCGACATTGTAAAGGATCATGTTGAATGATCAAATCGTACATCCCCCTGGTCGTCGTTGTTGCAGCACTCATTTCTGCTTCTGTAGATCTGCAAGCACAGCAGGCATCGATTTTCCCTTTCATGCGCAGCCTCATTAGCAGCAGAGCAGCCGCGCTAGGGGGCTCTACGGTCGCTCTCGTGGGAGACGCCAATAACGTAGTTGTGAATCCCGCAGGACTGGCCACAACTGATTCTTCAAACATTCACGGTACGTTTATCAAGCATGTCTTGGATATCAATGCAGGACTGCTGACATACTCTACTGACATTGCAGACGGCATGGGTGCCATCACAATTGGATACGCCAACTACGGTGATTTTTCGCGATCGACAATCGATGGTACGATTACTGGTAGCTTTACTGCCTCTGATGTCTCGCTGGGTGTTTCCTATGCAAAGGAATTCGACACTCTGATCGCGTATGGCGTAACGGGAAAAATCCTGCACTCGTCGCTCACCGATATGCGTTCAACCGCGATTGCATTAGATGCTGGTTTGTTGTTCCGTTTTCCGGCTAAACGAACAAACATCGGAATCAGCATCGTCAATCTCGGAACACAACTCTCAACCTATGACGGCACCAGCGATCGCTTGCCAGTAGACATGCGTATAGGTATCAATCATCGATTACGTGGTCTTCCACTTCTTATCAATGCATCGTTCAATCATCTTACCGACGACGTCGAAGACTTTGCATCACGGTTCTCAAACTTCAGCATCGGTGGCGAGTTCTACGTTGGCAAATACGTGCAATTCCGCGTTGCCTATGACAACTCCCTTCGCAACACGTCTGCGGTGAGTGTGTCGACCCAATTGAGCGGTTTCAGTGCAGGGCTTGGAATCCGTACTACACTGTTGAATGTCGATTATGCACTGAACGTGCTCGGAGCCTCTGCCGTTCTGCACCGTCTTTCCGTGTCTTCGGCGCTGTGACCATGACCTATCGCGGTTTCCATTACCGGGTGACATTGCCCCTGCTTGTTCTCTGTGCCGGGCTCTGGATGTTTGTCGGGCCAGAGGCACCCATTGCCTTGCCGATATTCGCGCTCTGTGTGGTCGTCATTGTCTTTACCTTTCCGTGGGATAACTGGGCCGTCCATAGGCGACTCTGGGATTTCCCAGACGATCGTCTACTGTTCAGGATCGACCGTTTACCCATCGAGGAGATTGCTTTTTTTGTGCTTCAAACCCTTCAGGTTACCTTCCTCACGATGTCTCTGTGTGCTCTTCGGCCTCTTGATCGGGTCGCTGATGTGGACTTTTCTCAGAGTAATCTGATGGTCATGGGGCTCTTCATTGCACTATGGTTAACCGCTGGTTTGCTCTCAAAACAGTGGCGTGCAAACCGACGGTACCTAAGCTATGCCTGGCACTTGTTTTATTGGTTTCTGCCAGTGATCGTGTTGCAGTGGATGTTTGGGTACAACATTTTGATCGCTCGCATCCCGGAGATTGCTATCTCGACCATCGCAATTGGTGGGATCCTCTCGATTGCCGATGTCTGGGCGGTACGGAAGGGAATATGGTTTTTTGATTCCTCACAGATCACGGGTGTATATGTTGCGAGTGTTCTCCCGTGGGAAGAGGTAGCCTTCTTTTTCACCACGAGTCTATTGGTGGCACAGAGCATCCTCGTTCTTGCCCCTTCCTCCTTGAGGTAATGTCCGGCTATGGAATCACTTCGATTTGCATTTGGTGCTGGTTCATGGTGGATGTACCTCGTTTTAACCATCATTGCTTCGGCTGTTGCATGGTTTAGTTACAGAAGAACAACTCCAGCTCTTTCCTCAGGCGATCGAGGACTGCTTGCAGTTCTGCGTGCGATTGGCCTTGCACTGTTGTTGTTTACCCTGTTTGAGCCACTACTGCGTATTCGGCAATCCGATACTGTTGAGCCTCGGATTGCAATTGCGATAGATGTCTCACGCTCAATGGCAATGAAGGATCGCAGCGTTGATCGTAGTGCAGTTGTCAAGGAGCTCTATTCGAAAATCACACAAAATCTTGGTGACAAGGCAGATGTTCTCGTCTTTGACCAGCAGGTTCGCCCCTTTACACTGGGTACTGTCGATTCTCTCCGATTGAATGGATTTCGCTCGGATATTGGCAAGGCTATACGGTTCGTTGGTAACACAACAGAGAATGTACGTTATGCGGCCATGGTCCTTGTTACAGACGGCAACTACAACTCAGGCGAGCAACCTGTCTACGTTGCAGAAAAGACTGGCCTTGGATTGTACACCATCGGTGTAGGCGATACCGTAGCTCCGAGTGATGCACGCGTGGTTGGTTTGTACTCTCGAGGAGTTGCGATCGTGCAGCAGCCAATGCCAATTATCGTTGATCTCGAATACAACGGTATGGTCGATGGCAGTGCAGAGGTAGTCCTGAAGGATAACAATACGGTGGTCGCGCGGCAGCAGGTGCTGTTAACACGAGGTCCTGCATCACGTCGGGTTTCGTTTACGTGGACGCCAACGTCCGATGGAATACATAAGCTTACTGCTGAGTTCGTTACACAACAGCAGGAGTTTACGCGTGCGAATAACATCGCTCAGTCGTTTGTCCGTGTGCAAAAAAATAAACGTAAAATCCTTCTCGTGGCAGGCGCTGCCAGTCCAGATGTCACGTTCGTTAAGTCGGCCTTAGAATATGACCCAACAGTTGAGGTTGTTACACGCATTCAGCGTGATGCTGTTTCGTTTTATGAAGGTCCAATTGATGCAGCTTCCTTGCAAGAGGTTCAGGCAATCGTTTTGATTGGCTACCCAACAGCAGGATCTTCCAATGATGCTCTTGAACGACTAGCAGAAAAGGCTAAGCGCACGTCATTGCTGTTCATCCCATCTTTCCAGACGGACTACTCTAAACTTACACGATTCCAGGACGCCATTCCGTTTGCGGTTCGCAGCAACAGAGCTCAGGAGATTCTCGTAGTGCCCGATGTTTCTGCTCGAGCATCTGCCGATCCTGTCATGAAGATTCGAGGTGAGGAGTCAGACGTTGATACATGGAATCAGCTTCCGCCAATTTATCGCACAGAGCTGTTCGTAGAACCTTTACAAAATGCTACCGTACTTGCTGACCTCAAGGTAGGATCTGCGTCGATTGATGAGCCCCTTATCATCAAGAGTGAGCGCGGTGGGGTACGATCCTTAGCGATCCTTGGTTACGGACTCTATCGCTGGAAGCTGCTTGGACAGGGGCCGGCAGTATCTCGCGGTTCGAGTGTCGATGACGTCCTGCAGTCCTTTATTGGTAACACTGTCAAGTGGCTCAGCGTTAAAGATGACGATGACCGTATTCGCATCCGAAGTTCTCATGATTTTTACGCTGCTGGTGAAACGATCAGTTTCAGTGCCTCAGTGCTTGATCAAACACTGTCCGTAGTTGATGATGCTGAGGTTTCAGTTGACATCACAGGGCCAAGCGGAACACGGCGCATTGTGTTCTCAAGCCTTGGTGGTGGACAGTATGCAGCTTCGATTGGTTCCCTTCCACCGGGAGATTACGCGTACAAGGGAACTGCTACGCGAAGGGGAGTGCAGTTGGGCTCTGATAATGGCCGTTTTACCGTAGGTAAGGGAAGTATCGAAGAGTCGGCACTAACGTTAAATAGTGGACTTTTACAATTACTCGCACAAAGAACAGGTGGTGCATACGCACCAGCTGCCGACGTGGAGTCACTGCTTGAAAAGCTCAAGAACGATAGTCGCTTGCGCCCGATAGTTCGCACCTCTGACCGGGAGCACGCCTTGTATCACCTCCCGTGGTTCGTGGCAGCAGCCCTCGTAGCATTCTCGCTCGAGTGGTTCCTGCGCAAGCGTAAGGGGCTCGTGTGAACGCGCAACGCTTGCCAGAGACGCTTGAGCATCTCTACCGTGAACAGCAGCAAGCGATACGTCAGAGATTGTCTGAGTTTGCGGCTGTTCCAGAGGAACAATGGTTCTACGAGCTATGCTTCTGTCTATGCACGCCTCAGTCGAGCGCGGTTCATGCCTTTGCCGTGCAACAGCAGCTGCAGAGCATTGATTTCCTTCGAACGGGCCAGGATGTGCTACACGTGCTGCGCGATCAGGCATGCTACATCCGATTTCACAACACAAAGCATGCTCGGCTCCATGCGGCACGCGAGCATTGGCAAGAGTTACACGCGATGATTGCCGCGCAGTCAATGTCGATCTATGAATTGCGTAATCAACTTGCGGAGCGTGTCAATGGTTTCGGCCTCAAGGAGGCTAGTCATTTTCTACGAAACATCGGCAGACGTGGTCTTGCCATCATCGACCGGCACCTGCTGACAAATCTTGTCAGGTGTGGAGTGTATCAAGACGTGCCATCAGTGTCTACTTCTAGCAAGTACCATGCAGTGGAGCGGGCATTCCAATCGTATTGTCAGGAAATTGGAATCGATATGGATGAAGTCGACCTGCTCTTTTGGTGTGCTCAGACAGGACACATCCTGAAATAGGTTCGGTTGTTCAAATGCTCATCAGCGCGTGTATGCCCTTGCCACAAGCTCTCGGAGCTTGGCATCTGGCAGTACAACCTGCTCTTGTGTGCCCTCTGCTAGCAGCGTGTTTGTTTCGCAGGTCCGAATTTGTACTGAGCAGATAATCCTGTTACCTGAGATGCTTGTTACCTGTGCAATCACCTCAATGGATGTCCCGACTGCAGCCATTGCTTTGTGGTTGATCGAAAGAGCGCTACCAACAGCGTTTTCTCCCTCCTCGAAGTAGGGCTCAATAGCACGGCGTGCGGCCACTTCGCTGTGATATCCAGCCCAAAAGGTACCGTAGACGGGGTGAATTTCACGTCCATCCAGCTGTGCCGTCATATCGCTCGTTACAACAAACGTGATCAATCCTACCGCTGATTCGATACCAGGCTTCATATTTGCACCATGCGAGTTGCGTTTCACACATTAGGCTGCAAGTTAAACTCCACGGAGACGGCGGCAATTGAGCGTCAGTTTCGGGAGCAGGGACATGAGATAGTACAATACGGTAGCGATGCTGATCTACTGTTGATCAACACCTGTACCGTAACAGAACAGGCCGATGTTGAGTGTAGAAAAGTAGTACGCAAAGGACTCCGTGCAGCACCTGATGCGCGTGTGATCGTAACTGGCTGTTATGCTCAACTGCAACCGGAAGAAGTTGCCAGCATTGACGGCGTTACCGCCGTTGTCGGCACAGCCGACAAACTCAAGATTGTTGAACAGTTATCTGATTTGTTGAGCAGTGAAACGGTGACCGTTCGAGTTGACGAGCTCTCGTCCGGCACAACCTTCATAGGTGCTCGATCTGGAAACGGGAACAGTCGTACTCGCGCATTTCTCAAGATTCAAGATGGCTGCGATTATTCTTGCTCGTTTTGTACCATTCCGCTTGCTAGGGGGCCAGCACGAGCTATGCCGCTTGATGCAATCCGCAGGGAGTTGCAGGCCATCGCCCTAGAGGGATATCAAGAGTGCATTCTGACGGGGATCAATCTCGGTGAGTACAGGTCGCAGGGCGATCACCGGTTTGCCGACGTTCTTACCATGATCGCGGATATGGATCTCCCGTATCGAATTCGTATCGGTTCGATTGAGCCGAATACGCTGAATGATGATGTTCTTCGCATATGGTCTAAATGCTCGAACATTGTACCGCATCTTCACATGCCGCTGCAAAGTGGGTGCGATGCGATCCTTCGTTCAATGAAGCGACGCTACAATACATCCATGTACCGGGAACGTATACAAGCATTTGCCCAGCTGTTCCCTGATGCTGGTATGGGAATCGATGTCATCGCAGGGTATCCTGGTGAGACCCAAGCGCACTTTGATGAAACCGTCCAGTTCCTTCACTCGATTCCATGGACGTACCTTCATGTGTTTACGTATTCCGAGCGAGAGCTCACTCCGGCAGCGAACTATTCAGGTGCGGTGCCGATGAATGAGCGTCGGGAGCGAACACGCATTCTTCGAGCACATAGTCAGAAACGTACCTTAGAGTTTCATCAGCAGCAGATAGGCACAGAACGCGTGTTTCTGCCTGAGGGATATGATGTTGAGGTCCATGCATGGACAGGATGGACAGAGAATCATGTTGCGTCGATCATGCATGCCCCTTACTCAATCGAAAAGATCCGAATGAATGTTCGGCTGGTCGAATCAACTGGTGACAAAGTACGTGTAGAACCTATCGAGGCTCGCACAAAATGAGAGTGTTTATCGCCGTAGATATGGAGGGAGCCACGGGTGTTGTTCATCCAGATCAGTTAACTCCAGAGGGACGGAATTATTCTCAAGCTCAGAAGTATCTCGTAGGCGACGTCAATGCTGTGATCAATGGAATACTTCATGTATACCCTGATGCTGAGATTACCGTTGGTGATGGACACGCCACAATGCGAAATGTTCTGCTTGAAGAACTGCATCCTGCCGCACAGCTCGTTATGGGGCCGGCAACTGCGAGCAACAAACCTCTGTGTCAGCTTGAGGGCGTGCAATTAGGTACTGACGTTGCGATGTGTATTGGATACCATACGAAGGCAGGAACGCAAGGGGGCCTGCTGGCTCACACCTACATTGGTTCGTTGATTGCAGAGCTTCGCATGAATGGACGAGCAGTAGGTGAAGTACAAGCCAATGCAGCAGTTCTTTCATCCTTGAACATTCCACTCGTGCTGATCAGTGGCAACAGTGATCTCGAGAGTGAAGTACGCATGTGGACGTCTAATACGACGTTTGTTGCCACTAAACGAACTCTTGGACCTACAGCAGCCATATGTAAGACTCCCGAGCGCACGGCTCTTGAACTGCGTATGGCAGCATCAAAAGCTATGAATTCGAGAGAGACATGGTATCTCCAAGATATTGGCCCTACGAGATTCGAGGTTGATACAAAACAGTCCGAGCAGTGCGAACGCGCGTGCTCGCACCCACAGGCAATTGCTGTTTCCGCATCAACGTTTGCAGTCGAGGCCGATAACGCAGCGGATGCCTTCCGTCACTTGTGGAGTGTGTGCCTGACGGCATTGGGCGAACCGCCGTTATGGCTGCGTTGATATCTATATCATCTACCACTCTTTGCGCCATCTAGCGTGCGCTTGAAGGCTTCGTACTCACGTGTGCGAAGCTGTATCTCTGTGGGCTCGGGAATCTTAGCCTCAGCAAGTCGTTTGTGCGTGTTCTGGATGCGGTCTTCTGGAAGCGGGTGTGTTGAGAAGAATCGATCTACTGCGGTGCCTTTACGCCCCTTGACCACATCGAAGAAGTAAAGTAGTCCGCCAGGATACCATGAAGTCTCGCGCAAATACTTGAATGAGAATTCATCGGCTTCGTCTTCATCTGATCGGCTGTTCATGAGTAGTCCAGCTCCAGTGAAAGCATTGGCAGCAAGTTCGGTAAGCCCGCCACGATTGTCGTATAACGCAATTGAGAGAACTGTCTGTACGCCCAAATGGGTAGTCATGCGCTTTGTGGCATGACGTCGTTCAGCGTGGGCGATCTCATGGGCCAAAACCGATGCTAAGGCTGCTTCGTTGGGTACAGCCTTCAAGAGAGCTGTGTAGACGTAGATATAGCCACCTGGAGTACAGAACGCGTTGATCGTTTCGTCATCGTCGATGAGCATAACGCTGTAGGAAAAAATACCCTTGTACTCTATGCCGGGAACACCAATGATACGATTGACAATATTCTGTACGTAGTCTGTTGCAGACTTGTTCTGTAATGGCTTGTAGTTGACCGGATCGCGTAGGATCTCGTTGTGAAACTGTGCACCAAGCTTCTTGTCTTCATCGATGGGATAGATGTTGAGCTCGCCACAGGACGAGATCAGCATCGATGGCACAAGGATACACCAATAGAGCATTGCACGCAGTAAATGTCCTTGTTGCATTTGTGGGATAAGACTAGTGAGGGAAGATTTCTGATTCATATCCTATTGCGTGAAGGTTGAGTCCGTGAGCAGGGACAATGATAGGAGCTTTTTGTCGTTGTTTTGTAGCAAGAAGATCGCGCAGATCATTCGGGGTCATTCGGCCGCGAGCTACAGACATTGCTACGCCAACAATTGCGCGGCACATGCCATATACAAACCGATTGGCACGTATTCGTATCTGCATGAGTGATCCATCAATTGACAGGCTGCACGTGTCAACGTTGCAGACGTAGGATTTGGTATCGGGATTGTGTTTAGAGATGGCCGTGAAGTCATGTTCGCCAATCATGACTTCAAGTGCCTCACGTAGCGTGTCTGCAGAGAACGGTATCTCTGGATTCCAAGCATAATGCCTGTGGAACACGCTATCCGACGTAGTAATAGTATAGATGTATTCCCTCCAGATGGCGCTGAACCGTGCATGAAACTCATCATGCACACTCGTAGCAGCACGTACGCGTACATCAAACGGGAGACGCGTGTTCAATGCAACTGGGAGTTTCTCGAGAGGAATGTTGTGAGCCTGCTCATGGAGCTGAATATGGGCAACCTGGCCTGAGGCGTGCACTCCAGCATCGGTTCTACCGGCCCCATGGATGATGCAGGTGTGTCCGTAGGTTTTTGTTAATGCCTCCTCGACGCGCTGTTGCACTGTGATGCCATTGCGCTGACGTTGCCATCCAGCGTAACGTGCTCCATCGTATTCTATGAGCAGTGCTATACGTTGCATCATGCAAAACTAACTACGCTGCCAACTTCTAGCGTATCACGTCCACCAGCATAGGAAAGGTGTCCGTGGTATCCACCAATGATGTTATTTAGCACAACAACCTCACGCACCATAATGCTCCTCCATGAGCCGATACCAGTTACGGTTCCTTTTAGCATTAGCGCTGCCGACCGTAGCTCTGTAGCATATGCTTGACGCACATTTGGGGGCACTACGCACTGCAAAAAGCCTGTCTCATCCTCGATCGTAACGAACAGCATCCCTCGTGCAGTAGGTGGCGCCTGGCGAAGCATCACAATACCGGCCGTGACAACAACCATGGGTTTTTCTATTGGCATTCTGTGTACTGTCTCAATCGAACGTATCTCCATCGTAGTCATAAGGCGTCGAAAGAGTGTCATTGGATGCACACGTGCTGCTCCGTGTGTAATGTAGTCATAGGCTAAGCGTTCCTGTGCCCTGAGCTCTGGAAGCTCCGGTATCTCTGTCTCATGAATATGTGCTGTGGTAAAGAGGCTCCCTGTGGTAGATGTTTGTTGCCGCTGGCGTACAACCCCTATAATCCATATCGTGCGTCGGACATCTTCATCAAGATGTGTCAGTGCGCCTGCAAGAGCAATTGATTCAAGAACATCTCGAGAAATACCTGGTAATCGGAGGACGAAATCCTCGACGCTTACAAAGGTTGACTTTGCTCGTTCGATGATGATATCACGAGCTACATCTTCGCTAACATCACGAATCGAAGTAAGGGGCTTGCGTATGCACCATCGCTGATTCTGGTGTTGCTCTATCGTATAGCGGATGTGTGAGTAACGTATGTCCGGCAGAAGAACATCAACACCAAATCGACGTGATTCTTCTTCCAGTGTCATAAGATTATACATCCCAGGCCTATGCTGCATGAACGCCGCCATGTATGCAGCAGGATGATGGGCCTTGAGCCACGCACTTTGATAGACGATCTTTGCAAATGCCGCTGCATGAGATCTACAGAAGCCATACCCTACAAAGTGTGATACAATATCATACACGCGCTCGGCTGATGCATGATCTACGCCCCTTGACATAGCTCCATTGATGAATGTATCCTTCATTGCAGCCATAAGCACTCGGTCTCTGTTCTTTGAGACAAGTGACCGAAAATCATCGGCTTCGTCGAGCGGCATGCCAGCAAACCTGTGCGCGATCTCTAGCACCTGCTCTTGGAACAGAACAATGCCTAACGTGTCTGATAAAAGCGGTTCGAGGTCGGGATGAACATATTCGACAGGTGCCTTGCCTGTTCGTCTTGCGATGTATGGATGTACCATTCCACCTTGGAGTGGACCAGGTCTGAACAGTGCTACTTCCGTAATGAGATCATCGAAACACTCGGGTTGATGTTTAGCAAGCAGATGCATTTGCCCCTGCGATTCAATTTGAAAGATCCCAAGTGTCTTGCCACTGCGAATAAGCTGAAATGTATCAGGGTCGTCCAGCGGTACTTCATCTATGTCGATAACAATGCCTTGATAAACTTCAAGAAGCTCAACGGCTTCACTGATGCAGGCGAGCATACGAAGTCCCAGCACGTCAAACTTTACAAGCCCCATAGCTTCGATGTCGTCTTTGTCGAATTGAACAACAGCAACACCATTAGAAGATCGCTGTACTGGTGTAAGCATCTCTAGTGGCTTGCTTGATAAGACCATTCCTCCTGAGTGTTGTCCTAGGTGTCGTGGGTGATCGATGAGAAGCTCAACACCGCGAAGTAGTATATTGAGCATCGGAATATGACCTATGATAGAGGCTAAGGCATCACGGTATGATTCCACTGGTTGATTGGTCCATGAGGGCACACTCTTGGAAAGACTGCGAACAGTCTCCATTGGAAAGCCAAGTGCTTTGGCTACATCACGGATCGCCATGCGGATCCGGTACATGATCATTGTAGCTGTCATTGCTGTCTGAGCCAGACCAAAGCGTTCTTCCATCCATGCAATGATCTCTGAGCGCCGATCACTGTCGAAATCAACATCGATATCTGGCGTTCCTTTGCGCCCCCTATGCAAGAAGCGCTCAAACAACAGATGATGTCGAATAGGGCATACGCCAGTGATGTTGAGAACATAGGCTACGATAGAGTTTGCTGCAGAACCACGTCCGCTACAACGTATGCCGCGGCGTCGTGCCTCACTTACAACCTCATTCACTACAAGAAAGAAATCCGAAAGCTCCAGTTCATCTAGTACGCGAAGTTCATGTTCCAGCTGCGCCCATGCTCGCTCTATTGTGTATGCGTCGCAACTCTGATAACGCCGCTCAAGTCCCTTTATGGCAAGTTCCCGTAGCACTTCTTTGGCAGTAGTACGCTCGGGGATGCGAGCTGATGGGGGAGTAACTCTGTCAGGCAGTATGTCAAATGTGCATGCTGAAAGAATTAGGTCTACGTTTTCAAATGCCTCAGGAAACGGGAGCAGTTCTCGGACTTCCTGCTCAGAGCGTAGACATTGTCGATCGTTGACAGGTCGCAGTGGGTGAGGTTCATGAATGGTGATACCTTCACGAATGCATACCATCAGATCGTGTGCTGCGTATTCATCACGAGTAGCATAACGAACATCTTGTGCAATCACGCATGGGATCTTGAGAGATTCTGCCAGGTTTACAACCCGGCGTGCCCTTCGAAGGGCCCAGGGTCTGCCGTCGTGCTCTATACCAAGATAGCATTCGCGTCCTCCGCGTAGGATCGAGCAGACCCTGCTAAGCAAATCTAGATCGACATTGCATCCGTGGATGATGATCACGCATTCAGTAAGGGGGCTTCTTTGGATATTCTCTTCAATCAGACCGCCATCGCGTAGAGTAGTAACAAGACTACATATCTGACGATACCCTTCGGCGTTTCGAGCTATTGCACTTATGGTAACATTATGGATGATGAAATCAGCGCCCATAAGAGCACGAATTCCAACGGCCTTGCATGCTCTCTGCAATCGCACAGCACCATACACCCCCATTACATCGGTCAGCACAATTGCGGTGTGACCCAACTGTGCAGCTGTTATGGCCATGCTTTCAGGAGATGACGCACCATCAAGAAAGGAAAAGTGAGATCGTGTATGTAGGGATCCAAACTGCATGTATAAACAATATACAAAACGTAGAGACCTATGCGCGAAACTTCTCGTAGTTTCGCATCGTTTCTACGCCACTATTCATCATCCATAAAGCAAGCCCCATGAAGTACGTATATCTTCTTCTCTGCGTTGTTTTTGCCGTTCAGGTCACTGCGGCACAAGAACTCAAACTACCAGCGCTGAGTCCCAACGCAACGATCATTCAAGACATATCAACTTCTAAGATCGAGATCGTGTATAGCAGGCCTTCGATGCGTGGTCGAACAATCTTCGGAGATGTTGTTCCATTTGGTACTGTCTGGCGCACAGGAGCAAACTCGGCCACAAAGGTCACCTTTGGTGAAGATGTTCGTATTGGCGGTGTGAATATCAAGGCTGGATCGTATTCGCTCTACACAATACCTGATAAGTCGGAATGGGAAGTAATCATCAACAAGAACACCGGTAATTGGGGAGCCACTGGATACGACACAAAAGATGATGTTGTCCGCCTAAAAGTTCGACCAGTTGCACTAGAGTCAGCAGTAGAGACCTTTACTATCTCAATCGGTTCAATCGCATTCTCATCATGCACCATCGACCTTGCATGGGAAAAGACGCATGTATCAATCCCGGTAGCGATCAGTAACCAGGAACGTCTGCTCACTTCCATCGATAAAGCTATCAACAATCCAACAATCCCATATCAACCAGCTGCATCGTATCTCTATGAAACGAATCAGCAACTTGACAAAGCTCTTGAATACGCTACTAAGGCCGCAGAGAAGAACCCTAAGGCTTATTGGATCCAGTTGCTTCGCGCGCGCATCGCAGCTAAACTCAACAATGTTGATGTTGCACGCGAGGCGGCACAGAAGACTATCGAATTGGCAAAGGGTACATCAGCGGAAGCCGAGTACACAAAGTATGCCAACGATCTGCTCAAGACATTGAAGTAAGTCACCGAAAACACTACCTATGCACACACTGCTCACTGCACTGATTGGCGTTTGCTGCGTCGTAACGGTATCTGCTCAGCAGATACGCCCCTTACCGTCATCCAGAATTTATGGTAAGCTGCAACAGCTTCGATCAATGACATCGGTGCTCTACGTTGCAGCTCATCCCGATGATGAGAATACACGACTTCTCTCGTGGCTAGCAAATGGACGTAACATCAGGACAGGATATCTCTCACTCACACGTGGAGATGGAGGACAGAACATTATCGGTTCAGAGCAGGGGGCTGCGCTTGGACTCATACGTACACATGAGTTGCTTGCTGCACGCAAGCTTGATGGTGCAGAACAGTTCTTTTCACGTGCACTTGATTTTGGGTTTTCAAAGAATCCGAAAGAGACCTTTCAACACTGGGATAGTGTGATTCTCATCGCAGATGTTGTGCGCGTGATTCGAGAGTTTCGGCCCGACGTCGTGATATGCCGTTTCCCTAAGGATAGCATGGCAGGGCATGGTCAGCACAGTGCTTCAGCAATCATCACCGAAGAGGCCGTGCGCTATTGTTATGGAGTATCGACACTCTCAAAGGAAAGCAAAGACCGTGTCGATTCTATTCTGCGTGCCAATCCCATAGTTACCGGAGAAGAGCCGTGGAAGCCTAAAAGATTGCTCTTCAATGCATTTCGCTTCGGTAATCGCAGCACCATCAAACCAGGAATGTTCAAGATCGACGTTGGACAATACGATCCGTTGCTTGGCATGGGATATGGCGAACTGGCTGGAATCAGTCGCAGCATTCATAGAAGTCAGGGGGCTGGGACGCCAAGTACACCAGGTGTTCAGCCGGAGTATTTTGAGACCCTTGTTGGTGATGCACCGCAACGCAGTTTGTTTGACGGTATCGATACAACGTGGAATCGTATTGGTGCAACCTCAATCGGTGCAGCAATTGACTCGGTGATCGCAACCTATGATATGCTTGCGCCACATCGATCACTTGATAAACTTCTAAACATACGCGGAAAGATCAACGAAGTAAGGGATCCTTTTTGGAACCAGCTGAAGATCAAGGAGATCGACAAGATTATCACGTCTTGCATCGGACTTACCGCGGATGTATCAGTACCAATGCCGATCATGACGAGTGGTGACACTGCCAGAGCTACCATTCGATTTACAACACGTGCCGGAAGGTCTGTATCCATTTTGCCGATATCCCTACCTGGTGGTGCAATCATCGATGGTTTCTCATGTGTGAACGATTCTACCCATATCGCAGAGGCCCGATTTACCGTACCCTATGGTACAGCAGTTAGCCAGCCATACTGGCTCGAACAAGATCCCGCCGGCGGCCTGTTTCGTCTTTCTTCAGAGTTCTTACTAGGAACTTCCATTAGTGCACCGGTTCTTGAAGTTCCAGTAATCATGACCATTGGCTATGAGACGTTCGTGTTGTCGCTGCCTGTTAGTTTCAAAAAGCTCGACCCGCTCAAGGGCGATGTCATTGAAGAACTGCGCATAGTACCGGTGGTGAGCATCGAGCCTACAAGGGCAGTTGTCTATCAGACATCAGGCAAGGCACCGATTTCTGTACGAATACGTGCCTATGGTACTGTCGAATCGGCTTCGCTTCTTGTTCAGGATGGTGAGCGTACTCTTGCTCGGCTTGATGGAATACGCCTGCGAGCGCAGACTGATACGCTTGTTTCAATCGATGTGTCGACGTCGTATACGACCGATTTACGCGTAGGGCTTCAGATAGGGTCTGTTATCCACGATAGGACGGTTGTTACAATCAGTTACGACCACATTCCAACGTTGCAGTATTTGCAACCTGCTGCCGTTCGTGTGATCAGTGAACCAATCAAGGTTGCAGCAAAGAAAGTTGCCTACCTGTCAGGTGCTGGAGAGTCAACGCCGGAATTCTTACGTGGTCTTGGTGTAGTTGTTGATGAAATCACGGATGACCAGCTGTTGCGTACTACCGAGCTGCTCTCGTATGATGCTCTCGTGCTCGGTATACGTGTCATCAACACTCGTAAGAGTATGAAGTATCTGATGCCATCATTGCTCAGGTATGTAGAGCAGGGAGGCACACTCGTGATGCAATACAACACATTACAGGATCTCAGTACTACTGATATAGCCCCATATCCACTCACGATATCGCGGAATCGTGTTACCGAAGAAGATGCCGAGGTTTCCATTTTACTTCCAATGCATCCGCTCTTGCAGTATCCGAATCGTATTACGACATCAGATTTCGCTGGATGGGTTCAGGAGCGTTCAGTCTACAATCCAGGTCCATACGATGCCAGATACTCTGAGTTGCTCGAAATGCATGATACAGGTGAGATGCCGCAGCGAGGAACCATACTGCACACGCGATATGGCAAGGGTAACTTTATTTACACATCCTTGTCACTGTTTCGTCAGCTCCCTGTAGGAGTTGTTGGTGCGATGAAGCTCATGGCCAACATGGTGAGTATGAAGTATTCATCGTGATCAGCTGCATCGAGCTTAGTCATACATTCGAGAAAGCATCCATCCGCGAATATTGCTGTGATAGATCTCCATCACCCCTGAACTGGTGATCAGTAGTACGTAGCCCCGGATCTCGTCGTTGCCCCACCATGGTCCGCGACTAGTCCATGAATCAATGATGCGCTCGACAGCGTACGTCCCCCCACGCCAACAGATCATGTACGGTGTTTGTTGTTGCTGTGCAACGTCTATGGGCTCATGAATACTTTTCATTGCTGCTCCTCTCCTGAACTTGAGGATCCTTCAATAGTCCTCTGCATCATAGGTGTGCAGCTTGCATACTCCTCTGGAATGATAGACCATGGGTTATGAATCGTGATCTTTCTCATGACATGCCCGTAGCGTGGAATCATTTCACGTGCTACATCTTGAGCACCTTTTACTGGCAAGAACAGGGCAGTTTGTTCTGCTACAGGCAGTGCCAATGAAGCCAATCGTACGCGCAATCCCCACCACTGTCTTGACTGCTTCAGAAGGTCGCGTGTCAATGCATGCAGGTGTGTGAGTAGTTGTTGGACTAGATTGCAGCCTGATCGAAGAATACGTTCGCGCACTGCCATAGGCTGATCTGCCTTATCAAGGCATGCGACTTCTATACGCCAAGTAGATCGCGTTCCAAGTAATGTGCATGCACGATGTGCAGAGCGCTCTAATGACTCAAAAATTGGCCCTGGCTCTTGCTGTGCATCATCATAGCGTTCAGCTACAATTATTGATGGTGCTGGTATGTAGAACGGCAGTGGCGAATCATCGTATTCGTGCAGGAATTGGTAGAGCTTTGTTCCACGATGACCAAACTGAGCTGAGAGGTGGCGTTCTGTGAGTGATCTGAGGCTACCTATGGTGTAGAGTCCGAAAAGGGTAAGACGCTCGATATCATGATCTTGGATCTCAAGCTCGATAATACGTTTCAGGACCGAAACCGGTACATCATCCGAACCATCATGTGCATCAATTCGGCCCTTTGTCGCTTGGCATGATTGCAGCAGAGCATCATGACGTGTTTTGGCTACAGCTGCCTGGAGTTTATGTGATAAGACAAGTTCACGTAGACCATGTATGTCGTCAAGTCCACAGTATAATCTGCCTCTACAGGGTAGACTGATCAGAGGCGTGCAGATGTGTATACGATCTACAAGTGCATCCCAATACGCGTCTGTATACGTGCCGTATAATTGCATCGCTAAAAGCATGATGCAATTATACAAAATGTAGAGTTATTATAGCTTCTTAATACAGTTCCGGACGACGCCTACGATTGTAAAGTCCATGTCAGCAGTGATAGCAATGTCTTTGTACCGGCGATTTTCAGCGCGCAGAATTGGACGGCCGTCGACCTGAAGGTATCGCTTTACAGTGAGCTCACCGTAGACCTTGGCAATCACGATCTGACCAGCCCGAGGCTGCACAGCGCAGTCTACGATCAGCGTATCGCCATCGCTGATACCTGCATCTGTCATTGAGTCGCCAACGACCCGAATGAAGTATGTGCTCTCTGGATGTTCGAGCAACATGTCCGCAAGATCGATCTCGCGTTCTATAGTATCATCAGAAGCCGTAGGAAGGCCAGCGCTGACACCCAACGCTAACATTGGTATACGATGTTTATTCGAACCTTTTTCCCGCCGGGCAGGGGCGATCACCTCTGGCGAGTGATGCTTCAACTCGTCTACAAGCTGCTTGATAGTCATGATGTGTTCTTCAAGACGTTCCATGACGGATTTCTTGGTTTGAGTAGCAGGATCTATACTGACATGTGATGGCAACATTGGAGTGCCATATCCCGTCAATAACCACCCCGATGATATACCGTAACGCTTTTCAAGTGTAGCCAGTACGTTCTGTGGAACAGATGTACGGCCCGATTCCCAGGAGTAGACAGTAGGTACCTTGACATCCATCATTTTTGCATATTCTTGGACGGTCATTTTGAGCAAAGACTCACGAATCTGACGATGGCGCACTCCAAGTTGAACGCGGGTAGGCATGAATACTCCTCTGAATAGATGTGGACAATTTACATTATGTCGATACAATTGACAATACCCGATGCTGAAATTTTTCTATTTGAGGGGGCCTCATCGCCCCTTTCCAGCACAGACTATTTCAACGCACTGTTCACAGAGATTCCATGGAGACAGGACACGATTACCATGTTTGGTAAGACAATGTACCAGCCACGTCTGCTTGAGTTCCTAGGTGATGACGGCGTAGAGTACATGTACTCCAAACGAATCTATTGCGCTAAGCCGTGGACCACGACACTGCTCAAACTTCGATCGATAGCTGAGGAGATCACGGATGCAAGATTCAATTCTGTGTTAGCAAATCTCTATCGCGATGAACGCGACAGCATGGGGTTGCACGCAGACGATGAACCCGAGCTAGGTTCGAATCCAACAATTGTATCTATGAGCTTTGGCGAAACGAGAACATTTGTGCTCAAGCATAAGACACGGCGGGACATTGCACCCGTGCGCATACCACTGAGCTCGGGCAGTGTTCTCGTGATGAAAGGGACCACACAACAACACTGGCTTCACGGTATAGAAAAAAAAACGCGGGCACATGGCCCGCGCATAAATCTTACGTTTCGATTGATCTATCAGAATACTGCGACAGTTGTCGAGTAACACCGATGATTAGTGGCAAGCATCAAGCACAGCATCCAATTGCTGTTGTGAGCAGTTCTCGTAGAATGTCTCGTTGACGGCGATCATTGGAGCACCACCACAAGCACCCATGCACTCAACTTCTTCAAGTGAGAACTTACCATCTGCCGTGGCTTGATTATGCCCAATACCAAGACGCTGCTGAGCGTGCTTATAGAGGGACTCGCCGCCGCGTAGCATACAACTGACATTCGTACACACTTGTACATGGTGGCGACCCATTGGCTTCTTGAAGTACATCGTGTAAAACGATGCAACACCGAGGACGTGAGCATAAGGGAGCTCCATTACGTTGGCAACTTCCTTCATGACATCCTCAGATAGCCAGCCCCACTTCTTCTGAGCCATCCACAGCACAGGCATGATGGCAGCTTTTGGTTCTGGATACTTGGCTTTGAGAGCGCTGATCGAGGCCAGCTCGTCGGAGGTGAATGTAGTACTCATGTGGCAAAAATACAGATTATCTCAAGCGCTTGACAAACAGTTTTGATCCAAGCCAGATCCGTAGGGCAGTAATAACCTTGTGCAGGGTGTTGACGCGGATCTTCTTTTCATAAACGTTGAAGTCATTGAGCTCAATTTTATCAAGTAACCGGTAATAGATGGCGTCCATGATCTCGGCAGCCACCATCGTTAAACGCTCATCGGGCCTAAGCAGTGCCCGAGCATGATGATAATACTCTCGTGCTCGTTTTGCTTGATACTCCATCATCGATATAAAGCGCTCATCGTAGACTTCGTTAAAGATGTCTGCCTCGGTAAGTTTGAAGCGCTCGAGGTCTTCTTGCGGAATATAGATGTAGCCGCGGTCTTTGTCGGCCTTGACATCACGAAGGATATTCGTCAGCTGCAACGCATAACCAAGATGTATGGCATACTGTCTGGTCTGTTCATGCTTGTAGCCAAAGATCTCAATGCTTATCAAGCCAACTGCTGAGGCAACGGAGTAGCAATACTCCTTTAGCTCGGCAAAGGTTGAATAACGGTGTTGCACAAGGTCGCGCTCACATCCATCAATGATTGTGAGAAAGTACTGCTTCGGGATTGTAAATCGCCGAATGACTGCACCTAGCGCAGAGACAGCAGTAGATGCGTCTGCATTGGGGTCGTACATAGCTTCGATCTGCGTGCGCCACCAATGCAAGCGCTGACGCTTGCGAGTTATGACCTCAGGATCAACTGATGGATCTTCATCAACGATGTCGTCGATTCTTCTCGCAAAGGCATACACAGTCCTGATCGCCTCGCGTTCTTCACGTGGAAGGAACCCGAACGAATAGTGAAATGATGTACTGCCCTGAGTAGAAAACGTGAGCTCGTCTTCAGTCTCTGCAAAGACGTGATTCGGCATGGCGCAAGTTACTACCGAGTTCGAAACAGATGAAGCAGCAATGTCCACATGGTGAGACGAGGCCGCGTTAGACGGTCTTTCCGTCGTGCACAGAGTTCAAGCATGGTACGTCCACCGTAGATGATCGCTCGTAGCTCCATGCGCAATCGCCACGATCGAGCATACCGCACGACACATGCTCCTTCGTCAAACAACTGTCGAGTACGATTGATCACCTCGGCATCTGGCAGAGGCAGGTAGGTTCTTCCTCGTGGAATGTCGATTGATAAGTCCTGCAGAAAATTTGTGATTTGCAGTGCAGTACAGATGCGATCTGAGGCCATGATTGCATCGATAGGGGGCTCATCTCCTTCGTAATCTAGCCGCAAAAACAGTTCACCAACAGGATCCGCAGAATTATGGCAATAGGCAAGTACTTGATTCCATGAAGTGGAAGGAGTAAAGCTTACATCGCTTTCGAATGCATCCAGTAGGCGGTCGAAGAGAGAAAGTGGAAGTCGGCAATCCTTGATGGTCAACAACAAAGCACAAAGGACTGGGTCATCTGATGATTCAGCCCGGAGCAGTAATCGAAGTTTCTCCAGCTCTCGCAAGCGCTCTTCAACCGAGGCATTCCCCTCGTCAGCAATGTCGTCTGCTTTTCGAGAGAACGCATAGATCGCATAGAGATGCTTTCGCATTCGAGAGGGAACAAGTACCGATGCAACAGGAAAGTTCTCGTAATGCGATGTTGCTATCTGTCTGCAGTGTGCGTAAGCTTCGTTGTGCGTCATATTGAGTCTGCCGCTGAAAATGAAACGTCCTCATGCTCGGATGAACATGAGGACGTCTTACAGCGTCGTTGTTGGACCTTATCCTTCTGAGCTGAAACGCTTATCCTTGATCTCTGCACGTTCACGCACCTTCTGGAACCATGTTCCAAAAGCACTGTTGCGTACACGCTGAGAAATCGCCTGGAGGATACTTGTTGGATTCTTTGCATAATCTGCAACATTGGCATCAGTACGGTTAATCACACGTATGATGAACCAACCATTTTCACCCTTGATGGCCTTGCCGACAGATCCAATTGGCTGAGAGAAGGCAGCTGATGTTACAGCATACTCTCCACCAAAACCCGTGATCATGCCGTTGTCCTTCACACCCGTCTGCGTGGCAAACGTGATAGTTGAATCACCGCCGCGGGCTGCAGCTAGGCCTTGTGACGCTGCAACAGAGGCCATTTGCTTCGCCTGAGATTCAAGCTTCGCCAACTTCGCGCGCTCTGTGAGAATGCGCTTGATCTTGTCCTTCATGTCAGCAAGGGGCTTAACACCTGCTTCGCGGGCGTCGGACACCTGGGCGATCACTGTGCCGTAATATTTGATGTCGCGACGAATAACCGCACCAACTTCGTTCTCAAAAGCCCATGATGTTAGCTCACGTGACTGGAGCACTGGTGTTTCGTTACCGAATACAGGTGTTTCTTGGAGCTGAGCATAGAACTTCTTTGCATAAGGCGTTGCAACGCTTTCAATGGCCTCTCCGTTTTGCAGAGCTTGGTAAGCTTGTTCAGCAGCTGCTGCAATTGCACGCTTTGTCGCAGCTGAGATGCCAGCTTTGATCGTGATGGCGGAGTACTTGTATTCGACGGACAGCTTCTCGACGACCTTGATAATGTGGTAGCCGAACTGCGTTTCAACTGGACCAACGATCGAACCAGCAGATGCAGCGAAAACAGCACTGTCGAATTCAGGTACCATACGCCCCTTGCCAAAGTAGTTCAGATCGCCACCTTGCTGGGCTGATCCTGGATCCTTGGAGTACGTACGTGCAAGTTCAGCAAAGTCATCGCCCTTTTTGGCCTTAGCCAAAACGGAGTTTGCTTCTGCCTTGGCTGAATCCTTGTTCACACCGAATGGGATCAAAATATGCGAAGCACGTGCGATAGGGTTGACTCCGTCGCGGCGTCCATCGAGACGATAGTATGCTATGCCTCCAGGTACGTTGAGCGGACCAAAAACTTCGCGTGGTGCAAGGGAGGCTAGGGTAGTTGCTACCGTCGGGTCCATTTCTGAAGGTGACGTGTAGTCGAACTCTGTACCACGCAGGGTAACCATTTCGCTACTGAATGCAGAATCGCGCTGTTCCAGCGTGGTATACTTGGCGAACGTCTCTGCAAGCTTCTGTGACTTCTTCAGTGCGTTGGTTGTGTCGTCACGAGATGGTAGCGGCGGGAAGGCAATGAACTTGATCGCACGGCCTGGACGCTGCTTGTAGAACTCCTTGTTCTTTTCGTAGTAGGCGGCGATGTCTGCATCCGTTACGTTAACGTCTGCATCACGAACGCGGCTGCTCGAAAGAGCGATATACTCAATATCAGCTGAGCTGTTCTCACGAACAAACTGTCGTTTGCCAACTGCGAACGATGGCGTGCTTGCTGCAGTGCCAACAGCCGATGCAATTGCCTGCTGGAGCATCTGGCTACGCAAATAGTCTTCTGTCTGCAGGAGCATCTCTTTCCACTTTTCAACGGTGAGACCGTTGCGCTCAAGCAGTTCCTTCATGCTTTCTGGATTGGTAACAAGCTGCCACTGCATCTTTGGATCAAATCGTCCGGCAGTATCCTTACCGAACTGAAACTGTTCGGGTGGATTTACGAGCAAGACGTCGATGATCTGCTGCGGAGTGACCACGAGGCCCATCTTTTCTGCTTCTTGGCGACGTAGGACCTCATTGACCATCTCGTCGAAGACCTGCTGACGAAGAACCTCGTCGTCGATCTCCTGGTCTGGGTTCTGCTTGCGTTGGCCTTCGATCACTTCCTTTACACGTGCTTCAAAGTCACCCACAGAAATTGGTTCGCCGTTAACCTCGGCTACCACCATGGTTGCACCACTGTTGCGCGCGCTGCGCATGTTCGTGCAACTAGAATCCTGGACAACCATGAACACAATGAACAGTGTCGCAATGACTGCAAGGAAATACGGACTAATCTGCCGAATCTTCGTTATAGCACCCATGTGGGCACTCCTCCGTCGTAATTCAAGAAATAAACGAACGTCAAATATACGGCCTGTTGGTCATTTCACTCTGGGAGAATGTCGGTAAGTTTGCCACATGAACGTCGGACCCTATTCAATCTCGCTTCTTGAAACTTGTCGGTTTGGCCTTGACGGCGGCGCTATGTTCGGTGTTGTGCCGAAAACACTGTGGCAAAGGGCATATGCTGAATCAGACGAACTAAACCGTATCCCGATGGCTGCCAAGGTCTTATGCATCAGGGGGAACGGCCGATGCATACTTGTCGATACGGGCAATAGTCCGTACATGCCTGAAAAGTTGGCGAGCATTTATAAGATGGACTTTGCTGAGCACAACATCGAACAATCCATGGCTATGCAGGGAATATCGCCTGACGACGTAACGGATGTGATATTCACACACCTGCATTTTGATCATGCCGGCGGTGCGATGCTCGCCGACGGAACCCCACGTTTTTCACGCGCTCG
This sequence comes from uncultured Melioribacter sp., assembly GCA_964484755.1. Lineage (GTDB taxonomy): Bacteria > Bacteroidota > Ignavibacteria > Kapaibacteriales > Kapaibacteriaceae > UBA10438. The sequence continues at coordinate 30,697 of CAZAGH010000002.1, read as the reverse complement.
ACACTACGTTCAAAGAGAGCACTATGCCTGGGCATTGTCGCCTACGGAAAAAGATCGTGCATCATTTATGCCGGAAATGTATCAGCCCCTCGTAGGGGCTGGCATGATGGAGCTTCTCGATGGTCCTGGCGAGCTGTTCCCGGGAATTTCTGTGATACCGTTGCATGGCCACACACAAGCAATGCAGGGAGTAAAGGTCTCAGACGGCAGCACAACAGTCTTTTTTCCTGCCGACCTCATGCCAACCGGTGCCCACATTCCGGTGCCATACGTGATGGGCTATGACAATTTCCCGCTCACAACAATAGAAGAGAAGAAGAAGCTGTTGCCGCAGATCATCGACGAGGAATGGATCGTTGTCTTCGAGCACGATGCTCTGCGTGATGCTGCCCGAGTGATATCAGGTAGCAAGGGGCCTGTGCTGTCGGAACCGATATCGTTGAGGCCATAAGGTAGCCCATGTTCGAGGTCATAGTTCGACAGGGTAGGGAGTGGACGCGAATCTGCAGATCAGTCGAGGTTTCAGAGCGACATGGCAAACGTGTTGATGTGGACATCGAGCATGATCTGGCGCTCTTCCGCATCGATGGAGTCATTTACTGCGTTTCCAACGTCTGTCCGCACAAACGAAGCCCCGTGATTTACGACGGGCATATCGAGGAAGGTATCGTGACATGCCCCCTACATGGTTGGCGCTACGATGTAAGAACCGGACGCCGAGACACCGGTAACAGCGCCCTTAAGACATATGAGGTTTTGGAATCCGACGGGTGGGTTTATATCATTTTGCAATGATGAGTGTTATAGACGCACCCGTTGCTGCAGCGCTGTCTGCCTTTGGCGTCTGACCAATCACCGTGCCGGGCTCAAATGCTGTTGACGAGCGCTGAATGGTCGGCCCGACAGTGAAGCCACTAGTTTGTATGATTTGCTCGGCCTCGGATAACGATAATCCCACAACATCTGGAACTGGTGCTCCATTCCCGGTCGAAACCACTATGTCGACAATCGACTCGCGCTGTGCGGTTGTTCCTTCCGGTATACTTTGACCAATAATGATGCCTGCAGGAGACAACGAATCCGAGCGGAATGATACTGAGCCTAGCACGAGTCCATTTCGCATCAACGCCAGACGAGCATCTCGTTGTGACGATCCAATAAGTTGTGGTACTCTGATTCGCTCAACACCCTTGCTCACAGTCAGGTAAGCGCGTCGACCTTCTTTGACAATAGCATCAGCATAGGGGAGTTGTGACATAACCATACCAGCTGGCGTATCGTCGCTGTATTGTTCACGTATCTGCGCGACTTGCAATCCGGCACTTTGCATGATGATACGTGATTCTTCTCCCTTGAGACCGACAACATTGGGAACAGTGATCGTTGGTGTCATTGAAACGATCAATGGTAGAATCACCTGATCCACAATGGCTGCAACAACAACGACGGATGATATCGTTACTGCTGCAGCAAGCCCTATTTTGCGCCATGTCCACATCGCACGAAAATATCGGTTCATCGCCGACTGACAACATTATTCTCTCGATTTCAAATCGGCTCCTGTCCTCAGATGCCATTGTCATTACCACACACGTGAATCCGGACGGTGATGCTTTGGGATCTGCGCTCGGTTTATGGCATTGGTTACAAAGCAACGGACGGAAGGCGACGGTGATACTGCCCAATGCAGCCCCATCCAATCTGCAGTGGTTGCCTGGATGGTCGGAAGCTAGGATTTGGCAACAAGGTCTCCAGCCAGCTATTGCAGCAGCAGACACAATTGTCGTACTTGATCTCAATGCTGTGTCTCGGCTAGGTGAGCTTGGCACTGCCATCACAGAGTCGCATGCGATGGTGATAAACATCGATCATCACACGCACCCGGAGGACTTCGCACGACTTGCATGGATTGATACTAATGCATGCTCGACGTGTGTCATGATTGCCGAGATGATAAACGCCTCGGGAGAGACGAGTTCAATGCCCGAAGCAGCAGCAACGTGCCTTTACACGGGTATCATGACTGATACTGGTTCATTCCGATTCCCACGCACAACTGCTGATGTCTTCCGAATCGTAGCCAACCTTGTCGATCATGGCGCTGATCCAGTAAAGTCCTATGAGGAGGTCATGAATCAGGGATCGGTCGGGAGAGCTCAGCTTCTTGGTAAGACACTCAGTCAGATGGCAGTTCTGGCTAACGGTCGACTTTGTGTTATGACTGTCCAGCAACAAGATCTCGAACAGTACGGCTGCATACTAGAGGATACAGAAGGCTTTGTTCAGCAAACGCTTACGTTGCAGGGGGTGACCATGGGCATCCTCGTTACCGAGCTTCCAAACGAGATCAAGATTTCGTTCCGTTCAAAGGGTGCAGCGTATGTTAGGGACCTCGCTGCCGCATACGGTGGTGGAGGACACGTGTACGCAGCAGGTGCGCGGCTCCCAGGAGCTGCTTTTGCCGAAACGTTAGCACTCGTCAAACAACAGGCTAGCGCCTACCTTGACACTCTTAGGTAAGGCTCGACGAAATGATCTGGACACCCAAGTCTACCTCAGCGGCAGACAGATTTAGAGGTGGTCTAAAACGCACGGACCGGTCACCGCTTCCTACCAGCAATAGTCCATTGTCGTAGGCTCTTCTCACGAACTCATTGCGAGCTTCTTTGGAGGGCAGGTCGAAGGCACTAAAGAGCCCCATTCCACGAATATTGCTGATAACGTCTGCACCCAAACGATCCTGCAGCTTGCTAAGCTGCGAGCGCAAGTACGCTCCGATTGTTGCTGCGTTCTCGACCAGGTTCTCCTCGGCGATGATCTCGATGTACTTTGTTGAGCGAACCATATCAACAAGCGAGCCGCCCCATGTAGAGTTGATGCGACTGGAGGTATGGAACACATTGTCTGGAATCTCGTCAACGCGAGGACCAACTAGAATTCCGCAGACTTGCATCTTCTTGCCGAACGACATGATGTCAGGTGCAACGCCAAGTCCCTCATGAGCCCACCAATGTCCTGTCATGCCAACGCCGGTCTGAACCTCGTCGAATATGAGCAAAGCCTCATGTTCATCGCAGATGTTGCGTAGGGCTTGGAGAAACTCTGGGCGGAAATGATTGTCGCCGCCTTCGCCCTGAATAGGTTCAATGATGATTGCAGCAATGTCATCGGGGTTGTCGATAAAGGACTGCCGAATCTTTGCTAACGATTCTGCTTCCCGGCGCTGGACATCTTCGAGAACCTGATCAGTGACGGGGAATGACAGAAATGGAGCAGGAATTCGTGGCCAATCCCATCGTGGCCACAGAGCAACCTTCGTAGGGTCGGTATTGGTTAGAGACATGCAGTACCCTGAACGTCCATGAAATGCACGTTCAAAATGGATAATCTGGTGTCCGCGTTCGTGCGAATACCCCTTGGCAAAGTTTCGACGGACCTTCCAGTCCATTGCTGTCTTAATGGCGTTCTCAACAGCCAGCGTTCCGCCGTCAATGAAGAACGCGTAGCGGAAGTGCTCTGGAACAGCAAGATTGAACAGTGTTTTAACAAACGTGGCCATCTCCGAGGTGTAAATGTCGGAGTTCGAGGGTTTGTTAAGAGCAGCATGACCGAGATACTGCACAAAGTCAGGGTCGAGCATTTTTGGGTGATTCATGCCGATCGGCATTGATGCAATGCACGTAAAGAAATCCAGGTACTCTTTACCCGTTCTAGCCTCGACAAACCACGACCCATGAGAACGATCAAGATCGATGACATGGTCGAAGCCATCAACTAGCATGTGCTCCTTCAGTGATGGGATCACGTCGGAAGGGGCGACGTGGAATTTCGGTGTATAGCGCTTTTCGTGGTTCATGTGAGCAAAAATACTCCTAACTCGTTGACAGAAAATACATGAAAGTTGAAGCTTCGTCGTTTTTCAAAAAGGGGTTCTTTGTATATTGGCCTCCGATTGAAAGTAATCAGTTTCAGCACTTGTAACTCACTGGGATAGGAGTAACAATGACGGCAAATGGTCATGCAGAGATACCAAAATCTGGTATGCAACACGGACTTGTACTGTTAGGATTGACAGCAGTTCTTGCGGTGTTTTTCTACTTCACTGTGCTTCCGTGGGGTGTCCAGGGATTCGTATCTAGCCTCTTCGCACCGCACGAGCTGAAGCAGGGCGCAAAGTACGACGAGGTGATACCCAACGTTATTGGTGTAATGGAAGCTGATGACGCCTCGAAGACAATGCAACAACGTGTTGAGGAAGTCAACAAGGGCGGTCTCAAGACGGTCATGAAGAACGCGAATATCGTGTTCGACTTCTCAACAGGTGTTGAGCGCACAAAGGAAAAGGACGGTTTTGACAAGTCTGCGAGCTGGTGGGTTCTTCGTAACACAGAAGAAGGCGGTCTTGGCGAAAACTCGGTGTTCATCGAGCCTCCAATCGCATTCTCGGTGCTCGCCATCTCGCTTGGTTTCACGATTGCAATTTTCTTGACCTTCTTCATGCCAAGCTCCATTGGATTCATGGCGCAAAAGGTCGACCGTGAAATCCACCACAATAAGACAAAGATTCGTCTGCAGACAGGTTTCAGTGAGGAAATCGTTGATCTTCTTACTATGCCAAATTCTGATCTGGATGCGCTCGAGCACAAGGATGTTCGTGCGGCGTTCAAGACAGTTTGGGACCGAACAGCACAGGAAAGTGAATCGAAGAACGGTGGTCACGGCCGTCGTGTTATCCGTTTCGAAGACGTCTTCACTCCTGATATTGCTCTTTCAACGTTCCGCGCAGAGGCATTGTTTGTTCGTATCAATGAGTTCTTCTCGGACTTTGTTGTGCAGGAAATCGTTGATACGACAGGTGGTATAATGTGGTCACGTGGACGTCATCGCCTGTTTCCAGGTCTACGTCTGTACATGGCTCACCACTTCACGGAAAAGTATTCGAACAACGTAACAGGTTTGGCATACTTCGGTGCTGCCATCCTGATCGTTATCATCGGTATTCGCGGCTTGAAATTCATTCCAGGTACGCGCCCGTCACTGATCCTTGCTGCTATTTCACTTGAAGGCACTCTTCTTGCACTCTTGGCGTTCGGTCTTGTATACACTGGTGCTGAAGAGCGCATTGACAAGCTCATGAAGAAGATGGAAGACGCAAGCAAGAATCAGCTAGAAACGATGAAGGATGTTTCGGAAGACATGCACTCTATGGCCAGTGCTTTGGTGGGCGAAACATCAGAAATCATTAAGAAGAAGGTTGAACTTGCTATTGCAGAAGCTTTGGCAAGCGACGACAATGTCAAGCGTGTTGTGTCTGACAAGGTAGCTGAGAAGATCATCGTTGCTATGCGTGAAGCATTCCCAACGCCAAAGGCTAACGGCTAAGAGAAACCAAAACAATTGCAACTACGTTATTCGCCGTGATGCACCTGGTTGTATCACGGCGTTTCTTTTTAGCAAAAAGTATGTCCCTTCGACGAATTGCGATACCATTACTGATTCTACTATCGTGTTTGAGCTCCAGTGCTCAAGTGCGGTCGTCGGCCTATGGGGTTGCCGTAAAGGAGAACGGGTTGCGATCTGTTGTTAGCAGAACAGCCTCGCAGCGATACGTACTTTCGCACAGAGCGGTTGGTTCGCACCAAGACATACGGAAACATCGCGACGTCCTACAGTACGACTTCTATGCACCTGAGAACGGGCAGGTCAACGTCAGGGTTAGCCCGATTGAACTGAAAGACTTCGTTCATGTTTATTCTGCTGGCACGTATGGGGGATATCCCGTTAAGAGACTTGTCGTGGATTTACTGCATGACGTTGCAGAAAGACAGGGGACACCTGTTGATTCGTTCACGATTACCGTTTCATGGGACCAACCACTTGTCGCAGCAAGTTCGTTAACACCGCCGTCGTCTAATGTGTTTCTTAACTCTTCCTGGTTGCCACGGCTGGCAAAGAGTAGTAAGAGCAACGAGCAGACCCAGGTAAGGGTTGAACCCCAAGCATGGTATGACAGGTTTGCGAATTACAAGAAGGTGCAAACCTCCCGTGATGGAATTGCTTTCATTCGTGCTGCAGATTTGCTTGCAGATGGATCCAGCTCTCCCTTCGACAGACTGGCTCTCTATTGGAGGGGTGTTGAACAGCCCGTACACATCGATGATGTTGATTCAACGGGTACGTTGACTCGATCTGACCTCATCTATTTTAGGGGGCGAAGACCAGAAGGGGATAGCACATACTACGATGTTCAAGATTCTACCGCGGTATTCTATGTAACGACTACTAAGCAAGGGCAACACAGTCGTTTCAGTGAATTTACGTTTGCCGATTCTGCCAAAGACACTGTGCAGTCGGTATTCGTGCGCCAACATATAGAGCTCGACACAGGGTATTTCCACCCTGGCAGCGGCGTCGACGAGGACCTGTCCATCTTCGAATCGTCACTCGTTTACCTCGAGGGGTTCTACTGGAACAGCTTGTATGGCAGAAGTAAGCAGCATGCCACCTTTACATCGAGATTTACTCCTGCAAGTGTAGGGCAATCAAGCTTCAATGTCGTGTATGCAACAACCACAGGCAATTCTAAGTATGCCCCAGAGCATATTGTTAGCATTTGGCCTCCGGCTCGTCAGACGCCAGTTCGACAAGAAACGGAAGGATACCAACTCGTACGGCAGACGTGGAGTGGTGAGTCTGCCTCAATTCCATCTGGTCTGCAGAGAATCACAGTACAGGCAACAGGGAGTGATGATCTCAGGGCGCAGACTGACTGGTACAGCGAGATTCTCATTGATGCAATAGAAGTGTCAGGTGATGCATCTCCGGTACTGGACAGTGGACGTCTTCACTGTTCGGTAACGGCGACTGAAAGTTCTTTACTACGCTTGGAAAATGTGCGTCCTGGTGCTGTCTATGTTCTTGACACCGCAAAGCAGACATTTGGGATGATACCGAATCATGCACCAGGTATCACGGTTCGTGCCGGAGTATGGCCTTCGATTGCACCCGATGTCGCGTGGGACGGATTGTCGTTTTCTGCAGCGGTAACTATCGGTTCGAACACTATTGTTGTTGATTCACTCAAGTCAACGCATGCTCTCGTCGTATTCGATACACGTAACGGGAATCTCACTGAGTATCGTGACCTTACATCGGAGCAACTGCTATCAAAGCTGAAGGGGATACCCCAAGACCAGCTGGTTGTGATTGTAAATGCAGGTGCTACGCCAGACCGCAGGCTTGTTGAAGAGCTCGAAAAACGGGGCGTCATTACGCAGGAAACAGAGATCCAACACGTCTGGATTGCTGCGGCAGCCAATGGGAGCGGGGCGTTTACGAAGAATCAGGGCTTGACAGCACATTTCAACGATCCTCGTGGCACAGACGGCTCCTCTGATATCTTACTTGTCAAGGGTGTATACCAGCTATACGTGTCCGACGAAGCAGGCTTGGAGCAAGCACGTGTTCTTGAGGCTAAGAATCAAGGTGTTAGCTCTGACACTGTCTTCGGCGATATCATTGCTATCACGCATCGCACACACGCTCAGGAGGCGTCACGCTGGGCTAGCCATCGGTATGCACAAAGCGGCAAGAAGGTCTCATTGTATGATGTCGAGGCAATCTTTGAAGAGTACGATGCTGGCAGACATTCTCCAGAAGCAATTCGTGCTTTCCTGAAAGATGCATTCTCCAAGGCCTCAAAAAAGCCTACACATTGTGTTCTGATAGGAAATGCGAGTTGGGATGTTCGCCAAGCTATTAAACGCGGTAATGTAAGCGCAATGCGCACGGATCAAGTCCCAACGTATGGAAGGCCGAGCAGTGATATGTGGTTTGGTCTCTTGGACGATGAACGAGATCTTGCTGTTCCGGAGCTCATTGTCAGCCGGTTCCCGGTTACCACTGCTGAAGAGTGCAAGAGCCTTGTTGACAAGATCATCGTAGCAGATACGCAGAGATATACGCCCAATCTGAGGAAGTTTCTATTCGTAGGCGGTGGAACTGAGGAAGAGAACTTCTGCGAAATGTATCAGCGAATGCTCGATGATACGTTCGGCTCTGAAATCGTTTTTACTGAGCCCCCTCTCTGCATTGACACTGTAACGGTTTGCAACACGGACTTTGATGCACCGGGGCTACAGATCCGTCAGAAGATCAACAATGGTGTTGCTTGGATGAACTACATCGGGCACGGAGGTACCGATGTGTTCGATATCAAAGACTGGGATCCTCAGGATCTAAATAACTCGAATAAGTACCCTGTACTGGCAACGTTCTCGTGTCTAACCGGCAATTTCTCAAGTCCAAGCTCCCTTTGTGAAAATGCAGCGTACCTTGTTGAGCCTCAGAAGGGTGTTGTCGCTGCAATGGGGGCCACGGGATACCAATATCTTCCTGTGGTTGACTTGTTACACTTCCGTTTTCACGAAGCAATGCGTTCGAAGGGTCTGCGTGCAATCGGTGATCTGACATACGAGGCAAAGCGAGCCTTCTCAACCATGAACAACCAACTGGGCCGCAATGCTGCAATGCAGTACTGTATACTTGGAGACCCTTTCACTCGACTGCGCATAGACACGACGAGTGATCTGCAGGTGTATTCAACGAACATCAACGTGCGGGACATTACAGGCCAGCCCGACATATTCGTCCAGCAGGACTCCATGTACGTTAGTGTTGATGTGTGGAATGCTGGTATCGCCACGACCTTACCCGCAGAGGTGATTGTCCGAAGGTATCTTCCGGGTTCAAGCGTTACGTCGGACTCTGCTCTGATTACAATCTCCGAAGGCTTTTGCTCTACGCGCACATTCGCCGTTGCCTTCGACACACGAATGTTGGGCGAACATCGCATAGAAGTGCAGATCGACCCCAAGAGGTATCTGCCTGATGATGTAACTAACAACGCGGCGTCAGTTGCTGTGCTTGTTCAAAATCGATCACTGCAGATCATCGATCCTCAGCCATATGGCACTGTTGACGCAAGTAGTCCGCGCTTCCGCTTGCTGTATCCATACGTTCGGCATGATCGTAGCGATGAGCCGGTAACCCTATCGGTGCACAGTTCATATGATGATGCTCGCAACGAACGTGCCTCATTGTTTGTTGAATCATCGCGCCTTGATAGCGGAACGTATGTAGATGTGTTGTTCCGACCAACAGCTCTCGAGGTATCGTCGATAGACACAGGCAACGTGTATTGGCTTAGAGCGTACAGTTCTCGAAGTGATGCCGTGATACAGCCTTTTGTGTTTCGACGCAGCAATGCAGACCCTGAAGAGCATGTGTTGTATGCTAAGGGGCTAACCATAAGCAGTGATTCAATCCGCTACGATGCTGCTGATGCTACTTTTCGCTTAGCAGCTCGTCCGGTTCCCATTAGTGTTACTTCGCGAGCAGTGTTGTCGAGTGATCCCGTTCGCCAGCCGTCTTTGCGCATCGTGTATGGGGATACCGTGCTGCAGAGTTCGTTTCGCAATGGATTGAACATTGTTGTCATTCGGCCATTTTCAACAACGCCACGTCTCATTCGACGTTATGATACGTCGCCAACACCTGCACCAATTGAAACCGGCCACAGCGGTGGTGCGGCGGAGTGTCTAGCCTTTTTGAAGGATTCGGTTGCAGACCATGAGATTCTGGCAATCGCGGCATGCAATGAGTCGTTTACACAATTCGAACGAAACGGGCTTTTGTCGGAACTTCGTGAAGTGTTGCGGTCGTATGGCAGTAGCATGGCCGATTCGATTGCTGTGGGGATAGCCTATGCCTTCGTTGGTTCTCGAGACAAACGCGAGGATGCATATGAGGTCGTACGCGGTCCATTGCAATCCTTGCCAGCTGTTGTTGATTCCGTTCTCTCCATACGCTACGAGAGGGCACACATTACAGATGTTGCTGTTGTGCGTCCTCGAGTGTTGAAGTCTATCACAGCCAAGATGGATGGCGTGCAAGCCAATACAGTGTCACTGCTTGGCTATGGTGGCCTACTTGTGACGCAGCAGCTTACCGACACGTGGGTGCCACCACGAAATTCCATGACCATTCAGCAGGTCACGGCTAATCTTATGCTCGTTGCCAGTGATCAACAGCCAGATCCGGGCTTTGCGTCCGCATCGTTTCATTACGAGCCTGCACCGATGCTCTACGTTGACTCATCGAAGATTTCGATTTCTATGCCAGACGCTCTGCGGGGAGACAGTGTTGATGTTTCCGTCCTGCTTACGAACCTTCAATACCGCTTTGCCGCACCTAGTGCTTTGGTATCAACAGTTGCAAGGGCATGGGGTGACACTATACGTCAACAGATTACCACGATATCTACTGCGGCAGTTGATGCAGACAGTTCAATTATCGTTGCTGTTCGTGCATATAATGATCCTGATTGGTCTCGCGTACTAGTCCGCACCACGATTGAACAGCCAGGGGAAGAAAAGTCATTGGTGAGGTTGTTCCAAACTGCTCAAACGCAGTACCGTCCGCGTGAGGATTCATCAGCCCCCTCCATCGCAGTGTTTGCACATCAGCGTCCACTAGCGACAGGGGATTACGTTGACAGCATTCCAAGGTTTACGATCCAGCTGCGTGATGCCTCCAGGTTGCCAATTCGAAGTGATGACAATTTCATTGTGTTCCTCAATGGAGTACGCATACGTTCGACTAATGTTAAGGATTACGCGTTTCTAGACACTAAGGAATGCGGTGATTTCTATCCCGGCTCCGACGTTCGCGCGGAGATTTCGTTTACGTATCCAGCAGAGATCGGAGAGAACCTGTTGATTGTGCGTGTAACAGATGCCAGTGGCAACAAAGACACATCCGAGATCTATTTCTGGCATCAAAACGAGGATCAGATTCGCGACGTGCGCGTAGCACCAAATCCAACGTCCGGCGCTACCTCGTTTACGGTTTCAATGGCAGGAAATGCGAGAGTATACCCTGCTCACCTTGCGATATATGATGTGCAAGGCAGGATTGTCGCTGAGCGTCCTTTCATCCTGTACACGGGGACAACCACTGTTTCATGGGACGGTGTATCAATGTTCGGCTCAGACCTTGCGCCGGGCGTGTACTTCTGGTCAATTACTGTGCCGTCGGGCCTTCAGGTACCTGTGGAAAACAGAACCTCCGGAATCATCACAATACTGCGCTAAATCCCTGTATTACAGGCCCTTCCGACGCTTCAATTTCGTATTTTTACGCGTTGTGCAACCCATTGTAAGTAAGGGGCTATGGCTTTTTCTCATGAACGAATCATACCCGTCCTCATGGAGGACGAGATGCGTGATTCGTACCTCGATTATTCCATGTCTGTCATCGTCTCGCGTGCTCTTCCTGATGTGCGCGATGGCATGAAACCAGTTCACAGACGCATCCTATATGCGATGTACGAACTGGGTATGACACCAAATCGTCCGTACAAGAAATCTGCACGTATCGTCGGTGAAGTGCTGGGTAAGTATCACCCTCACGGTGACTCTGCCGTATACGATGCCATGGTTCGATTGGCGCAGACGTGGTCGATGCGGTATTGCTTGGTTGACGGCCAAGGTAACTTTGGTTCGATTGACGGTGATTCACCAGCCGCTATGCGATACACAGAAGCTCGTATGGCAGGTCTTGCCATGGAGGTTCTCAGGGATATCGACAAGAACACTGTTGATTTCCGCGGCAATTTCGACGACTCGCTTGAAGAGCCCACGGTGCTGCCTGCCGTTCTTCCTACGCTCTTGGTAAATGGGGCGAATGGTATCGCGGTGGGTATGGCAACGAACATTCCGCCCCATAACCTCCGTGAAATCGTTGCAGGTATTCAGGCACTGATTGCCGAGCCGACGATTACAAATGAAGAGCTCCTTAAGTACGTCACCGCACCAGATTTCCCTACAGGCGGAATCATCTATGGGTATGAGGGTGTACGTAATGCCTACACGACGGGACGCGGCAAGATTCTCGTGCGTTCAAAGGCAAACATTGAGACCAACAAGCAAGGACGTGAATCGATCGTTGTTACCGAGCTGCCATATCAGGTTAGCAAGGCTGGCTTGATCGAAAAGATTGCTGACCTTGTCAAGGCAAAGACACTCGAAGACATCTCTGATATCCGTGACGAGTCTGACCGTGAGGGTCTGCGTATCGTCATCGAACTCAAGCGCGATGCTGTCCCGATGGTTGTGCTCAACAACCTCTACAAGCACACACAGATGCAGGTCACGTTCGGTGTGATCATGCTCGCTTTGGTCAATGGACGTCCGCGCATTCTGACGCTCAAAGAGATGATGGAGGAGTTCGTCAAACACCGTAACGACGTGATTGTACGTCGCACGAAGTTTGACCTCGATGCAGCTGAAAAGCGCGCCCACATCTTGGAAGGCTTCATCATCGCACTCGATAATATCGATGCGATCATCAAGACCATCAAAGAGTCCAAGGATGTCACACAAGCATCTCAGCGCTTGCAGGAGCGCTTTGGATTGTCAGAGATACAGTCCAAGGCAATCCTCGACATGCGTCTTCAGCGTCTTACGGGACTTGAGCGCGAGAAGATCCAACAGGAGTATGCCGAAGTCATCCAAACGATCGAACGTCTGCGGGCAATTCTGGCAAGCAAGGAACTGCAGATGCAGATGATCGGTCAAGAACTCATTGAACTATCTGCCAAGCACGGCGACGAGCGTCGTACACAGGTTGTGTATGATGCAAAGGACTTCACGCTTGAAGACATGATCGCCAATGAGGAAGTGATCATTTCAATATCGCACAATGGCTTCATCAAGCGCACGCCGGTGACAACATATCGCCGCCAAAACCGCGGTGGTCGTGGAGTATCCGGTGCTGGAACCTATGAAGATGACTGGGTAGAGCACATGTTCAGGGCGTCGACGCACCACTATATGCTGTTCTTCACAGATAGGGGGCGAGTATACCGTCAGAAGGTTTACGACATCCCTGAGGGATCGCGTAACGCCAAGGGCAGGTCTCTGGCGAATGTTATCCAAAAGCAGTCAGATGAGAAGGTCACTGCATACCTTTCAGTCACAGACTTTGATCGTGAGGATGCCTACATCTTCATGGCTACAAGAAATGGCACCGTCAAGAAGACATCGCTGAAAGACTTCGCAAATGTGCGTTCAAATGGCATCATTGCTGTGAATTTGGACGACGACGACCGTCTGATTGCAGCAAGGCTCACTGACGGAACCATGGAAGTACTCATTGGCGCATCAAGCGGGCTTGCAGTTCGTTTCCACGAGTCTGACGTGCGGCCAATGGGTAGAGCGGCTGCCGGCGTGAAGGGGATTGCACTAACCGAAGATGCGTATGTTATCTCCTTGAACGTTGTGCGCCGTGCTGATGCACAGGTCATTGTTGTTGGTTCCCGCGGTATGGGTAAGCGTACAGTCGTGGAAGATTTCCGCAAGACAAAGCGTGGCGCCAAGGGTGTGATAGCCATGAACATCACCGACAAGACTGGCCCTATCTGCGCCATACTCGAGGTTAGCGACGAAGACGATCTTGTTGTAATCACGACAAACGGCATTCTAATCCGTCAGCCGATACGAGATGTTCGTCAGCTAGGCAGAAATGCGCAAGGCGTTAAACTGATTCGCCTCGAAGAGGGAGATCAGATTGCAGATATCACAACTGTTACGCGTGATGAAGAGACAGAAGCAGAAGAACAGGCAGAGACGCCTGCAACCTGATTCACGAGCTCATCATGAGATCAACGTCGTATCGTAACATTATACACCAGGCGGGCTTACTCGCCTGGTGTTTCTGTTTGTGCCTTAGTGCAGGTGTTGCCAGTGAACAGAACACACAGCCTGCAGACACTGGCTCAATTCAGCAAGCAAACGATACACTGTACCATGCGAAGAAATGGGTTGGGCGATTGACAGGTGCGGATGACCTTCCATTATCAGTATTGGGCAAAGACAGTATCCGATCGATAGGATATTCGCAGCTGGGTGACCTTCTCGTGAAGGCAACCCCGCTTACCCCTCTATCGCAAGGGGCACTCGGTCAATGGGACGGCGTAGAGATTCTTGGAATAATGTCTCAGGATCAAATAGCATCGCACAATGGCGTTCCAATCATCTCTCCTGCCAGTGTCGGATACCATCCACTGCTCTATGCACCAGTGGCTGCAGAGCGTATCGAGATGCTCGCAGGCACGGATGCGATCGGAAGGCTACCGAGTCTTGGTCTAGCAGGCGTCAACATCCAGCGCTCGATGTACAACGCAGCGCGCCCCTTTACGAGTATGTGGTATCATCAGGGGGCGGGAGATCTTGTTGCCGGACACGTGACATTTGCCCAGAACGTGTCGAAGAATACTTCGGTTGCTGCCAACATCCGACGAACGGGTGCCAGAGGTGTGTACCAGCAGACCGATTTTGACGCGTGGAATATCCATCTGCAGGGTCGAATGATGACGTCTTCGGCAACCGAATGGATACTGTCCTACGATATTTCAACGATCGATGTGGATCCGTGGGGTGGAACAGCAGTAGATCCTTATGCATCCACGAGTATAATCGAGACACTTGAACCTCGCTTAAAGACAATACGCGAGTCGATGCGGAGACACGACGTTTCGCTTACGCATGCATACTCAAGTGAGAAGGACTCGACGTTGCACATTGCAACGACAGCATATGCGAGCTCTGATGTGTTACGCAGGGCAGATACTCTGCTAGATGGTTGGTATGCTGGGGTAATGTCCACGATCGATGCACGGCTCGAGGCTCTATATCTGCATGGTGGCGCACGACTGCAGCATACCAATGCTGACTCGTCGTCCTCTCAACGTCTCGCCTACGGTCCAACGGCTCATGCTTGGGCCAAGGCAACGCTCAACTTAGCCCAAGGGCTGAATATTGCGTCATCTCTTCGATATGATGGTGGTCAATATGGTGGCATAGGATACGGCGTAGCGGCCCTGTTGCATGACTCACTTTTGCGGGTCAAACTTGATGCCTCATGGATCACTGAACAGTCAACGGCCACTACAAGTGGACTCTATTATGCCCATGCAGCTTTGAATGGAATGCCTGTTGACCTTCAAGCAATGGCGTATTACCGTAGTATGGATACTCCACAGCAGTCATACGGTTTGATCATGACGGCGGGAACTACTCTCGGCAACCTCCGCGTTGACGCAAATGTTCGTGGAATTGGTAGGGGCGATTCAGTTACTGCGGCGGTAACATATTACGCTAGTGTTTCTCTTTCGTATAGGCATGCAACCGCTGCTAGTACGGTTGAGTTTGGCACAAGCTTCGGCATAATTGGCGATGGGTTACTTCCACAGTTTGATGTTGTTGGGCGTTCATACTCAACGCTTCCGTTGGTAGCAACAGCGTTGCAGCACAATGGGGTGACGATATTCGGAAACGTCGTTGTTGGTACTGCATCCATCCGTGCTTCATTCGAGAATCTTCTCGGAGTACGTTGGTACACCGTTGCCTATATGCCCGAAATCCCACGACAATTTCGTTTGAGTGTCGATTGGACGTTTGTAGATTAGTCCATTCTAAACAGCGTTACGTAACACACGGAGTTCATTCATGAGCGCGACCATAGCACAACTCTTTCTAGATGTCTGCGATTCGTTTCACGGTCGAACCGACAAACATGTCTACGTGCAGCGTGTAGGCAACGAATGGAATCGGCTCACACATGACCAGCTGAAGTATCGTGTAGAGGCATTCTCGGAGGCGCTCCGGCGCTTGGACATCAAGGCAGGTGATAGGGTTGGTATCGTAGCCGAAAACCGAATTGACTGGACAATGGTCGACTTTGCCATGGTAGGAATGGGTATCATAGACGTACCGGTATTTCCGACACTCACGGCAAAGCAATTGCAATTCATCTATGCTGATTGTGGTGCCAACTGCATCATCGTGTCAAACGCGGCGCAACTTAATAAGATCAAGCAGATATGGGCTGAGTTGCCAGAACTCAAGTACGTGATCGTGATGAATGATGTCCAGGATAGCGATAGCCGCATCATGTCGCTTCAGAAGCTCATTGACGACGTCGAGGCATCATCAACTGCAGAGGACAGGGCCACTACATTTCGATCACTTGCCAATCATGTTACGCCGGAGGACACACTTACCCTGATCTATACAAGTGGAACGACAGGTAATCCCAAGGGCGTGATCCTAACTCACGGAAATCTGATTTCGAATGTGATGAATTCGAAGACGGTCGTTACGCTATCAGAAAAGGATTCTCTTCTGTCATACCTACCATTATGCCACATCTTTGAGCGCATGGCGGGGTTCTATCTTGCATTCTCTGTGGGTGCAACGGTCACAATCACCGATAGCATCGAAACTGTTGCTGAACTCATGCGTGTTGTGCGTCCCACAATCATGACGTCGGTTCCGCGGCTGTTTGAGCGCATTCGTATGCGTGTGCTCGGTAATGTGCAGAAAGAGTCGCCCCTTAAGCAAGCCATCTTTCAGTGGGCTTTCTCAGTTGGAGAACGATGGGTTGACGGTAGTCGGGGCCCGTTGATGCGAATCCAGCATGGCATTGCTGACAAGCTTGTCTTCAGTAAAGTGCGGGAGCGCACTGGAGGGAATCTTCGGTTCTTTGTTTCAGGCGGTGCAGCACTCAATCCCGAGATCGGTAGATTCTTTTCAATCCTAGGGATAACAATCCTCGAGGGATATGGTCTGACCGAGAGCTCGCCGGTTATCTCTATTCATCGGCTCGAAGATGTGGTCATCGGGACAGTAGGCACGCCTCTGCAGAGTGTTGAAGTTAAGATCGCTGCGGATGGAGAGATCCTTGCACGTGGTGCCAGTATCATGAAGGGGTATTGGAACAATCCTGAAGCCACTCGTGAGGCGCTGGATGATGAGGGCTTTCTTCACACAGGTGATATCGGTATCATTACCGAGAGGGGACACCTCAAGATCACAGACCGTAAGAAGCATCTGCTGGTATCAAGTGGTGGAAAGAATATCGCCCCGCAGCCAATTGAGGCTACAATAGCTCAGTGTCAGTTTGTTGATCAAGTGATGGTCATTGGAGACGCACGTGAGTACTGCACAGCCCTTGTGGTATTGGACAAGGATGCAGTCAATGCTTGGGCAGAAAAGAACGGTAAGTCGGGGACAAGCGTCGAGGAACTATCCCAGGATCCGAAGCTCGTCACAACCATCGAGCGCGAGCTTACTACGCTGCAAAAGGATCTTTCAAAGTATGAGAAGGCGCGCCGTTATGCCTTCCTTGTTGAGCCATTCACAGTTGAGAATGGTTTGATGACGCCGACACTTAAGGTTAAGCGTAAAGCAGTATTGGAACGCTATGCCGACCTCATCGATGGTTTATACAGCAAGGGCGACTAGTCGTTAGACTAGCCGCCCTTGGTATCGTACCGGAGGAGGGACTTGAACCCCCGACACACGGATTATGATTCCGTTGCTCTAACCACCTGAGCTACTCCGGCGTGGGCCGCAAAGATACGAAATCGTTGCAGTCCTCAAAAAGTCAGATGCTATCAAGTTTTCGCAGGCTGTCGCGAATTCGAGCGGCAGCCTCGTAATCTTCAACTTTTATGGCTTGATCAAGCTCTTGCTCCAATCGTTGACGCTCCGTTAGCGGAAGTTCTGGTTGCTCACGATCCTGGCGCTTTCGTGATGCCGTCTCACTAAATAATTCACCCTCGGACGCTTGCTCTTCCTGCCGATCTTGGCTTGCATCAGCCTCCTCGTATTCGTCGGCTCGGAGCTTCGATTCTTCGAGAATCTCTTCATCGATAAATATGGGCGCATTGCAACGAACAGCAAGAGCGATGGCGTCGCTTGGTCTTGCATCAATCTCGATCTCTGAGTATTCAAAGACGATAGAAGCGTAGAAGGTACCGTCTTTGATCGAGTGTATCACAACCTCGCGTACCGATGCACCAAGTGCTTCGATCATGTTACGAAGCAGGTCATGCGTCATGGGGCGTTGTGGACGGATACCTTCGAGCTCATTGGCAATTGCCTGAGCCTCCGGCTCTCCGATCACAATCGGCAGGCGACGGTCTCCATCAACCTCACGCAACAAGAGTGCATACGCTCGCTGAGAGTTGGGGTTGATCGAGAGACCAAGTATGTCAACTTGAATTTTTGACATTACCGTTGTGAGTTACTTCCCTGTGACGGATGAAATTGCAGAGGTGAGCTTCGGCAGGACGTCAAATACATCACCAATAACGCCATAGTCTGCAACCGTAAAGATAGGTGCATCCTTGTCTTTATTGATTGCGACAATAATCTTGCTGGAAGACATGCCAGCCAGGTGCTGCACCGCTCCGCTGATACCGCAAGCGACGTACATCGTAGGACTTACAGTCTTTCCTGTTTGTCCAACTTGCTCACGATGCGGGCGCCATCCTGCGTCGACCACGGCGCGGGAAGCGCCAACGGCGCCACCAAGGCTCTTTGCGAGCTCTTCCACCAAATGGAAATGCTCTGGTCCCTTAAGGCCGCGTCCGCCCGAAACGATGATATCTGCCTCAGACACGTCCAGCGTTCCTTCGTTCTTGGTCTGACCAGTAACCATTGAGCTGCGGACGTTTGCAGATAGGGTAGGCGTGAACGTAGTGCATGAGACACTGCCCGAGCTGGTTTGCTTTGCCGTAAAGACATTTGGGCGAAGAGTTACGACAGTTGTCGCTGTTGTCGCGGCCACTGTGATACGCGCCTTGCCCGAATAGACTGGGCGAACAGCCTTGACGGAACCATCGGCCGAGAGCAGCTCAACACAGTCTGCAAGCAATCCTGCTTCAAGGCGAACGGCTACTCGAGGGGCAACTGCCTTACCAAACGAATTCGCTGCAAAGACGACTGTTGTGGCATTGACTGAACGCGCTGCTTCGGCTATCGTTGCGGCGATCTTCGCTGTTTCATGACGCGAAGCCTCATCGGAGTTCACCAGAATGCACTGCTGCAAGCCATAGCTACCAGCCTGCGACAGATGTGACTCTTGCGCAGAGAACACGATACCAGAAACAGGAGCCCCGTTGGCAATCGAGCAGGCAGCACCGATCGCTTCGTACGAGGTACGCTTGAGACCATCATTGTGAGGTTCTAGGACAACGAGAATGCTCATAATCAAATCACCTTTGCTTCTTCGTGAAGTAAACGTACCAATTCCTGAATGTCGCTGTCGCTATCGCCCAGAACTTTGTTGAGACGCTTTGATTCAGGCAACGACATAGCGCTGGTCGCAACGCGAGGAGCCGACTGGGAGGCTTCACGCTCGGCGATCGGCTTTGACTTTGCCTTCATGATGTCGGGAAGCTTAGGATAGCGCGGATCATAGAGTCCTTTTTGTGCACTGATAACGCAGGGGAGAGAGGCAGATACCTGCTGTTTCCCACCCTCGATGTCAGACTCAGCTGTCACCGACGTGCCGTCGATCTGGAGCGACGATACTGTTGTGATGTCTGGCCATCCGAGGAGCTCGGCTACCATTGATGGAAGCTGAAACGAGTCGAAATCGATGGATTGCCTACCAAACACGATGAGGTCTGGCTTGACTTCCTGCGCATACTCGGCAATCGCTGATGCCACAACGAATGAATCAGCGCGGCTACCGTCTTTGACAAGTACTGCTGTGTCAGAGCCCATCGCAAGTGCCGTGCGAAGGACTTCCTTTGCAGTTTCAGGTCCAACAGTGATGGTCGTTACCGATCCTCCGTGCTGTTCCTTCATACGCAGGCCAGTTTCGATTGCAAACTCATCGTAAGGATTGAGTATGAACTTTACGCCAGCCGGATTCATCGACGTTCCGTCGGCCGCAACAGCAATCTTCGTGGTAGTATCAGGCACTTGACTGATACACACAAGTATGTTCATGGGTGACTCGATAGTTGTTAATTGTTGTCGAATTGGGTTGCAAAGATACGGCAATCAGATCACACCTGTTGCCCATGCCAGATTGGCTTTTGCCCGCATAACGTCGGCCCGGGCTGAGACTAGACGCTGCAGCGCCTCCGAGAGCATTCGTTCACGAATGTTGACAAGAAGAAGAGAGGAGTCGCCGGCAACAAAACGGTTCTGTTCTGCGGAAACCATTGCCTGTGCAGCGGCAACCTCGCGCTCGGCAACGCCTACGCGCTCGAGTGCCTTTTGATATCCCACAAGTGCAATGTCTACATCAATATCAACGAGCCGCTCAACCAACGTCAGGGTGATCTGGGCACGGTCTACCGCAATTGAGGTTGTTTGGAGTTGAGCAGAAGCCTGTCGAAAGAGAAGGGGCTGTTGGATACGCAGACCTACTTTGTAATCGATGGAATTTGGCTTGGATACGTCGTAGTTAACAAGACCAGCATCGACTTCAACGAACGGACGCATAAACTCGGCTGCCAGACTGGAGTCGAACTGCGAGGTTTCTACCATGAAGGACGCACGCTGGATTTCAGGACGCAACAGCCGCGCTCTGTTGCGAATTGAGTCGGCGTTATCTGGTCCGTCGAAAGCACTTGGTAACACATCGGAGATGAAGCTGCGGTTTTGATACGGCTGACGTGCGGTCCATAGCATTCCATAGATGTCGAGAAATGTTTGTTCCTCGATTCGTTCAGCCCGGATGCGCTCTCCTTCGCGTCGGAGCAATTCTTGAGCTGCTTCAACAGTGTCAATCGTTGCCGTTTCACCAGCCAGCGATCTACGTCGTACGAAGTCAAGACGAGCCTTTGCAATTGACACTAGCGAATCGGCCACCCGACGCTGCTGAGTGGCTTCGCACCAATCCCAGTAACGCAGAGACGCGGTTCGAAGCAGAGCGTTGCGCTCTATCGTAAACTGTGCCCTTGCGATGTTTGGCCGCAACATTGCCTTACGCAGGGCATTTCGCCGAGCATCAGTGAAGATACCCTGGAACACCGGCAATGAGAATCCGAGGGATGCTTCACCAGCAGGAGTGGTCAGTGTTTCTGGATCAATTTGAAATCCTTGGCCACGGCGGTAATTCGCCTTCAGCTTGGGACCAAACATCATATCGAGAGGTAGCTCCAGAGAGCCATCTATTGTTGATACCTTGTCATCACCAGATTTGAGCTTTGAGTCGTACTGAAACGACAACACAGGATCAAAGCGACCCAACGCTGATCGAATTTCAGCCTCTGCTAACTCCGGCTCATAGTTAGCTGACTGCAAGGCGGGATGCTGACGTTCGACCTGTTGCAGAAAATCCTGCAAAGTCAACGTCGTTCCTTGGCCCAAGACAGTGGCCATGCAAAGAGGAAGTGCGGCAAGGAGAAGGACGAACTTCATTTCTTGACTGCTTTTTTCTCTGGAGAGGTGTCGTCTTTCTTGGTAGCTACTGGGAATTGAGGCGGGAATCCCATGAGCTGACGCCACAATTCGTATCCGATTGAAACCTTATCCA
>CAZAGH010000002.1:0-9195 GCA_964484755.1 uncultured Melioribacter sp. | reverse complement strand
CCAGGTTCAATGAGGGCCGCATCCATATCACTGACATACAACTCCACCGCACGGTCATCAGTTCTTGGAACAACAAGAGCGAGTTCATCACCTTCCTTAACGATTTGTCCTTCACCAACCTTGGCAATGCGAACGACGATTCCATCGGTAGGAGAAATGACATATGCAGCACCCTTGCGAACTTTTGCATTTGCGAGTCGAAGATCAATCTCCTGCATCGTTACCGATGCTTGATTGATAATGCGTTCTTCGTCTGCTGCAAACAATGCAACATCCTGAAACGAGCTCTGAAGTGCTGCTTGCGCAGTTGCTGAGTCAAGGCGCGCCTTTTGCAAATTGAGCTGCGCCGTTTCGAGTTCACGAGCGGAAACAAGATCTTGTTTAAAAAGCGTGTCGGCGCGTCGTGCACGAACCGTTGCCGTCGCTAACTCAACCCCAACGTTCGTAACCCTGGCCAAAGCCGCATTGTATCTCTGCTCTGCTTGGCGCCTGCGTTGAATAGCCGCTTCGATAGAGTTTTCCTGTGCAGTGAACGTCTTTTGCTGCATTTCCTCGAGCCTGGTGAGCATTTCCGTGTCCATGAAGTTCACGTTGATATCGGAAAGCACCACGATGGTGTCACCCTTTTTCACAACTGAACCTTCGCGAACGCGCCACTCAACGATTCGGCCACTGATAACACTTTCAACCGTTTGCGGACGTGCGTTTGGAGTGAACGACGTAACTGAGCCAGAGCCGACAACCGTTTGGCGCCATGGCACAAAGACAAGAAACAGCGTTGTCATCACGATCAACACCGTCAGGACCGATACAAGGCGGCTGTGAAGCTTCGGTGTATTGATCAGTGGGTGATGAGTATTGTCTGGGGTGTACATGATAGCAGATCTTTACGACAAACGTGACTTCATGACGGCTTGAACGAATTGGGATGCTCTTTCGACTTCTGACGGCGACCCCTGGCACTGCAGTGAACCATCCGACACCACAACTACGTGCTCGCATGCGCTTATGACGATCGGATCGGTGGTTATGTGCACAATAGAGGTGGCCGAGAGTTTATGCAGAGATCCCACCAGGTGGTGTCGAATAGTAGGCTCGAGAAGGTCAATGACATTATTGATGATCAGCACCTTGGGTTCTACCAGCAATGCACGAGCAATGAGGATGCGCAGTCGCAAACTGTGAGGCAAATTGCGTCCAAGAGTATCAGTTGCTGTGTATATAGCCTTTGGAAGGGCACGAATCTCTGATTCAAGCAGCGTTGACTTGAGAACTTCATCAATGCGATTCGAGTCTACCTTTCGCCCCATAACAATGTTGTCATAGATCGTACCTTGATGAATGACGTCGTCACGGTCAAGGTAGGCGACAACGTTATGAAGCGACTCAACGTTGAGAACAGCGCTGTGCTCCCCAAAGATCTCGACTCTACCGCTTGAAGGGTGCTTTAATCCCGAAATCAGTTTGCCGAGATGGGTCAACTCAAGTGGCTTAGGACCAACAATTGCAATCGGTTTGGAGATGTCCAGCGCGAGCGTGATGCCAAGTTCACTTGAATGAGATCCATCGTTCGAAATGTTAACGTTGTGTACTGTGATACCCTTGAGACCAGATGCAGCTGAGAGCTTAGCAGGACCATCTTCTTCGAGCGGGAGATCGTTGACAGACTCAATCTTCGTTAGCGCAGCTGCAAACTCGTAGTATACGTCAAACAACGTAAGAAGCTTGTCCATAGCACTCATCATCAATACGATGATGATCTCAGCGGCAACAAGCTGCCCGAGAGAGATCTGCTGTTCGATGACCAAATTGCCCCCGAGGGCCAATATCCCAACAGTAGCAAACGAGCGAAAGATGTACGACCCCATGATTTGTCGTGCATAGATTCGGAAGTGTATCTCTTTCGCATCTGCATAATCCATCGCCAGCTTATCGACTCGAGTCGTTGCATAATCATATGCATTGCGCATCTTGATTCCGCGGTGGCTGCGAGAAACCTCTTCAATCCATTCCAGCGTCTTGTACTTCATTGATGACTCATTGACGGCCGTATAAATGGCCCGTCGGCCAAAAACAAAAACAAGAACAGGGATAAACAATAGAAAGACGATGTCGTAGATGAGGAACAGTGGATGATAGATTGCCAAAACGATAAATCCTGTAACGATCGACAGCATTGCTGACACACCGTCGGTTAGAAATTTCGAGATGGCCTTCTGTACGGTAACGACGTCGAAAAACCTGTTAGCAAGCTCAGGTGCATATACATCTTCATACACTCCATCCTGCACCCGTGGCAGTCGATCAACCATTTCTCTCGCCGTCACGAGAAACTGACGACGCTGCATGTAATCGATCACGTGCTTTTGAAAGATTAGTATGATTGCCATCGCAAGCATGGCAATGAGTACCACAATGCAGAGTACAACTAGCTGCTCGCTGTGGACGCCCAAGGCTACCGCGTTGACGATCGCTTGGCTACTGAGGGGGACAACCAGGCCAAGAACACTTGCAACGATACCGTAAATGAACACAACGATTATGTCCCTGCGCTCTTCTCGGTAGAGTCTTTTGATGAGCGGCCAAATGTCACTGTATCGCTTGCGGGCTACATAGTGCTTGGGCGTCTTAGCGCTTGATCCGGCTTCGGTTTTGCTAAATACAGACATAGAGGGTTTGCTTATCCAAGACGTTGAAGTTCCATGTTGACGTATTTACCCGTTAGACTATTGGGAGACAATGCTATAAACTCTGGAGTTCCCGTGGCAACTATCTGACCTCCATGACGACCGCCTCCCGGACCCAAGTCAATGATGTGATCCGAGCTGATAACAACGTCCATATTGTGTTCAATGACGATCACTGTATTGCCACGGTCGACAAGTCGGTGGAGCAACTGCAGAAGAACCGAAACGTCCTCAAAATGTAAGCCTGTCGTTGGTTCATCGAGAAGATAAAGAGTTTTACCAGTACTTGATTTCGAAAGCTCTGCAGCAAGTTTTACACGCTGTGCCTCACCCCCTGAGAGTGTTGGTGCCTGCTGCCCTAGAGTTATATAGGTTAGGCCAACATCCATTAATGCCTTTAACTTGGTTGCCAGTTTGGGTATGTCCTTGAAGAAATCGTATGCTTCTTCCACGGTCATGGCCAGCACATCAGCAATTGACTTGCCTTTGTAGACAACATGTAGGGTTTCCGCATTGTAACGCTTGCCGTTGCATGTGTCGCATGGTACGTAGACATCGGGCAAGAAGTTCATCTCGATCTTTGACAAGCCTACACCCTCGCAAGTTTCGCAGCGACCACCAGATACGTTGAAGCTGAAACGTCCAGCTTGGTAACCACGAATCTTCGACTCCGGCAACATCGTGTAAAAATCGCGGATAAGTGTAAAGAGCCCTGTGTAGGTGGCCGGATTTGAACGTGGTGTCCGTCCAATTGGTGTTTGATCTATTTCAATGACTTTGTCAATATGTTCAAGCCCTCGTATCTCGCGATAGGGAAGGGGGCTTGACTCTGCGTTGTAGAAGTGTTTCGCTAGGATTGGATACAGCGTGTCGTTGATGAGTGAGCTCTTGCCGGAACCGCTCATTCCGGTCACACATGTGAATGTGCCGAGTGGTATTCGAACATCGACGTTTTGGAGATTGTTACCTGTAGCGCCTAACAGTTCTATCGTTGTGCCGTGTCCAGATCGGCGCATCGGAGGAACGAAGACCTTGCGACGTCCTTCGAGAAAGTCACGAGTGATCGAATCCGCATGTTGCCGAGAGTCACCAAGGGAGCTCGGAGCGAAGATCTCGACTATCTGCCCGCCATGCACGCCAGCTCGTGGGCCAATATCAATGACGGTATCGGACTCCTCGATCATCTCACGATCGTGTTCGACGACCAATACAGAGTTACCAAGATCACGCAGCTGCTTTAGTGAGTCGATCAATTTCTTGTTGTCATGCTGATGAAGCCCAATACTAGGCTCATCAAGCACGTATGTAACGCCAACGAGTCTTGAACCGATCTGCGATGCCAGTCGAATTCTCTGTGACTCACCACCACTCAGCGTTCTAGCGCTTCGATTGAGCGTCATGTAGGCCAGGCCAACGTCAACGAGAAACTGCAGCCGACTATGAATTTCCGAGAGAATAACGCCTGCAATGCGATTCTGCCGATCATCAAGCACGAGTGGCAGATGATGAAACCACTGAAGAGCACGCTCTATGTCCAATGATGAGCAAGAAGCGATGCTGTGGTTGTCAATCTTTACATGTAAATGAGCTGTTTTCAGCCGTCCACCACCGCAGCTTCGGCACGTTACTGTAGCGAAGTACTTTTCAATTGACTTTCTTACTGTCGTGGTCGTGGCCGAATCGTACTGGTGACGTAACGAGGGTAATACCCCGAGAAAGGTATGCCTGATGGAGCTGCCACCATAATCAACTGTCACGTTTGCATCGTCTTTGCCATACAACAGTGTTGAAAGCTTTGATTCTGGTATAGTTGACACTGGCACTTGGATGTCGAGATCCTGTTCCTGACACCATGCCTGCACTTGTTTCCACAACCATGTGTCACGCTGTTTACCCAGCGGTGCGATAGCGCCCGACGCTAATGACAGCGACCTGTCTGGCAGCACGAGTTCGGCATCAAAATCGACCAATTCGCCTAACCCGTCACATGTTTGACATGCGCCAAATGGGGAGTTAAATGAAAACATGTTGGGTGCTGGTGCCTGATAGGATTCACCGCACTGTGGGCATGAGTATTCCGTACTGAAAAATCGCTCGTTCCAGGTTTCAGGCGATTGTTCGATGAGCACTGTCAAGCCCCCTTCACCGAGGTGGAGAGCGGTTTCAATGCTGTCTGTAAGTCGTTTTGTGCTCGTGGGATCGATCGCAAGCCGGTCAATAACGAGCTCAATGGTGTGCGTTTTGTAGCGTTGCAGCTGCATTCCCTCGGTAAGCTCGAGCATTTCACCATTGACTCTTACACGAGTGAATCCTTGCCTGCGGTATGACTCAAACTGCTCACGATAGTGACCTTTGCGGCCTTTGACCACCGGACTTAAGATCTGAACACGCGTAGAAACAGGGTAGGCGAAAAGAGTATCGATGATCTGATCGAGCGTCTGCTGTTTGACCGGAATCGCACACGTTACGCAGTACTGAGTGCCAACTTTAGCATACAATAGCCGAAGGAAATCATAGATCTCCGTAACAGTTCCCACCGTAGATCGTGGGTTGAGTCCTATGCTCTTTTGTTCGATCGAAATTGCCGGTGAGAGCCCTTCAATGATGTCTACGTCTGGCTTCTTAATGACACCAAGGAACTGTCGCGCGTACGAAGAAAGGCTTTCGACATACCTGCGTTGTCCCTCTGCGAACACGGTATCAAAAGCGAGCGAAGACTTGCCCGAACCGCTTAATCCGGTGATGACGACAAGCTGATCGCGTGGAATATCAACCGAAACATTCTTCAGGTTGTGCTCACGCGCCCCGCGAATGCGGATAACGTTTTCTGGGGTTTGCATAGGAGGTAACGAATTTACACTATAATCATCTGACTATTTGATTAGTAAATGACCATTGGTCATATTTGCAACCGTTAGTCACTTTGTACCTTTTAAACCGTTAGGGTTTTATTCATGCTACGACGATTTGATTATCTCACGCTGATGTTCATTTTGAGCGTGTTCAGCATGCGAGCTGCCACACGGCCGCTAACACTTGATGAGGCTATTGAGTTGGCACTCAAGCAGAACAAGAGCATTGTTGTGGCTAAGCTCAACATGCAGCGTGCTGAGTCTCAGGTAACAGAAGCATACGGCAGTGCTATGCCGTCGCTGAGTGTAAATGCAGGATTTAACCACAACATTCAGCTTCCAGTGTTCTTCTTTCCTAATCCTGTCACAGGCGAAGTCGGACCTCTACGGGTTGGTCAGACGAATGTGTATGCGATGACCGCTCAGGTTCAACAGGTGCTCTTTAACGGGGCTGTATTCACGGCGATTCAGTCATCTAAGATCTACACCGACGCAGCTGGAGCGCAGTTAGATGCCGCAGTAGCTGAGGTTGTTACCGAGACAAAGAAGAAGTACTACCAGGCAGTAGCTGCTGCTGCATATTACAATGTTGCAGTGACAACACTCGAGAACGTCAAGAAGACCCGAGAGACAATCACGGCGTTGTTCAATGAGGGATTGGTAGCAGAGTTTGACAAGATCCGTGCCGACGTTGCAGTTGCCAATGTGGAGCCGTTGGTACTCGAAGCCGAGAGCGGACGTTACGCCGCGCAGGCTGCTTTGCAGACCTACCTGGCCATGGATCTATCAGATACCGTTGAGGTGTCAGCAGAAAACCTACCCGAGATCGCAGATCTCCCGAATATCGAAGAGGCCGTTCGCCGTGCCATGGCGTCAAACTATGATCTACAGGCCTTAAACCTGCAGATCGAGGTAGCAAAGAAAATGATTGATATACAGGCCTCGGATTACTATCCAACCCTAGCGGCATTTGGTCAATGGCAACAGCAGGGTCAGAGCGATACCTTTAACGATTGGCGCAGTGCAACGAGTTCACTCGTGGGCCTGAACTTCTCGATGAACATTTTTAACGGGTTGCGTACGAAAGCCAAAGTAGAGCAATCGCAAATCGACGTCGCCACTGCTGAACAGCGTAAGGCTCAGATCACAGACCTGATTGAACTGCAAACGCGGACGATCATCAACCAACTTGGTTCATCCAAGGCGCGAATTGCGGCCCAAACGTCCACGGTATCGCAAGCACAACGGGGATATGATATCTCACAGATCAGATACAAAGAAGGTACAGGCAGTCTGCTCGAGATCAGTGATGCAGAAACAGCATTGTCGCGTGCTAGGGTGAATGAGATATCGGCGCGTCTCGATTATCATACGACCAAGGCAGACTATGACCGAGTGACAGGTCAGATCGACGCACGCTATCGTAACATGGTGCGATAACTACCGGAAAGCAGCAACATGGGAATCCGGGAACGTAAGGAACGCGAACGCTCGCAACGTCGTCTAGCAATATTGTCGTCGGCGAGAAATGCGTTTATCAAGCATGGTCTGGCAACGACCTCGATGGAACGTATTGCTAAGGAAGCCGAGCTAGCAAAAGGCACACTGTATCTCTATTTCCACAGTAAAGACGAGCTCCTCATGGGGCTCATCGCAAGCGATCTTGAGCAATTGATCGAGCGCCTTTCGCGTGTTGCCGCTACAGATAATCGTGCCGATGAAAAACTAGTTGCGGCGTTTAAGGAGTTCCATGCCTTTTCGAAAGAGAATCAGTTCTTTTTTCAGGTCATGACACAACTCAACATTGTTCAGATGGTCAATGGTGAGTACTCGGCTGAAACGCTTGAAAAGTTCTCACGAGCCAATCAAAACGTCGTTGGTATCATTCAGCAGATCGTACAAGAGGGAGCTGATAGCAACATCTTTACCTTGCACGCCCCAGTTCATGATGTCGTCGTTCAGCTGATCATTGCGCTCAAAGGCTCAATTGTAATCCTGAAGAACAATATGGTCCCGCCGTTTTGGGTTCGACAAGACGAACGATTGCTCCTGGGGCAGATCGTTCAGACCCTCGTACGCGGCATCTCGAATCCATCGATACATCTATCATGTGAGCCCGACCAGCTATGAACTACCTCGTTGTTCTACTACTAGCACTTGCATCGTATGGGTGCGGTCCGAAACAGCAAACCGTGCAGCCTGTGGTGCAACGCATCACACAGGCGGTGTATGCATCAGGGAGATTGTACCCGAAAAACTATTACCGAGTAGCAGCTCGCATGCCCGGAGTTGTGGCTGAAGTATACGTGGTTGCTGGCGATACAGTTCGGCAGGGTATGCCTCTGATTAAGATCAAGAATACAACTGCAGAAATCGGTGTAGAGGTTGCGCAGAATGCATACGCACTTGCCGAGGATAACGCTCGTGAAACGAGTGCGTATTTGAGCGCAGCTCAGGCAGAGTATGAGTCGGCCCGTGCCAAGTATGAGTACGATTCAGTCAGCGCGTATCGTCAACAACGCCTCCTTGATGCCCAGGCAACCTCGCGTTCTGTGTACGATGCCGCTGCGACTCAGCTCGATGTATCTCGTCAGCAACTCCGAAAGGCACAGCAAACCTATCGCACGATTCAGCAACGTGCACAGTTGGAACGACGCAATGCATTGCTACAAGTTCAGGCTCAGCGTTCAAACCGTGATGAGTATATCATCTATGCTGTTGAAGATGGTGTCGTCTATGACGTAGTAC
This sequence comes from uncultured Melioribacter sp., assembly GCA_964484755.1. Taxonomy (GTDB): domain Bacteria; phylum Bacteroidota; class Ignavibacteria; order Kapaibacteriales; family Kapaibacteriaceae; genus UBA10438. Next base: position 908 of record CAZAGH010000002.1, on the reverse strand, counting down.
CTAATGTTGGTGAGGTTGTATCGCCACCGATGTTACTCATAGAGCTCGGCCGGGCATCGGACTACGAAGTTGAGTTAAGTATTGATGAAACGGATATCGCGCTTCTCAGCCTTGGTCAGCGCGTTGTGTACACCATCGACTCCTACAAGAACGAACGCTTCGAAGGAGTGATAACCCACATCAATCCTCGGGTCTCAGCCTCCGATAAGACCGCTAAGGTCACAGCATCAATATCGCGGCCCTCAAGAGTAACGTTTCTGCCAGGTATGAGTCTTGAAGCCAATATCGTTGTTGCCGAGCGACGCAATGCAGTTGTCATTCCAAGAGACTATCTCAAGCCTGGCTCCATGGTTCAGGTTCAGCGTTCTTCCGGTATGGAAATGATCAAGGTCACGACTGGTATCGAAGATCTACGCTATGTGGAAGTTGTCAAGGGGCTCTCACCATCGGACGTGTTAGTGCGATGAAGTCACTCTTCACAAAGCGTCCTCTTCTACGCATTGCATGGGTTCATCTCTTCAGTAAGAAGAGACAGACGATCGTTGCCATGCTGGGAGTCATGTTTGGAGTTACGGTCTTCATTTTTCAAGCTGGACTCCTGACGGGCCTGCAGAACTACTTTATCGAGAAGACTGTAAACACCACTGCGCACGTTCACATTTACAATGAAGTACGCACGGCCAGACCACATGTTCTGTCGAGGTACGTTGATACGAACACTCAACTGCTCGTTGTTCGAAACCAAAAGCCTCGTGATGAAGAGCGAAAGGTCCGTAACGGCAATCAGATCATTCGAGACATTGAGCAGGATCCACGTGTTGAAGGGGTAGCCCCTTTCCTTGGGCTCCAGGGAATCTATCGCTTCGGCATGTCACAACAAGCAGGTACACTTGCTGGCGTGGATATCA
>CAZAGH010000001.1:48866-110366 GCA_964484755.1 uncultured Melioribacter sp. | reverse complement strand
ATCTATCGCTTCGGCATGTCACAACAAGCAGGTACACTTGCTGGCGTGGATATCATGCGAGAGGATCAGCTTTTCAAGGTCAAGGATAATCTCATTGCTGGCGATCTGCTGCGCATGGAGACGCTGCCTAATGGAATCATCCTTGGTTCAGGCCTAGCTGATAAGCTCGGTGCAACGGTAGATAACTCTATCATCGTCATCTCGTCAAAAGGTGTGGCACTTGATATGAAGGTTGTTGGTATCAGTAAGACCGGCATCACACTTCAAGACAATACACGGGCATATATCTCGCTACGCAATGCACAACGGTTGCTACAGCAATCAGCCTCATATATCACAGACATCAATGTGCGCCTTCGTGATGTCGATCTAGCCGAGCCAGTTGCGCAAGAGTATCAACAACGATACGGATACAGGGCTGAAGACTGGAAGGCTGCTAATGCGAATGTGTTTGGGATCTTTCGAATCCAAAATCTTACCGTGACGTTTGTCATCATATCCATTCTGGTTGTAAGTGGGTTCGGAATATTCAATATCCTGATGACCATTATCTATGAGAAGATGCCAGATATCGCGATTCTAAAGGCAATGGGATATCGCGACAGAGATATCAGCCGCATTTTCTTGATAGAATCACTAGCTATTGGCTCCACAGGGGGCTTGTTTGGACTCTTGTTGGGCTTTGCTGCATCAAAGATCATCAGCATGATTCCACTGAATATTCAAGGGTTCGTGAGCGTTCAATATCTCGTTATCAACTTCAACCCTCTGTTCTACCTAGCGGCGTTCATGTTCGCGCTCGTATCAACAACTGTGGCAGGGTACTTTCCAGCAAGAAAGGCTGCCAGATTCGATCCTGTCGAGATCATACGAAGTAGGTAATGCAAAAACACCCTATGATATCGGCCCAACAGGTCAGTAAACGATTCACCGAGCCCGTGGAGTTTACGGTCCTAGACGACGTCTCGCTCGACGTCGATCAAGGTGAATTCGTTGTTCTTGTCGGACCCTCGGGAAGTGGTAAGACAACACTGATGTATGCGCTATCAACCCTAGATACCGTGTATGATGGCAAGATCCTTCTCGATAACACGGATATCAGAACATTGAATAAAAACCAGCTCGCATCATTTCGTAACACCATGATAGGGTTCGTCTTTCAGTTTCACTATCTGTTGCCAGACTTCACAGTGTTGGAAAACGTCATGCTACCAGCGCAGAGACTCGGTATCTGGACAGAGGAAGAAATGGAAGAACGAGCACTTCAGAAACTAACGCTGCTTGGTGTTGCCGATCAAGCGGGCAAACGGTCGAATCGACTCTCAGGCGGGCAGCAACAACGTGTTGCGATTGCTCGTGCACTGATGAATGAACCGAAGATTCTTTTTGGTGACGAGCCAACGGGAAACCTCGACACAAGAAACACAGAGGTTGTACTTGACATTCTTCAGGAGCTCAAGTCGGAGTTCAACCAGACCATCATGATGGTCACACATGACACTGCTTTTGCAAATCGAGCAGACAGAATCATAGCGATACGCGATGGACGTATCGTATCATCAACATGAACATTATTCACTCATTATCATCACAGTTCATCATGAACCATCTTTCTCAACTATTCATCGCCGTGGTAATGGTCGGATTACTATCTGCCTGTTCCAATGGAGGTAACGATAACTCCCAGGCAAGGCTCGACGATCTTCGGGCTCAGCGTGCACAACTCGATGCACAGATCAAGGAGCTTGAATCAAAACTACTCGCAACAACGGATAAGCAGGCTGCGATACCAGTATCTGTCATCCGTGTAGCTGAAACAGAGTTGCCACATATCATCGATGTAAAAGGCACTGTTGAATCGAAGTCGACGGTTATGCTTTCGTCGATGATGCCGGGACGCATCACTAATGTGTATGTTTCCAGCGGCCAAGTTGTTCGTGCAGGACAAGTTCTTGCTGAAGTGGACAATGAAGCAATCAAACGCGGTATCGAAGAGGTTAAAGTTCAATTAGACTTTGCTCGCACGCTGTATGAAAAGCAGAAGCGCGTATTTGAACAGAAGGCGGGTAGCGAGATTCAATATCTCACAGCAAAGAATCAGCTTGATGCCTTGGAGCGCAGAATAGAATCTCTTCGCGAGCAGCTTGCTATGTCTCGCATTACGGCTCCGCGTGCTGGTATATGTGATAACGTAACTGCCAAAGTAGGTGAGATGGCGGCGCCAGGAATGCCATTGATGATGCTGGTCAACATGTCAGATGTGCGCGTCATTGTGGATGTGTCAGAGGCCTTCGTTTCTTCAATCAACGTAGGTGACAAGGCAACAATCGCTTTTTCAGAAACAGAAGAAGTGGTCGCTACGACAATTAAGTCTGTATCGAAGGTATTGAATCCATTGAACAGAACATTTCGCTTAGAGATCCCACTGTCGAAGGTGCCAGCTACGGTCAAGCCAAACGCTACTTGTCGTGTGGCAATCAATGATGTTACCATCCCTAAGGGGCTTGCAGTTCCGCTTTCGTCTGTCCAGCGGGATGCAGCAGGATCGTATGTCTTGACAGTACAGGAGAATAGTGTTGTCAAGAGGAAGAACATTGAAACCGGCATCACTTCGGGAACCATGGTTGAGGTAAAGAGCGGGATATCCGTTGGTGAGCAGGTCATCGATAAAGGTGTTACAACCGTAGCCGATGGACAAACAGTGAAGGTGGTGAATCAGTAATGAGCATGCAACATCACAAATCGTTTCCGATAACGGCATGGGCAGTTGAGAATAGAACGACCATCTATGTCATGTCGTTGATCATTTCGCTGCTTGGCATCATCACCTACATTCGATTGCCAAAGGAGCAATTCCCTGATATCGTTGTGCCTACAGTTCTCGTTACAACTATCCAGGCAGGTATGACGCCGACGGATATCGAGAACCTTATCACGCGGCCGATTGAAAAGCAGATGAAGTCGGTTGCAGACGTGAAAAAAATCACAAGTTCAAGTCTACCTGATGCATCCGTGGTTGTGGTAGAGTTCACAACGGACATCGATCCAACGGTTGCAAAGCAACGGATATCAGATGCCGTTGACAAGGCACGAACCGAACTGCCTAATCAGCTCACAAAGGAACCGCAGGTCGCAGAGATCGACTTCTCAGAGTTCCCGATTATGAATGTCAATATCTCTGGTTCCGTTGGCATGGGTTCACTAAAGCAGTTCGCAGATGAGTTGCAGGACAAGCTCGAATCACTACCTGAGATCCGTCGAGTTGATATCATTGGAGCGCTTGACAAAGAGGTACGAGTTGACATCGATCCATACCGCCTAGAGGCAATGGGTATGTCTTTCGACGACGTCAGCCGAGCTATTCAGTTCGAGGACATGAATATCTCAGGTGGTGAGATCCTTAACGATGGCGTGCGACGCAATATTCAGATTAGCGGGGAATTCGCTACCGTCGAACAAATCAATAACGTCATTGTACGCAGTATGCGCGGTGCCACAGCCTACATACGCGACATTGCAACTGTAACAGAGACGACAAAGGAGCAGCAGAGTTTTGCCCGTCTTGATGGGAAGGACGTTATCACGCTTGCAGTTCTGAAGAAAGCAGGTGAGAATCTCATCAATGCGTCCGATCAGATTCAGGCCATCGTCACAGAGTACGAGCGGACTCGTCTGCCAAAAGGTGTATCGATTACGATAACGAACGATCAGTCGGTTGCTACGCGGATCAACCTTGCTGATCTGATCAATACCATCATCATCGGCTTCATTCTTGTAACGATTGTACTGATGTTCTTCATGGGCGTTCAGAATGCCTTGTTCGTAGGATTGGCAACACCGTTGTCATCCTTCATGGCCTTCCTAATCATGCCAAGTTTTGATTTCACGTTCAACGTCGTCGTGACTTTTGGTTTCTTGCTCGCCCTTGGAATTGTTGTTGATGATGCAATCGTTGTGATTGAGAATACTCACAGACTTCACACCAAACACCATGTTGACGTTAAAACTGCCACGAAGTATGCCGCCGCAGAGGTCTTTGCTCCTGTTGTCGCGGGCACATTAACAACACTTGCCCCGTTCGTGCCTTTGCTGTTCTGGCCGGGACTCGTAGGGGAGTTTATGGTCTATCTGCCATCGATTCTCATCATCACGCTTACTGCGTCGCTCATCGTTGCCTACATCATGAATCCAGTCTTTGCTGTCGACTTCATGGACCGCAAGCCCGTGCAGCTAACGAGGCGAAACTTGACAATGTACGGTGTTGTCCTAGGTCTCTTCTGTGTCATCGGTCTTGTTACAGGTCAGTATTGGATAACGACGATGATTCTCTTTGGTATCACGTTCTGGTACATTAATCGTGCATATCTGACCCCACGACTTATTCGTCCATTCCAAGATAGAACACTGCCCGGCATCATGGATGCTTATCGTAGTGTTCTTCGCTGGGCTCTCTCCGGGAGCCGTCCGTGGCAGGTTATTGGGTCAATGGTAGCGTTACTTATTGGGACTATAGCCCTGATGGTCGTTGCTGGTCCGGAAACCACGTTTTTCCCAAGCGCTGATCCAAACTATGCCTACCTCTATGTTCAAATGCCGGTAGGCACGGATGCAAAGGAAACTGACTCAGTTGTCAGGGTTGTTGAGCAGCGCGTCAACGGAATCATTGGTAAAGACAATCCACTTGTAAAGTCCGTGATCTCGAATGTGGGTATTGGTGCTGGTGACCCACAAAATCCAGATCGAACCGTCACTCCACACAAGGGCAAGGTTACCGTGGCGTTTGTTGAATACAGCAAGCGTGGAGGCAAGAGTACAAGCGACTACCTGATTGAGTTTCGAAAGGCTGTAGCTGATATTCCAGGCGCTGAAATCGTTGTTGATCAGGAGGCCAGCGGTCCACCTACCGGTAAGCCCGTCAACATTGAGATCAGCGGTGATGATTTCGAAGAGCTTACAGGACTATCGGAACGCGTTCGACGTTTCATTACCGACACCGCGAAGATTCAGGGTATAGAGCGCCTCAAAAGTGATCTCGTACGCAACAAGCCTGAGCTGTCGATCGTCATCGATCGAGAGCAAGCCAATGCAGAAGGTGTTTCAACTGCACAGATTGGTATGGTATTGCGAAACAACATGTATGGGGCTGAGGCCACCAAGTTCCGGTCTGGCGAAGAGGAGTTTCCTGTTCAGGTTCGCGCCATGGAATCGGTTCGCTCTAATGCAGAGGCACTGATGAACCAACCTGTCTCCTTCTTTGATATGAGTACAGGTCGTTATCGTCAGATACCAATTGCATCGATCGCATCACTCCAGTACACATCAACCTATGCTGGAATCAACAGAAAGAATCAGCGTCGTGTTGTCACGCTGAGTTCGAATCTGTTGCAAGGCTACAACGAGAACAAGGTCAATAACAACATCCGAGCAGCTTTAGCAGGGTTCACAGTCCCTGATGGCTACAGCGTCAAGCTTACTGGTGCACAAGAGGAACAAAAAGAAAGCGCGGATTTCCTAGGATTTGCATTCCTTGTAGCGGCACTGCTCATTTTCATGATCATGGTCACGCAATTCAATTCCGTTGCTAAGCCAATTCTCATCATGGTTACTGTGCTGTTCAGTCTCATTGGCGTACTCCTCGGATTTATCATCTTCCGGATGACATTTTCGATTGCGATTACGGGAGTAGGTATTGTTGCCCTTGGTGGAATTGTCGTGCGTAACGGTATCGTGCTGCTTGATTTCACAGACGTGTTGCTGGCGCAGGGTTGGAAACTTCGGAGAGCTATCATTGAAGGTGGCGCAATCCGATTCAATCCAGTGATTCTCACTGCAGGCGCAACGATTCTTGGATTGATCCCGCTCGCCGTTGGTCTGAATATCAACTTCTGGGAGCTTATCAACCTTCGTAATCCTCAGATCCATATCGGCTCTGACAGTGTAGCGTTCTGGGGGCCCCTCGCTTGGTCGATCGTGTTCGGTCTAGGCTTCTCAACGTTCCTTACGCTCGTTGTCGTGCCGTGTATGTACTATCTACTGGCCCGCCGTTCGATCCTGCGCCGTCGACGCAAGAATCTCCTAGCTGTCAAAGGATAGTAGGGGGCGTTTACTTCTTTGGCTGAAACTTCAGGGCTGCGCTGTTGACACAATAGCGGAGCCCTGTTGGTTTTGGTCCATCTTCAAAAACGTGGCCCAGGTGTGCTCCACATCGTGCACAGGTAATCTCGACTCTTGTTTCAAATGGTAGAGAATTGTCAGTGTGGTTCTCAACGTTTGTGCTTGCAACGGGAGCATAGAACGACGGCCATCCAGAGCCTGAGTCATATTTCGTAGTGCTCGGGAACAACTCTGTTTCGCAGCAACGACAAACGTAAACGCCGGTTCCGTGGTGATTCCAATACGCACCTGTGAAGGCACGCTCGGTACCTTTTTTACGAGTAATGCGAAACTCGTCCTCTGTTAGGAGTTTCCTCCATTCGTCGTCTGTTTTCTCGATTCGCTTCATTGGGGTCGTAGATTTAGTGGAAGAACTATAAATCTTCACAACGTCTGAGGTATTCTTCTGCGATCCATGCTGTCCGCATGCAATCACAGTGCAGAATGTTAGTACGATCAGGTAGCGCATGTCATAGTCGGATTGTTGGCACGATTTCAGGAATCGGAGCCTTGTCATACTGTACACTTGTCAGGAACAAGCCAGAAGGGGCAGCCGTCTCCCATGGCAAAGAACTCTTTGCGCCGGAGAGGAGTTCCGTGATCCTTGTTGACGGCATCGAACCCCGGCCCACTTCGACGATTGCACCAACCATCTGACGCACCATATTCCAAAGAAAATGGCTGCCCACGACGTGAACAACGAGCAATGGATGATGGTCGATCACCCGACAGCGTATGAGTTCGACCTTGGTTGATTTTTCATCCGGATCGTCGCGGGTAAAGGCCCGAAAATCATGAAAGCCTTCGAACAATAACGCTGCCTGTTGCATTGCTGCGACATCGAGTGTATCCTTGATCCACCAGACATGACGCTTGCCAAAAGCCGTTCTACGTTGCGCAATCTGATACATGTATGATCGTGACGTTGCATGGTGGCGGGCATGAAAGCGCTCATGAACCTTTTCAACTTGGATGACATTAATGTCAGCTGGCAGAAGATCGTTTACTTTCATACGCAGAACATGTGGTGCCAGCATCGTTTCCGCTTGTAAATGCGCCACTTGTGCCAATGCGTGAACACCAGCATCAGTCCTTCCAGAGCCTACAAACTCAAACGAGCGGGTCTTTAGAGCCCCCTCAAGAGCTCCAATGAGCTCACCTTGTACTGTACGCGCATTTTTCTGTGCCTGCCAGCCGGAATACCTTGTACCTTCGTATTCGATCAAGAATTTGTAACGTGCCATGAAGCAAGATACGGACATCACACGGGGTAGGGCAGAACTGCTTGAAGCTTTGCAGGACTACCTCCTTCGTTTTCCCCCTGAGCGTGCAGTCGTAGAACGCATGATGGATTTTCTCATACGGGAGCCAGGTTGCTTTGAGCGTACCACATTGGAGGGACATTTCACTGGTTCGGCGTGGATCGTGCACCCAACAGGCGACAAAGTACTGCTAACGCATCACCGCAAACTGAACAAGTGGCTTCAATTGGGAGGCCATGCTGATGGCGTTGAGAATCTCTTGAATGTTGCAATAACGGAAGCTAAAGAGGAGTCGGGGATTCATGAATTTGAGGTGATTGAGACATCTATATTCGACGTGGACATTCACGTCATTCCGGCCCGCAAATCTGATCCGGAACATTTGCATTACGACGTACGTTTCGTCTTGAGGGCAACGGAAGACCAGTACATCATTAGCGATGAGTCGCATGATCTTGCATGGGTTGCCGTCAACGACATTGTGTCGCTGACGTCTGAAGAATCAATGCTACGAATGGCAAACAAATGGAACGATATCAGTCGTCGGTCATCATCAACGCACCCCTAGAACGTGTCTTTCATTTTCATGATGACACGAACAATCTCATCAAGATCACACCTAGGTATATATCCGTTTCCTTTACGACAAAAGGCCCGCAGGGGCAAGGGCAGGATATCTATCTTACCGTGCGTCATCTCGGCATCATCCCAACTACGTGGCATGTTCGAATCACTGAATACCAACCACCGCATAGAATGGTTGATGAACAGATCAAGGGCCCTTTTGCAAGCTGGAAGCAGATACGCATCGTTGAAGCATTGCCAGAGGGCACAAAGCTTACCGACGTTGTGGAGTACGAGTTACCATTAGGTTGGTTTGGACGTCTTGTTAATGCCATCGCCGTCCGTAAACAGATCGTCGGCATGTTCAGGTATCGTCAGCGTCGCACAAAGGAGCTGCTCGAAAGCGCTTCGACCTAACGTCGAGCAGTTGAGGCCGTGACCACTGTCGGTGCGGTAGGCAATGTTGCAGCCGGTTTGGGCTTATTGTTTGAAGCAAATGGTCCTTGAATCGGCTCATCCTGATCGTTAGTTGCAGGCTGCTGTGGCGTAGTGCCTGGTTTTCGCTTCCAGACACTGTCACGAGCAATGTCAGCCGGCCATGTGCGATTGAAGTATAGCTCAAGCAGTTTGCGCGCAATAGGAACAGCAAACGCTGCTCCAAATCCCTGACCTTCGCCAGTTACGACCATTGCGATCTTCGGATTTTCTAATGGTGCAAAACAGATAAACCACGATTGGTCCTTGTTGCCGCCCGATGCCTCGGCTGTACCTGTCTTGCCACACACGTTCAGTCCAGGTATGTCTGCGCCACGCGCAGTACCGTTGCGTACAACCTCTCGCATGGCAACCTTGACGACGTCAAAGTACTCTCGGTTGATTGGTATAGGACGACTTTCATAGGCAATCTTTGCCTTCTTCCGCAGTGTCTTGCTGTAGATCTCGCGCACCGCATGCGGCTGATGCCACGTTCCGCCATTAGCAACAGCAGCCGTATAGGCCACCAGCTGAAGAGGTGTTACGTTAACCTCGCCTTGCCCAATACCCCAGTTCATGAAGGCATACGGCGTCCAGTTCTTCGGACCGATCCTTCGATCCATGTATTCCTTCGACGGAAGAATACCTTTGCCATCTTCACCCGAGGGGATGTCCATCATCGTACGCTGACCAAAGCCAAACATGGTACCGTAGCGGTGGAAGCGTTCTGCTCCAATCTTCAATCCAAGCTGATAGAAGAACGAGTTGCAGGAGACAGCGATTGCAAATGAGCAATCGATCATACCGTGAACACCACCGTGACACTTTGCGAAGCGATTACCGTATTGATAGCCCCCTGCACACATGAGCTTGGTCTTGGGCGTAATGATGCCCTCTTGAAGAGCCATTAACGTCATAAGGGGCTTCCATGTCGAGCCGGGGTGATACATGGAGTTTGCGGCGCGGTTCAACAATGGAATGCCAGGGTCTCGATAAATCTGATTGTAGTAAGAACGAGCGGTCTTTCCAGCGAATTGACGAAGATCATAATCGGGTTTACTAGCGTAGCAGAGAACTTCTCCGTTTGCTGGATCGAGTGCTACGACTGATCCTTTGGCAGAGCCGAGGAGCTTCTCTGCAAGCTCCTGTAAGTCAGTGTCAAGTCCGAGAAAAAGATCGTCGCCTTCCAGTCCGTATTGGTCGCTTTTACCGTCGTTAAAGCTCTCTACCTTTTGACCGTTCTTGTTGACGGCAATGAACTGTGTTCCTTTTTGACCACGAATGGCAACTTCATAAGATTTCTCAAGTCCGGTCTGACCCGTCATATCTCCTGGTGCATAGGCATCGCCGAGCTTCTTTAACTGCCACTCGGCCACCTCCCGGGTGTATCCAAGTAAGTGTGCCGCATTGCCGTCGAATGCGTAAAGCCGCTTTGGATCGATAATGATATCAACGCCGCGAAGCAGATCTCGCTGTTCTTCAATCTGTGCAACGAGCTCAACCGGGATGTCGCGTCCGTAGGATAGCTTGGCTGCAGCGAACTTGTTGTATGAAGCAGACTTCCTGACGTCCTGCCAAATGAGCGAATCGGGGACGCCAATGATCCTCGAGAGCGTTTCACAGGCAAGCTCGTTGAATTCGTAGGGTGTTATCGTAACAGAAAAACCGGGTGCATTTTGAACGATAGCTCTTCCGTAACGATCGAAAATCATACCACGAAATGGTTCGGTCGATATCTGCTTGATAGCCTGTGCCTCAGCTTTCAACTTATACCTGTTGCCCTGAATGATCTGTAAATAGGCGAGACGGCCGATATAGATCGCGCTGATTGCAAGGATGACGTAACGCAGAATGCGTAAACGCTCTACGGATCCAAATGCAGAATCTTGATTCTTGAACTTCATAGCGTGGTGATACCTACGGAATCCTTGCGAAGATCTTTGACGTGCTGCGAACAAATCGCTACACAAGTGAAGAGAAACGCCATCATGATGTTGCCGTAGCGCTGATCAAAAATACCAGCCATGAAGATATTGACATACAAAGCAGGGAAGAATGCGACAACTCCGAATGCAACAGCCCTCTTCAGAGGTGAGCTCCAGGTCTTGCGCAGGTCAAAGGCATTTTTGATGGCACGCAGCGTGAAACCGATCAATGTAGCGAACAGAATCAGTGCTAGTGGAAAGCCAACTTTGTGAATCAAGCCAACGTATCCGATGTGCACAAACGAAACGGTGTTATGCCAACCCTCGATAGGTTGCCATGTGACAAACTTTGCCCGTAGGCCACTCCCGCCAAGAGGATACTGCTCTACCTTCTTCCAAGCGTTGCTGACCTCAATAAGTCGTGTTTCAAACGAATGATCGCCCCCTGACAGCTGAGTTGAAGAGGCAAATCGCTTTTGCACAAGGCGCACGGCGATGTCGGCAAGTTTTGGGTTGAAGGAATAGAACAATGCCACGGCAGTAGCGGCAATGGTAACCGACGACACCACAAGGGTAAGGTTCTGACGGAAACGCAGAAACAACATGATGATGCCTGTGCAGACAAACACAAACACCCACAATGTTCGGGTAAATGTTAACACCAAGGCCGCAAGATTGATCAGTAAAAAACTAAAGGTTAGAATCTTGCCTTTGATGTTGGTATGAAACACAATTGCGATACCGATGCAGATGGCCAGAAGGAATACGGGCCCAAGGAGTGCCGAACGTGATGCCGTGATCTGGTAGGCGTATACCATGTTTTCTGCCATACGGTTTTTGAAATTGTAGGCACTATAGGCAGACATCAAAACGGCCGACAAACCGCACAACCATATAAACTGTGAGAATGATCGTTCGTCTTTCCCAAACTCTTCTCGAAGCGGGAAGTAGTATAGCATCAGTAGGAAATAGGACCAATCCACACCCCATCCTAACAACTGGGTGCCGTTCAGTTTGGCGATGACAACATTTCCGATGGTCAGAACAACAAACAAGACCAAAAGGAAGTCTGGCCAACTTCGGATGAGAGGGGGCTTTGATGAGCCAATCCTCCATACAAGCCACAAGAAGAGAGAGAGCGTGTAAATGCCACCAGAAATCGTCTCGGTGACAGAGATGTCTTTCCCTGTATCCGTTAGGAATAATGGCAAGCCAAGCAAGAGAACGCCGAGCCAGACCTTTGGGTAGCGCACCATAAGCGCCAACAAGGCAAGTCCGCAGCAGATCGCGGGGATGAGCCAAGACCAATCAAGGTGCATGCAATCACTGCTCGGAAGAGGTGCGACCCATCATAGAACTCCAACCTCGAAGCACGAGCAGCACGAGAATGCTCAGCACACCAATACCAAATCCGCTACCGGCCGCAAGAAGCATCCGTTTTGGTCTGTCGCGCTTTTCCGCTGCTATAGGTGTGTCAACAACAAGCAGTGCAGGCGAGGTCTTGTTCATGTCGAGGCGCGCTTGTTCAAGAGAAGGGAGCAAAAAAGCCTTCAATTTCGAATAGGCCTCATACTCCGTGAACAATCGCATATACGTTGCACCAACGCCCGCGGCGTCTGTCAAAGCAAAATTCCCGGCAAATCCAGGTTGTGTTTGCGCCTTTTCGTACTGATTCTTCAGCTCGTTTACGAGCCCTTGAGCAGTACGGACCTGTGGATCGTTTGGACCGTAGTTTTCCTTTAACAGACCGAGAACCATCTCCTGTTTCAGCAATTCAGACTTTACATCCGCAAGGGCGTCGGCAGATGCCTTAGCTTGATCAAGAGGAGAGAACAAGCGATAGGTACGGGAGAAGTAATCGAGTGAGTCTGTGATTGATGACAGAATGGAATCCATCATGTTTAATCGGCGCTCCATGTAGCGTACCGATTTTTCAGCTTCCATGCGTTGGATCCTGTTGGCAATATCGTTGGCATAGCCGACAAACGCATTGCACATCTCAACGGACTTCTGTGGATTCTGACTCCAGATCGAAATCTCGTAGTTACCCTCGGCATGAAAGTTAACCTCGAGATTATCATCGAACTCCGACCGAACATCGTCCATGATCTCGTCCTTCATGTCATACTCTTGTATGAGATCGAAGCGCCGAATCATCGAGTCACGAATGGTTCTTGAGAATAACAAGGTGATGAACTCATAGTTTTCACCAGATTTCCCGCCAAGTTTCGAAAGACCGATGTCCTTGAGCGTGGAGGAAATGCCCGCAAGAGCGCCGCCGAATCCAGCTTCGTCGCTAGCAGGCGGCACGCAGTTGATCGTTGACTTGAAGTACTGAGGTAAGGTCAGAGCATACAGGTAGACGCCAATGGTCGTTACCGCACAAAGACCGATCACGATCCATTTGAATCGCAGGAGATATCGGACGATGTCAGCGGTTGGGAATTGATCCGTCATGATTCCTTCTCAGAATAGCGAATGCTGCAAAATTACGCGTATTTCGGGCTTACCGACGTGCCACGATGAGCATATTTGGGGTCGAAATCGTCGCTGAGCGGCTGATTCCTTGAGAAACGTGCAAGAGCGCGGAAGAGATTCGCTGAAATGGGCTGATAACAGCCCTTGCCATCCGAGCACTCAGGCTTCCGCCTACGGGGGGCACCTCTAGGATCTCGACGCTACGAAACTGCAAAGAGGCAAACAGCTCGAGGGCTGAGTATTTATTCAAGTGCATCTCATGTGTCAAGTCCCCAAACGATAGCACAGAACCAAGTTTTGCATCGATGTTCGGGGTGCGCATGACGAGCGTTCCGCCATCGTATAGCGCTGAGTGAATGGATTGCAGAGCCGTAATGGCCTCACTTCGGGTTAAATGTTCAATGACATCGAACATCGTCACGAGCGCTAAACCGCGCTCTTCGACCAGTGCAGACTCAAGTGTGCCAAGCTCCACCATCGAAGCGCCAAGTTCGTTGGCCAACTGAACCTGCTCCGGACTTAGGTCAACCCCACGGAGGTTTGTATATCCCTCCTCGCGAAGCATGAGCAGAAATGCACCATATCCGCAACCAAGATCAAGAATCCGTGCGTTCCTGTCGCTTGGTAGGTATGTACCAATAAGCGGACGCAGCATCTGATGTTCAGCCTGCACCCTTGAGCGAGCTTGTTCGATCGATGAAAAGCGTGATTGCGCTTGCGTGTAACGATCGTAAAAGTGTTTTCGATGATCCATTGCGTAGCAATATACGCGATGTGACCAGCTGTATTGTATCTTGGTTTGGTACATGAATCCACGCATCTTGATGATACTGCCTAGGATTCCCATCCCAGCTCGGGATGGGGCGGAGGTGGTTATGCTCGAAACATTGATGGCCCTCAGACGCAGTGGAATCGCCGTCGATGTGTTTGCATTGAATCCCAGCAGGCAACGTCGCGACCCTTCAGCCTTAGACCAAGTCTGCAATGCCTATGCTTCGGCTGACGTATCGACTGAGGTACGTCCACTTCAGCTGATGCGCTCGCTCATTGCAGCGCCTTCGGCCATCATTGCCGGTGAACGTGTGCCCCTTTCCTACTGGATCTCACGCTTCATCGATCAACGGGCACTCGACTTATTGCAACGCTTCGTTGAGCAACATGGACCGTACGATGTTGTCCACTGCGAAACGCTTTTCACTGTCTACTATGGTTTGGCCGTACACCCCAGCTCAGCTCCAGCAGTGGTGTACAGAAGTCACAATGTCGAATGGCGAATCCAGGATCGTCTGGCAAAGGAATCCTCAACATCATTTCCTGTGAGATTCATCCGTAGGGTGTTGGCCCGCCAAACACAGAACTACGAGAGCTGGATTTCCCGTCGCGTCGAAGCTATTGCAACAATAAGTGCAAATGATGCTGCTTGGTATAGCCAACACGTCAGGGATAGCGTCGTACGTGAGTTGCATCCCGGTATCTCACTTCAGCCAGTGTTTGAAAAGATTGATTGTGGAAATACAATCGGTTTTCTTGGAAGCCTCGACTGGGAGCCAAATCGCAAGGGGCTTGTTTGGTTCATTGACCAGGTATTGCCGTTCATCGCGGAGCAGGTCCCCGATGTTTGTTTCTCGATTGCTGGAAGGGGCTCGAAGAACTTCTGCCGCTCGCTCAATTTGCCGTCGAATGCTGTCTGCATAGGTGAGGTTGATTCAGTATCGCAATTCTACGAATCGCAAGCTATTGCGGTAGCCCCATTACTCAGTGGTAGCGGCATACGCATCAAGCTACTTGAAGCATTTTCACTTTCGACACCAGTTGTTACAACGTCTCAAGGGGCCGAAGGACTCAACGTGCATCATGGACGTGAATGTATGATTGCTGACGATCCGAGGTTGTTTGCCCAAGCATGTGTCGAACTACTGCGAGACAGGGCAATGCGTGACAGTTGTGCGCGTGCAGCCCATACGTTTGTCGAAACACATTACTCGCATGAGGCAGTGGCAACAACGCTCGTGCAACTGTATCGGCAGATATTAGAGCGCTTTTAGACGCTCGATCTCGTCACGCAGCTGAGCAGCACGCTCGAAGTCGAGAGCTCTGGCCGCTTCTTTCATTTCCGCGAACATTTGTTCGATCATTTCGTTACGCTGTTCCGGTGTGAGATACTTGGCAATCGGTTCTGCCGCCTTTTTAAGACGCGATTGCTCTGCATCCGTCCGCTTTTGCGTCCTCGATGCCTGGATGTCAGCTACTGAAGTAGATTCCAGGATCTCCTCAAGAGACTTGTATACAGTACGTGGTTCGATACCATGTTCAATGTTGTATTGCTCTTGGAGTTGACGGCGACGGTTGGTCTCATCCATGACAGCCTTCATAGATCGCGTGATGTTGTCGGCATAAAAGATCACCAGGCCATCAACGTTACGGGCCGTCCGACCAGCCGTTTGCATCAGAGATCGTTCGCTTCGCAGGAAGCCTTCTTTATCGGCATCCAGGATTGCCACGAGAGATACTTCGGGAAGGTCGAGTCCTTCGCGAAGAAGATTTACACCCACGAGAACGTCAATATTGCCAAGTCGCAGACTTCGAATGATCTCAACGCGCTCAAGTGAGTCAACGTCGCTGTGAATGTATGCAACGCTAATCGACAGGTTGTGCAGGTAATCTGTAAGGTCTTCCGCCATTCTCTTCGTAAGCGTTGTAACAAGAACACGCTCTTTCTTAGCCACGCGGATTCGAATCTCCTCGAGAAGATTGTCAATTTGATTCTTGACTGGTCGTACCTCTATGCGCGGATCCAGAAGCCCCGTTGGTCGAATGACCTGTTCCACCACGACTCCCATGCATTGCTCGAGTTCGTAGTCGCCAGGAGTGGCACTTACGTAGATCGCCTGATGAATGTGCGATTCGAACTCCTCGAATTTCAGAGGGCGATTCTCGAGGGCACTTGGAAGGCGGAACCCATGCTCCACCAACGTCATCTTGCGCTGACGGTCTCCGTTATACATCGCACGTAGCTGTGGAAGCGTTACGTGGCTTTCATCGAGAACGAGGAGGAAATCCTCAGGGAAATAGTCTAGCAGACAGTGAGGCTTATCACCCGGTTTACGACCCGAAAGGTGCATCGAATAGTTCTCAATACCAGAACAGTAGCCAACTTCCTTCATCATTTCGAGGTCATACAATGTCCTCTGCTCAAGACGTTGGGCCTCGAGCAACATGTCATTCTCTCGTAGCTCCTTTAACCGTGCAATGAGCTCCTCTTTAATGTCCACCATGGCCCTGGCGAGGTTCGACTGTGATGTCACGAACAACCGAGCAGGGTAGAGCAGGACTTTATCTACCTTTTCGAGCGTCTTGCCGTCTCGACGGTCTATCCATGAAATCGCATCGATTTTGTCATCGAAAAGTTCAACTCGGATCGCTCGTGTATCCTCATCGGCTGGGATGATGTCGACTATGTCCCCACGGACGCGAAAAGTGCCGCGTGTGAACTCAAAATCGTTCCTGCTGTAATGAATGTCACTGAGCCGATACAAAAGCTTCTGTCGAGAGACCTCCATGCCGACCTTCAGCAGTAGGAGCTGATCTTTGAAGTCTGCTTTTGCACCGATTCCATAAATACAGGAGACCGACGCTATCACGATAACGTCGCGGCGTCCTTCCACGAGGGCGCTCGTTGCACGCAGCCTTAAGCGATCGATCTCGTCGTTTACCGAGAAGTCCTTTTCGATGTAGACATCAGTTGTTGGAACGTAGGCTTCAGGCTGATAATAATCGTAGTACGAGATGAAAAACTCGACAGCATTGTTCGGAAAGAAGCTTTTGAACTCACCGTAGAGCTGAGCAGCTAGGGTCTTATTGGGGGAAATGATGAGTGTGGGACGCTGTGTTTGTTCGATCACATTGGACATCGTAAACGTCTTACCCGAACCCGTAACTCCAAGTAGTGTCTGGAACCGTCGCCCCTCATGCATACCCTCAACCAGCTCTGCTATGGCCTTCGGCTGGTCGCCAGAAGGCTGGTACTTTGTGACGATCGAAAAGGGCGGGAATTCGGAGGTGATTTCGGTGGACATCGTACGAACGTAAGAATATGGTGCGATATTCGCGGAATGAATGACGGGACGTGGAAACGACGAATCATTGCAACGTTGCTTGTTGGGGCACTGTTACGACTCGCCATAGCCTTTGGCGTGCTGTCCGAGATGCCTCAAACAGAAGATGGTCCATCGTACCGACAACAAGCGCTTAAAATGATCGACGGTTCGGTAGGTTTCTTCTATTTCCCTCCCGGAACAGCAATTGTAGCCGCGCCATTTTACATGGCCTTTGGGCCTACGATACACACAGATCATGCGATTGCTGTCACATTCTGGACATTGTTCACGATAGCCTCGGCTGCGTTGGCATGGCAACTTTGCTCCGACAAGCGGCAGGCATGGATAGCCACGATTATGGCCGTATTTCTGCCACACGGTCTGCTTGCGACTTGCACGATATCCTCCCAGCCCCTTACGGCTGCTTTGTTTGCTGGCGGGCTCAGTCTTGCCATCGCCGCCTACAGATCCGAACGCTTTTTACTCTTGAGCATTGCTTGCGTCCTAATGAGCCTCTCTGTCATCACAAGGCCTGCGACATTGCTGGTCTCGTGCCTGGCACTGGCAGCTGTCTTGGTGGTCTGGAAGAGCCGCAGCCATCTTCGTTTGAAGTCGTCTATGGCTCTTATCGTCCTGCTGCTCACTCACGCGGCCGTAATGCTGCCTGTGATGTTTCACAATGCAGCCCACGGTCAGGGATTCACGCTCTCAACGAACAACGAATGGAATCTCCTTGTTGGGAACAACCCGTACACACCCGACTACAAAACAGGGCATTTCGGACAGCGAACATTTGACCAACTTCCAGACGATGCTCGTGCCTATTTGCGTCAAATGCTTCAACACGAACAACCGGCATATGCCACGTTAAATCAGCGTGGACAGATGAAAGACAGTGCTCTTGCGTATATCGCCGACCATCCTATTCGCACCCTGTATAGAGTAACTAATCGTTTCCGCGGCTTTTTTGGAATGGATTATACGGCCTCGCGTGAGCTTCAGAATACCTACGGACTTTCAGGTACGATCACAGCTGTCTTGCTATTGTTTGAGGGGGCTGGTTTTGTCGTCATCCTCATATTATGTCTCGCAGGAATGATTCTGGGTGTAATAAGCAAACTGCGTAAACAGTTGATTCTAATGTTAGTTGGCGCATCAATAGCCCCGTATCTAATAGCGTTTTCCGTGGCTAAGTATCATACGGTCATCCTTCCTCTACTTTTTCCACTATCAGCGGCCACATTGATGTTGATAACCTCTCAATCCATGAGTGGGGATCATTTAAAGAAACACCGCATGAATTTGATCATTATGGTAGTTATCGTGATAATTTTACAGGCAGAACATGTTTTCCACATTGTGGATAACAGGTAGTAATCGTGTAATCAAGACTGGACATCGCCTCAAAATCGCCGTATCTTTGCAGTCTTTCCCCAATACTGTGAAGGCCACCGGCCATGAAATTGTCCGAATTCAAGTTTTCGGTTCCAAAGAATTCTATTGCTAAACAGCCATCTGACCCGCGCGAAAGTGCAAAAATGATGGTGCTCAACCGTGAAACTGGCGAGATCGAGGATAAGGAGTTCAAGGACATCCTACAATACATGAAGGCAGGGGATGTAATCGTCGTCAATGACACAAAGGTGTTTCCGGCACGTCTTTTCGGCAAGAAAGAGAAGACAAATGCCAAGATCGAGGTCATGCTTCTCCGCGAGCTCAAAGCTCAGGAGCGTATTTGGGATGTTCTCGTAGAGCCTGCGCGCAAGGTTCGTATTGGCAACAAGATCTACTTTGACAACAACAAGTTCTACTGTGAGATCATTGACAACACGACATCCAGAGGCCGCACGGTGAGGTTCTCGTACGATGGGGACCTCCACGAAGTGATTGAGACAATTGGCCAAATGCCGATCCCAGAGTACATCAAGCGTGAGCCAACCGAGCAGGATAAGCAGGATTATCAATGTGTTTTTGCTAATCCGAACAAGGTGGGTTCGATTGCGCCGCCAACGGCTGGCTTGCACTTCTCGGAAAAGCTACTCAAGGCTGCGGAAAAGAAGGGTGTAAAGATCGCAACAGTACAGCTCAACATTGGGCAGGGCATCTTCGAAACGATCGAAGTGGAAGACCTGACCAAGCACCGGATGTACAGTGAGTATTTTGAGATCACAAAGGATTCGGCAGATGTGATCAACAAGGCCCTCAAATCGAAGCGTAACGTATATGCTGTGGGTTGTAGTGTCGTGCGCGCCTTGGAGTCAAGTGTGCTCACCAGCGGCATTGTAAAGCCGAATAAGGGATGGACAGATAAGTTTATCCATCCACCGTACGAATTCAAGATCGCTAATCGATTCATTACGAATTTCCACCAACCAGCATCACCGTCGTTGCTTGTAGCTACGGCCTATGCTGGAGGCAAGGATCCGATGTTCAAGGCCTACAAGCGTGCCATGAAGAGCGGATACAGGCTCTTTGCCTACGGTGACGCGCTGATGATCATTTAACGTAAGGACCTCACGATGACGACGTATGATAACCTGCTTCGGGTGATGAACACCGTGGCCGACCTCGGTGCGGCCGGAGCACTGCTTGGCTGGGATCAAGAGACCTACATGCCCGACGGCTCAGTGATGGGGCGCGCCAATCAAATGGCTACGATCTCATCGTTGATCCATCATCACGTTACATCTGCCGAGACACGCGAACTCGTTTCGGAGATTCGTGATCAGCTGCACAATCTCACCAATGAGCAGGCGATGATCGTCAGGACGTTTATACGAGACCATGAAATGGCAGTCAAACTGCCGGTTGAACTGGTTGAAGAAATGTCACGCACGGCAGCTATGGCACAGGATGCATGGAAGCGTGCGCGTGCGGCATCAGACTTTACCATTTTCCAACCTCTACTCGAAAAGACTGTTGAGCTCAAGCGTCGGGAAGCATCGTTGTTGGGACAGGCTACTCACCCCTACGACAACCTACTCGACCAATACGAACCTGGTCTGACAGTGGACATCATTACGCCCGTGTTTGATCGCTTGCGCCAGGGAACCGTGGAGCTCCTTTCTTCGATCTCTGCGGTGCAGGACAGCGTATCCGACAGTGTGCTATACCGCTCGTACAACAAGGACACGCAGCTTGCCTTGGCCACTGAGATCATTGCAAAACTTGGGTTTGACCTTACGACAGGGAGGGTAGACCTATCTGCCCATCCTTTCTGTACAAACTTTGGCAAGCATGACGTGCGGTTAACAACGCGCATACGTGAGAAGGACCTACGCTCATGCCTGTTTGGCCTTATTCACGAGGCTGGGCATGGAATGTACGAGCAGGGAATTGGCGAAGTATTTGAACGCACCCCTGCTGGTCAGGGCGCCAGCATGGGTATTCACGAATCTCAGTCATTGTTCTGGGAAAACGTCATCGCCCGGAGCGAAGAGTTTTGGCATTGGGCTTTCCCACGTCTTCAACAAGAATTCCCCGAGCAGGTTGACGGATTGACGGCACGTGACTTCTACAGAGCCATCAACAAGATGCAGCCATCGCTGAATCGCGTTGAGAGCGACGAGTTGACCTACAATCTCCACATCATTTTGCGATTCGAGATCGAGCGTGACCTGATCGGTGGAGCGCTTGAAGTCGCAGATGTTCCGCGTGTGTGGAACGAAAAGATGCAGGCTTCTCTCGGCGTTGTGCCGCCCAATGATGCGGAAGGGTGTTTGCAGGATGTGCATTGGTCGTTTGGAGGCATAGGCTACTTCCCGAGCTATACCCTTGGTAAGCTCTATGCCGCCATGGAATGGAACGCAATGCAGAAGGATATTCCTGATGTTAGGGAGCAGATTCGCCGTGGTGAGTTTTCGCAGATTCTCTCATGGCTGCGCAAGCACATTCATACGGTCGGCCGGTCAGAAACACCAGCAGAGATTGTTCAGCGCGTGTGTGGGCGCCCCCTAACGGAAACCGATTTTCTTGCGTATGTCGGAGCGAAGGCTCAGGATGTCTACGAACTCGATTGAGTTTGGGAGTCGCATAGCAGATTTTCTGACACAGTTGACGATTGATGTGCCCCTGCCCGTGGGGATCGAGGTGCTTCAACCATACAGTGATCCAGAAGTTTGTAGAGTCGTGCATGCAATGTGCACCAAGTACTATTCGGGGCACAAGCCACGAGTTGGTGTATGGGGCATTAATCCCGGTCGATTTGGCGCGGGTGTCACGGGGCTTTCGTTCACGGATCCATTTGCGGTTCAAAACCTCCTTGGAATAGAATCTTCGATCGCAGGTAGACGTGAGATTTCCGCTGAGTTTATTCAACAGGTCATTGAGGCCTACGGTGGACCAAATTCATTTTATGCGGACTTCTATCTCTCGGCATTGTCGCCGCTTGGGTTTGTTGCTGATGGCAAAAACGTGAACTTCTATGACACACCCGAGCTACAGTCGGCGCTCACGCCGATGATACAGAAATGGGTCTCATCGCAACACCAGTTTGGTCTGCGGAGCGATACGACAATCATTCTCGGAACTGGCAAACTGCAGTCATTTGTTGAGCGGAATGTTCGCACGCAGTGTTCATTCGGTAACGTGATCTACCTGGAACATCCGCGCTACATCATGCAGTATCGCAGGAAACAACGTGATGCATACGTCGAGAAGTACATTAACGCACTACGAAGCACTCAACAATGATGAGGCAGCGTGGCAGGCTTGTGCCAAATCGTTGACATCCCTATCTTTGAAGCCACTTGCCAATGTAGCTCAGCTGGTAGAGCAGCTCATTCGTAATGAGCAGGTCACCGGTTCAAGTCCGGTCATTGGCTCCAACACGCCGCTCACGCGATTCGCATGAGCGGCGTAATTTTTAATGCTATGCCTCGAGCAATCCTAACCATCTGTGCCCTTGTCCTCGTGATGCTGTTGTTTGCATCATGTTCACGTCAGACCGAATTCGGTGACCCCATCGATGATGAGCAGACGACATCTTCGGTCAGTCAGGCGCGGGAAATTCCTAATCGTGGACGCACCCTAATCGTGCGTGGTACAATCAAGGAAGTCTGTCAAGATGAAGGATGCTGGTTTGCGCTTGTTGACGACCGCAGTGAGATCATCACACGGTTCACTGTTAATGGCATAGGCATCCCCGTGATTTCTCAGGGAACCGTCCTGGTCAAGGGAGTTGTTCGCGATACCGTGATCGGCAATACGCATGTACCAGAACTCCACGCCCGGGGCGTGAAGTTCGTAACTTCGCAACCATGAAATACGCGTTGATGCTCGGGGGGGTTCTCCTGGGAGTTGTGTTGGGATTTTTACCGAGAGGCTCATGGAAGCAAAAGCCTCTTTGGTGGCGTTTTGTGACCGTAGCTGCCGTAGTGCTCACGATCATCTTAGGCATCATGCCGCCTATTGCTGGCAACATGCGTGATGTTGTAACCCAGAGCCGGATCGATAGCACAAAGGTCGTACCGGCCCTTGTGCGGTGGGATTCGAGCACAGGAACACTAACTGACTCCCGAGCGACCAATATCGTCGTGGGTGTTTCAAACGTTGCACGTGTTCGTCTCGCAGATATGCCTTCTTCTGTTGATCTCGTACTTGGGCTTCGTCGGGCAGGAAGCGACGCGATCGTTGATGTCGTGAGTGTGATCGAAGTTGATCCTGCCATCACGTTACCGTACATCATCGGCTTGGAAGAACGCGCTCGGATAATCTTCTTCCACGTCCCAATGTCGTGGGTTGCGATCATTGCATATCTGATCTCGATGGTCTTTGCCATCCGTTACATCCGAAGCAGACAGATAGAACTCGATGATGTCTCGGCCTCTGCAGCATCGGTGGGAACATTGTTCACGATTCTGGCAACGGTGACTGGTTCTGTGTGGGCAAAGTTCAATTGGGGATCATTCTGGAACTGGGATCCACGGGAGTCATCGATCTTCATTCTCCTGTTGATCTATGCAGCCTATTTCCTGCTTCGTTCCGCCATCGAAGACCCTGAGAAGCGCGCCAGACTCTCTGCCGTATACTCGGTGATCGCATTCCTGACAGCACCGTTTTTGATGTTCATTTTGCCGCGACTCGTTCCCGGACTGCACCCTGGTAGTGCTGATGACACGAATGCAGGCCCCTTACTGAGCCCAAAATCTTCTGACATCAATCTCACGAAACAGGTCGTTTTTGGTCTTGCGCTGTTTGCATTCACCATGGTCTATTTCTGGCTGATGAATTTGCATGTACGAATAACTCGATTGACACGTCAACGCTCGCAAACGGAGAATGGACTATGATGCAGTTTTTGACAGAACATCCCATGTATGTTGTGCTGGCAACATCGCTGCTGATTTGGATAGGCATAGCGTTCTATGTCCAGCGCATTGACGCGCGTTTACACAACCTCGAGTCAGAGTAGGGGGCTTATCGTGACAAGGTCGACAAAGAAGCTCTTGATCGGCGGAACGGCGATTGCTGTGCTGGCCTATGTAGGATTTTCGGCACTGGGATCCAGTTCGATCGAGTACACAAATGTCCAACGTGCCGAACAGCTCGGCAAGACTGTGCAGATCGTCGGAACCTGGGTGAAAGAAGGCGGTTCGTCTTATGATCCTCAGAGTAATATTTTCCGTTTTACCATGAAGGACGAGTCGGGCAAGAGTGTACCCGTTGAGCTCACTGGAGCCAAGCCCAACAACTTTGAAATTGCCGTTAGCGTTGTTGCCAAAGGTCGCATGGAGAATGGTACGTTCAAGGCCTCGATGGTCCTAACGAAGTGTCCGTCGAAGTATGAAGGACAACCAGCCGATCAGCACCCCACAGGCGCTGCGTCATCATGATTCGCAAGATCCTCATCCTTGGTACCTTGGTCATTGTGCCCGTTGCTGTATGGTATGCCAGCCAGTACGGCCAACCCGACAACGTTACGTTCATCGAGGCAATTGAGCGCGCGACGACATCCTCGGAATCAGAGCAGGCACCCAAGGTCGTAATTGATGCCAAGATTGTTGCCTGTGATTCAGATCACGATCTTCAGTGTCAAGACGCCCGTGGCACGGTTTTCCGGGTGGAATACACAGGTTCTGCGC
Organism: uncultured Melioribacter sp.; assembly: GCA_964484755.1. Lineage (GTDB taxonomy): Bacteria > Bacteroidota > Ignavibacteria > Kapaibacteriales > Kapaibacteriaceae > UBA10438. The sequence goes on along the minus strand of CAZAGH010000001.1, from coordinate 86,331 downwards.
CGAACCCACCATTTGCAACTGGACAACAGCACCGTCTGCTCGGCCACGTCCATGATGGTGGCTCACCATACTTTCACGCTACACAACGGTTTGATCCATGATAGGGCAACTCGCAATTCATGCGCTCTTCGGCATGGCCATCGCCACCACGGTTCTCTATGGTCAGTCGTTACGTTCCTCAACAGACGATTCGCGCTCGGTTATAGCCCGATGGATTTACCGAATACTTACCGGTGGCTTGGTTCTTTGCGCTGGCGCTCTGATCACGCTCATTGTCACGCATCAGTTCCAGTATACCTATGTCTGGAACTACTCGTCTACTGAGTTGCCTCTGCACCTTCTCATTGCCTGTTTTTATTCGGGTCAAGAGGGGAGTTTCATGCTGTGGACGCTCTTCGTGGCACTTATCGGTCTTGCCCTACAACCATACGCAAAGCGACATGGGTATGAGGCGCCTGTGATGATGTTCTATGGTCTCATTTTGAGCTTCCTTACTCTGTTGCTCGTTGCCAAGAATCCATTTGCCTATTACTACGAGTCATTCGCAGCTCAAGGGATAACAATTGACGACGTGCCGCTCAACGGCAAGGGGCTGAACCCACTTTTACACAATGCATGGATCACAATTCATCCGCCAATCCTGTTCGTGGGTTTTGCTTCAATGTCGGTAAGCTTTGCCTTTGCGATGGCTGGACTTGTTCGCAAGGAATACCATCGCTGGATTGACATTGCATTACCGTGGACGTTGTTTGCTACGGGTATCCTTGGGTTTGGCATCATGCTCGGAGGCTTTTGGGCATACGAGACCCTTGGTTGGGGTGGCTTTTGGGGTTGGGATCCGGTAGAGAACTCATCTTTGATACCTTGGCTGGTTGTTGTAGCGCTTGTTCACACCATGCTTGTGCAAAAGCGCACACGTGGACTTGTCAAGACGAACATGGTCTTGGCTGTAATGAGCTTCGTCATGGTCTTGTATTCAACGTTTCTAACGCGAAGTGGCGTACTGGGCGACACATCAGTGCATTCATTCGTAGATCCGGGTCGATTCGCCTTCTGGATCCTGTTGTTGTTCATGCTAACATTTATTGCAGTCGGCACGGGCTTAGTGATAGCACGTCGTAAGAGCATGGACATTCAACGTGAGGAGTTCTCACCCTCGACCCGTGAGTTCATGCTTTCGATTGGCTCGGCACTTGTCATGGCTAGTGCCATCTTCGTGACGATAGGTACGTCGTGGCCTGTAATCATGGAGATCATCGGCATGCCTAAGGTTGCCGTTGCGACAGACTTTTACAACAAGGTTCACCAGGTTCTCGTGCCGTTGATCCTGATCGTTAATGCAGTTTCATTGATCACGCGTTGGAGATCGACGAGCAAGTCTATCTTCGTGCGCCGTCTCATGGTAGCCGCCGGCATAGCTACATTAGGAACGGCCGTGTTGGCCTTCTTTGGAATTCGTGAGATCTGGCCATTAGCATTGGGCTTTGCGGCCTGGTTGTCGTTCGCGATCAATCTGCAAGACGGCGTTCGGCTCTTGAAAGCCGGACCGGCCATGATGGGTGCGTATGTTTCCCACGTTGGTATCACGCTGCTCATGTTCGGGGTGATCACGACCTCTATGTATGCGGAGACGTACCATGCGGTTCTTGTGCATGGTAAGCCAGTGACTGTTGGGACCTATACGCTGACGTATCTCGGTAAGGAGCAAGTTGACAGGGAATTCAAGGACCGAGAGAAATTCCGCTACTACGTGCGAATCGAGCAAGATGGACAACGTCGCACAGTAGCACCTGTTCTCTATTGGAGCGATTTCAATCAACGTCAATCCCCATTTCTAGAGCCCGGCATTCGCTGGGGATTGTCGAATGATCTGTACGTGTCACCAAAGAATATTGGCCGCGAAGATGTCTTTCGTGAGACCACAGTACAGAAGGGGGCGAGCATTCGTGTCCCGATTGACACGACTGTCAAACTCGCGCTAGACGGGTTTACTATGCCGATGGAGGAAGGGCAAACGGAAGACGGTAGAATGCAAATGTCGGCCAAGTTGTTAGCAACTACACAAGATGGTGAGGTCGTTGCACTCAAGGCACGAACACGTATTTCCACCGGCCCAAATGGACCGGCGTTTGATCCGGAGTGGACGACCATTCCAGGCACTTCAACTGTTGTTGGCCTCATCAATATCGACCGGAACAATGAAGACCCGTCAAAATCGAAGGGGACCTTTGCATTCTATGACGCAAGCAAACCGCGCCCCTTTGCCAGAGAAGAGTTTACCGTCGAGTTCTCGGTTAAGCCCCTTATCTCGCTCGTGTGGATCGGGGTGATTGCCATGGTTACCGGCTTTGGATTCTCGATTGGACGCTCACTTCGGTCGTTGAAGAAGCTGCAATCGTTGAGCATGCGTCAGGGAACACCAACTCCCGACACGCAGATTGAGGCTCCTCAGGTCAAGACTTCCAATCCTAACGCGGATGAGTCGTAAGGTGGGGTGTCCTACCGCAGCCGTCATTCGCCGTACTTGACGATTCCTACCCTCTGTCAGCTCAAGTTCTATCCAAGATGTAGGTACCGATTTACGCTGACGAATCGGAGGGTTGCGCTCGTCAAGTCCTTCTGGCGCTGTGATGATCCGAGCCTTGCATGGCCTGGTTTTGTGTCCTTGTATCACAACACCATTCTCGAGATTGTTTAAGCAATCTGAATCTGCGGCATGCTCTACTTGGGCCCAGTATGTTCTGGGATGTCCATTTGCTGGTTCGAGAAGTTGGGCGACAATCTCGCGCTCATCGCTCAGTACCAACATTCCTTCGCTGTCTGCGTCAAGTCGTCCAACTGGATACACGTCGGCAGGCAGTTGCAATTCTGAAAGCGTCTTCCAAGAGCTGCCTGGCTCGGGAGTAAACTGCGAAAGATATCCGTAGGGTTTGTGACAAACGATGATCATTGTTCAAAATAGACGCCAACGGGTAGGTCATCAACCGGTGTCGCAATCTTTCTTCCGAGAACATCGTAAAGCATCCTGCGAGGTCGACGAGTGACGGTTGGATCAAACAACCGCGTTCGATCTTGTTCCTCGCATATTCCGAGTGTTTCTATCTCTCCGGGTATCTTCTCTGTGTTAACCTGCACCAGAAAGCCCCGTTCCGAATACCAACTCGTCGAATCTATAACGGCGAGTGTCTTTGCCATCGGGCCAAGTGTGTGAATGCCACGTATCATTCCCAACGTATCACCAACGCGCAGTGTATCGAATGCAAAGTCAAGATGCACAACAACGCGCGACTGCGTGATACTCAAGGAATCCTGATTCGTCGGCACGAAGATGCTTCCGTCAAACGAGATCTGACACGACACGGAGCGTACACCTGAAAGGTAAAAATTGTCTCCATCGTCGATGCTGTCGACCACAATGGCCAAGGTGTCTGACGCACCAGCTAGCCCGCGCGCATCGGTAACCCGTAGTCGCAGTGATGGTTCGAACAACTTTTGGAAAGCCATACCACCGGTATACCCGTAGGATTCAGCGGGTCCATAGCCGTAGACGATAACACCGAAGGCAGAGTCGCACGTTAGCTGGTGATTACCAGAGGAAACGCTGTAGGTGGTGTATGAGAATGTAGAGCCGGGAATGGCAACAGATGCTGTTGGTGCCGCTCCGTTTACGCGAAGACTCGCAATCGCCGCAGTAGGGGCAATACACGTGATGAAGTGTGATGTGTAGAAGGCATTCCCATTCAAGCGAGGCTCGATGGTGACCACACGGTATTGATCAAGGAACTGCTCAAACGGTGGGACGACGATAAGCGATGGATCGCCAGGTGAACTGTTACCAAAGGAACCGCGATTAGCACTACGATCAATGATTGTGACAAGCACCGGCTCTGTTGCAACAATGTTTAGGGGGCGATCCAAGGGGATATCCCAATACTTTGCAGCATCGATTCTCCAAGGTGTTAGTCCATTCACTGTTACGATCGTGCTATCTCGTGAGGCTAATATGCGACATACTGTCACATCGTCGTCGTTGAACGGCCGTGCATTGCTTGCCGGAGACAATGGAGCTACCAATATCTGTTTACCCCACGTATCAATTCCCGGCATTTGCTCTACCAGACAGTCTCTACTTGCAGACGACGTCAAGATCGGAACCTGCGCACGTCGGTGAGAAGCTATAGCGACGACAGGCTTTGAAGCTCGAATTCTTGACCCCGTGAGATCATCATTGGTTCGACCATTGGATACGCGAGCCTGCACAAGGTATGACTCGCCAGTATTAAGAATGACGGTGCGTTGAGAGCCGTTTGTGCGTGCTGAACGATCGACACTGAGGTCGATGTTGACCACGGTTGAGTCTTCAGTGGCAACCACGACAAACTGACTCGGATATGCCGTTGAGCCTGTTGCATCGGAAGCGTAAGTTGAAATGAGATATTCATCCGACAACGCATCGGTGGGTAACACGAGCCATGCATCGCTGGTGTTATCGTCGCGCATACATGCATAGACCGTTACATCGGCAGTCGATCGCACATGTATGCTTGCCGGGTTGGGACGCTCATCATCCTGGCCAAGCTGACCGATCTGATTTGCGCCTCGTAGCTCGTAGAGATCGGCTGTCAAGCGAAACTGCCAGACAACATTTGCTGGAACAGGAACTGAAAATCGATCAACAGTACCATCACGCCGTCGAGCATCGACATCTACCTGGCATGCTTGTGAGGTTGCAACGAAGATTGCGACGATGGCAGGATCAGCGGACAATCCAGAAATATGGTCGTTGGGTGGTACTGCTAACCAGAAATCTTGTCCCTTGCTATCACGCAGGGGCTGCCCCAAAGCCGCAGTTGACAATAGGGTACATACGACAACGATGAATGTTACGAGTCTATACATTTCTTGAGAAGTGATTCCATTTCCGTAGTGCTTTGATCCCACGAAAACTGAGATGCCCAATCAACCGCACCTTGAGAGAGTCGATGCAGCTCGTCCTGATCGGCAATGAGTTGTTGGAGTGTTTCCTGCAACGCACGAATATCGCCATATGGATAGAGTTTACCCGATACGTCAATCTTCACCGAATCGCGCAATCCTGGAGAATCCGCTGAAACAACAGGTGTACCACAAGCATTTGACTCGATGTTTGTTATGCCCCAACCTTCCTTGATCGAGGAATTCACGACGATCCAGCTTTGCGAGAGAAGGCGAATCTTGGTTGATTGATCGACAAATCCATGGAAGTCGATAGCCTCGCTAACACCCAGTTGTCTAGCAATGTCCCTAAGCCGCTGTTCATCGTCGCCCTTACCAATGATCCACAAACGAGCAGCTTGCTCGTGCTGTCGCAAACCGGCAAACGCACGAATAACATGGTCAACAGATTTATACGCCTTGAGTCTACCAAAGTAGGAGATCACCGGATAGGGGGCTTTCTGAGTTACCTGCATCGGATACTCGGCCGCATCTATACCATTGTAAATAAGGGATAATCGCGAAGCATGAAGTCCTTTCGCAATACAATCTTGCCGGGTACTCTCAGAGACGGTAGCCATTGGTGTCGATCGATACACGAATGGCAAACAACGCTCGGCGATGTTGACATACAATGCCGCTGGAAGACTAGCTTCATGAAATATGCTTGAACCAAACAGATGATGTACAAGTGCCACAATGGGCTTCTTGATATAGAGCGGCGTCATCAAAGGAATCTTGTTGATGTCATCTACTACGACATCAACTCCTAGCCCCTTACCAATGCGATGCCACCAAATCGGAACATGCAGGTTATACGTCGACCTTGAGCCAATGCGATATACGCGCATGCCATCAAGAATCTCCGTCTCGGCAGCGCCATCAAACGAGCAGGTAACCAAGTGGACCTCATGGCCCCTTGCCACGAGTCTTGAAAAGATTTCATGCAGATGTGCTTCAGCACCGCCGGCCTGAGGGTGCAGTCTATCCTGCCAATTGAATACAAGGATCTTCATGCACTACCGCGGAGTCTCCACAACTACCTCGACTGTTCTGGAGTAGAATCGGCCTTCCGGAGTATCATTGTCATACAATGGTAGTGATTCACCGAGACCCTGGGTTGAAGTTCTCTCCGTTCCCAAAGCACTAGCTACAGCCTTTGCACGCTTCTCACTAAGGCTCAGGTTATACGCAGCATCACCAACACGGTCGGAGTAACCAACGACCTTGACCGTAGAACGCGATGTGATAGACTTCTTGATCTCACTTACCAATCTCTGATTATCAGCAGAAACATCGGCACGGTCGAATCCAAACAATATCAATGAATACCGATCAATGTTCTTGTCTGTTCCTCCGGTGCGTGCCTTATCAGAGAGCAGGACTTCTGAGACCTGCACTGATCCGGCTTCACTCGGTATGATCGCACCAGCCGAATCTTGTACAACGAGCATGTATTCAAGATTTCTAGTTCCACGAGGAATGAATCGTGACGTTTCAGCTAGTCTCCAATCAACTTGTACTGGAGGAGTTGCTTGGCCATGAAACACCTTGATGATCTGCTCGTTTTGAGAAACAAACAACGTCCATGACTTGACCTGCTCGCCCTGTTGCACAGTTGGACTAAAACGCATACCGGCAGGTGTGAAGACGCGCATCGTATCGCGCGATCCCACCGGTGAGAGAATCGATGCATCACTTGCGGATATTTCAACACGCATGTTTTCAGCTGCACCATCCGCATCATCAGATGAGGATGCCACGGAAGGCAGTCCGCGATCTTCAACCGTGATACGTGAACCATCAACGCCCCACGTATCAACCAAATAGGACTTTATGACAATAGCACGACGCTTCGCAAGATCGTCGCTTAAACCATCCTCGGACTTATCACGGCATCCCGTTAACGTTATCGTGGCCTCAGGCTTATCCTGCATGCGCTTACCAACGATGTTGAGCATCTGGTAATAGGTGACCATTGCATCAAGGTTGTAGAAATTCTCTAATGAATAGCCCTCGATCTGATCTTTACCGATCTGTCTGTAACGAGTCGGTAGGATGTGCGAGCCCTTATCGAAAAAGACATACGGTAGCAGGGGGCGAATCCGATTTGACGCAAACTCTTCGATGCGTACACCGGAGGTTGTCAGCGGAGTTCCGTCTTCGCTGATACCACTCAACCTAACCGTTGGTATTGGAATAGTCTTAGACTCAGATGCTGAGCGCAGAGGCGAGTTACGCGCGATATCGAACAGTTCGATGTCGCTGAGATCGTCCTCCATTGCTGGCGGTATAAATGAGATGGAAACGCCGGCACGGGCTCGTTGTATGAGCCATGATGTTTCCTGCAAAAGATTCGTAGGACTGATACTGATCAACAATTCGGGAGAGATAAACGCCGTGTTATCAGCATTCATTGGTAGATCAAATGACAGACCAGTCGTAAGTCCCAGGTACACTCCACTTAGTGACTCGAGGTCACCACTGCGTTGATTGCGCAGTCGTTGGTTGTTTTCGAACGTTGCATTACCTGGTGTCAACAGTCGCTCTGCCTGCGAATACGTTCCGGAAAGGTTGTATCCCATGGTCACGCCACCGAGCAAAAACATCTGTTTGCTGAGCGTGTATCTGCCGAGTACATCAAGCCCAAGCATCGCATGAGTCACGTTGAGTTCATGCTGAATCGAGGCAGGAACGCGCACACCGCGGTCGAACAATGTCTGTGACTCGGTTGTGGTAAGATCAACACCAGATGAGTAATACCCAGCTCGAACATCAATGCCAAGTGACGTTGACAGGGGGGCGAGGTACTGCGCAGATAGACCAAACAGATAGCCCTGTCCGCCTGTAAACTCAGGACAACAATTTTCCTCTTCGGGGATTCTAGAAAAGCCTGTCATGTGGAGATCTAGTCCACCATGTAAGACCAGACCAAGACGTGCGTTCTGTGCTTGAGCATCAAGTCGCAATGACGCCAAGCTGAATATGGCAACGACTAAGCTGAGGAGTTGGATGCGTTTCATCGAACCACCTCCATGCGGCGCGTGATTGTCTCTGTTGGTGTCGACATAACCATGAAATAGGTACCCATTGGAAGGGCAGATACATCAAGGTCTTGAGACCATATGCCGGGTCGCAGGTGAGCATGCAACAGGGTACTGATGTGAGCGCCAGAGACAGAGAAGAGCTGAATGGTCGTAAGACCAATCTCTGAAGCTGAGATCTGAAGCTGCGCAATGTCTCGCGTCGGGTTCGGTCCAATCATGATACCCGCGGATTGCGCGCCAAGTTTTACGAGTCGTGCTTCGCCCCCTTGCTTGCAGATGTCGGTAAGAATAACAGAACCATCGATCGTGCGGAAGGTTAGCGTATCGGTAAAGGTCAGGCTGTCGATACGTACAAACGAGGCAGTGTCATTGCCCCAAGCCGTCGAGAACGTCAACGTCGTCGACAATCCCTCGGTTGCAGGTATCGGAATTGGCGCATCAAATGTTAGATCGCCATTGTCATGCAGCTTAGCATTAGCCACATTGTTAGCCGCAGAAAGAAGTGTTCCGTTAACGCGGAAATGACCTGTGATGGTGCGAACTGACGTTCTGTCGAAGTTTACGAGGTTCTTGACGTAGATAGGGACACTCACGAGGGAGCCCGTTTGCGAGTACACTGTATCAATCTCAATCGTGGCACCGATGTATGATTTCACTGTCGCTAGAAGTCGAATTGACTGTTTGCGACCACAGATCGTATCGATGAATTCATACGTTGTGTCGTATGTCTCACCAGCGCGACCGCCAAGGAATCGAATCGTCATATCCGATCGCTTTCCACCACCGGTGATGTCCGGCGTGATGCTGTCGATTTGAAAGCGACCAACGGTAACGGAGTTGCGCGGCCACTTCAGGGAGATTGTTCCCGTATTCAGCAGGAGAATTCGCTCTGATACGACCGTGTTCTCTGGAACGTTGCCGAAATCGAGCTCTGACCGGGACAGCTCGAATCCCACGGAGTCTTTGCGAGCAGACATACTAATCGTCGTGCGTCCGTTCGAGGCATTGATTGCACTGGAGGAGATAACGACGCGAGCATCCTTTACCCCAACTCGATTCGGCGCAAAGGTCACAACGAAGCTCTTGCTACTGTTTGGAGCGATAGTAATCGGGTAGGTATCAGCTGTACTTATTGTGAATTCGTCTGCATTAGCACCATCAATCCCTACGGAATAGACCTGTAGTTCAGTATTACCGCTATTACGCAAATCGAATGGCATTTGTGATGTGATATAACGGCATGTGCCAGTTGGGAAGAGCAGGGTGTTTGATGATGATGCAATGCGGCCATCTCCGGTAGCTTCACCGTAAAGTCCAATAGTAACAGATTGTTTACCAGTGATTCGAAGTTCAAGCGCAGCGGCAAAGCGTCCGTAGTTCGTTGGATCGAATCGTACCGTGATCTTATGGGTCTGGCCGGGCTGTATTGAAACGCTGCCGCCACCATCCACGATGGAATATTGTCCTGCCTGTTCTCCGAGGATTGTCATCGACGCGATTTGGACAGGTGCTTGCAGTGAGCCACTAGCACGAATCGTGATGATCGAGTCAACAACCGACTGATTGGCGACCCTGCGGCCGTAATCAATGACGGATGGAGCAGATATCGGCGAGACAATACCATTTCCTGTAATGAGAACAGAAAACGTGCCCATACCACTTTCAAATGTCAGATATGCCTCGCGTGGTCCTGCCGTTGTTGGTGTAAACGCAATGTCAACGGAAAATGGTGTCGTGGGCGTTACAAGGGCCGGCACTGTAGCATCAAGAATGGCAAAATCTGTGGTGTCTCCAGATCCTATCTTAACGCCGGTGATCACGAGCGGCGAAGCACCTTGATTCGTCACCACCACCTTGCGAGCATCTGTTCCATAGCCAACGACAACGTCGCCCATAAACTGCGGCGTAGACTCGCGAACGCCACCAACAATTGCAAAGGCTCGATCAGAGACGTCATTTGTGCTGCCAATACGCTCAAGCGACCATACACGGGCGGTGAAGTCCGTAGATGATGTTACTACACGTTTGCCATCTGGTGAAAATGATCCCGAATACAAGATGCCATTGTGTCCTGCGAGTGAGGTTTGAAGATCCAGCGTTGAAGACGTGTATGTCTTAGCCGTACCGTCGCCGCCAGCAACCAGCAATGTCGTGCCGCTCGCGGAATAATCGAGCGCAAGAACTCCACCACGCATTGGCGGCAGGGCTTTCACGACCGATCCATCAGAAACCTTGTAGACGTGCACCCGCAGATCAGCGCCACCACTGGCAAGCTCCGTACCGGCTGGATTAACGGCCACGGCATATTGCTGCTCCGTAGCGCCCGATTGTTTGAATACTCGTACGACGTCAAGCGACTTGATATCCCGGAGGGTGGCCTGCGTTCCTTCGGCTACTGCGAGCTGTTGCCCGTTACCAACGAGCTTGAGATTGTAAACAGGGCCTTGATCTACAATCCGTGATGTGAAGATCGTCCATGTTGACGTGTTAATCTCCGCTATACCGCGGTCTGTGCCAGCATAGAGTTTATTACCATCGCGACTGAATACGACCGACCATACACGGCCTTCCGCAGGGATGGTGGCAATACGTTGACCGTTTGTGTAGTCCCATACTCGGACACTACCATCATGCGAAGCAGAGGCAACAATCGTTGTTCCTGGCTTTTGAGACAAGGACCAAACCCAATTGCCATGGAGACCAACAATGCGCTCCTGTGAGCCATCCTGCGCACTCCAGATACGAACGGAACCGTCATGACCGCCCGTAATGACATGCTTACCGTCTTCAGTAAAGATGGAAGCATACACAGGCTGATCTTGTCCGCGCATGACAACTATGTCATTGGGGTCGATGACAGTACGCGAGATACGAATGCGTGATTGATTCGAGGTTTGTGGACCAGGACGCCACTGGTATGAAAGACCTTGTGCGTTTTCTATCAGTGATGACCACGTCGCACCGTCATTGTAGCTGACTTCGATGCGTACAAAGTCGTCAGGGAGAGCATTTTTCCATCGAATCGTTGTGTCTTGCCCAGCTAGCAATGTCTCACCGCCATTGGGTCCAACGAGTTCTAGAACATCTCCACTCCGTGCGTTTCCGCCATGAACATGAATGACAGGGGGCGAGCAGGAACCAGGAGCGCTGTATGCCAATCGGTCATACACGCCAACATCGCTAGCTGCCGTGTATTCAATGGACAGGGTTAGACTTGCATTGGCTTGAAGGGTAACAGGGAAACGAGGCGCACCAACGACTTGAAAACTCGATGATGTGAAGTTTCCGATACCGTCGATCGTAACGGAGCCGTTTCTGGCCGTCACCGTTACTGAACGAACAAGTTTGCCGCCAGTCGAAACCGTGCCGAACTCGATACCTGTGACATTCGACTCCAGATAGACTGTCTTATCCTTTTGCACTGCGTACGCAGTAGTCCTGCTGGAGGTTCCTCTGGTAAGTATCACCTTGTGCGCACGATCGCACGTCGATGTTGTCTTCCAGGTAACTGTGCATCCTGGCAATCGCTTTGCATCTGCAACAAAGGCCCTTGCAAATGCCTGAGCATCAGCGATCGACTGGATCTGTTCACACCACGAACCATTCGTGGAATCTGCAAGCATCTTCATGTCAGCGTTAATCGATGAGCGAAGGCAGACAACGTAGACTGCAATACCGAACGTACGGGCCGAAGCGATTGCTGACCTGACATCAAATGAACTTGCACCATCTGTGATCAACAGGAGGGCACGAGCATTTCGGGCATTCTGCAGGTGCGTTAGGGCACCATACGGGATGTCTGTGAGCCCCTTACCACTGCTCATTCCGCCTTTTGCAACCATAGCATCAACAGATGCACTGTAGGCGGTCTTGTTGGTCGACAGTCCGTAGAGCATCTGTGCTGATGAAGACAGTTGAATGAGAGCGATCTCATCTGCTGTTGATGTTAGCAGTTGCGTAATGCCGCGCGCAGCATTCTTGGCCAGATCCATCGTGGTAGGCGAGGCAGTAGAGCTCATTGATAACGAGGCGTCAACTGCTACCACAAGCGAGAGGTTGCGTCCAGAAGTAGATGCGTCGCATGAAGGTGTAATCGTCTGCTCAACACCATTGTCCGATACGATAACGTCTGCGCCAGACAAACCCTGTGGCATCCCCGCATTATCCAAAGCAACTATTCGGGCTGTTACTTGGGGGAAACTATCCGTAGCTATTCGCAGCGGAACAATCGTTTGCGCATGGAGCGCGGCCACCCCAAATAATGCAAGAATAGACAGCACAAAACGGCGTGTGCACCACGATCCCATATCAACCCCTTGAATTGGATACTCTAACGATGCACAATGATACCACATCGGTTGAGTGCGCACAACCGTTGATACAGAGAGATATGCACAGATCAAGTGGGGCTACTTTATCGGGGTGGCAAGCTGTATGATCACGGTGCGATTGAAGGATCTACCCTCTGGAAGTTCATTTGGTAGGGACGGATTGTCTTCACCGTTTCCAACAACCATTGCACCGGACACGCCTAGACGCTTTGATACCTCTCTTGCACGTTTGAGCGACAACTCGCGGTTGTATGCCTGTGACCCAATCTGATCAGTTGCACCAATCACCATTACAGACGTGTTTTCACGTATACGTGAGCGAATAAACTGAAGCTGACGCTCATGTTGTCTAGAGATTCGAACTTCATCAAAATCGAACAGGATGAGTCCGTAACGCTCGATTATCAGATCTCCGGATCGTTCAGTCTGCGTTAACTCCTCTTCATTGCGGAGAACAGGGATCGATTTTGTTGCGACACTTTCTTCCTTGCCATCTCTTACCGTAACGACGTCCACAACTATGCTATCGCCACTAGTGCGGTCGAGATCCTTTGACAGATCCAATTGCACGGCTGCTCGTTCCTTCCCGGCAGAAGACATATGTTCTGCGATAACTGTGCCTCCGCGTCGAATACGAAGTTTGAGATCGAAGCCGTCATGACCATCTGCAAGCTTACCCTGAACAATGAGAGCGTCTGGTTTATGCGTTCTTTCGGTCGTGCCAAGTTTAATCGGTGCAAGAATTGCAGGATTGTTCGACGACAACTCAACTCGACGATTCTCTTCCTGTGCCAACGTCTGTGCCGAGGTGTCAGAAAATGTAGTGGGCTTCTCCGGAAAAACACGAGCACTCACTCTGAGTCGGTCGTCGTAGATACCCAATTCATTCATTGTTCGCCGCACCTCTTCTGCACGAGCTCTTGCAAGTTGTATACCTTCATCATCACTGGTGCTGGAGGTAGTGCCTATGATGCTCAGCCACGCATCGGGATGGGCCTTCATGCGCTGCGCAATGATCCCGAGCTCTCCTTGAAGAGCCTCGATAGGTCGAAGATTCAATGTGTCGGTTCGCGAACGTGCGATAGCACGTAGATAACGATCAGGAAGCTTCGCAGATCCTCGATCAAAGTATACGTGACCCAGGAGTGGATGAAGTATGATAACACGACGATTGCGCTCTAGGACATTGATAACGCCCTTCGTCGTGTCGCCATCCGAGACACCTGATACCTCAATAGTTGCTGGCGGGACAGTCTTGTTAAGGGGCTTCACATTACTGCTATCAACCTTTGACACCACAGGTAGCTTCACTGGCTCTACCTTTGCTGCAATGTTGGGCAGACAGTCGATGCATGTATCGTGTTTAGTGGGTTTATTCTGCGGCGTTGTAAACGTGAGCACAGCAGACAGGCGCAACTGGTGCACGAGCCATGGAACATCGGTTACGACGTTTGTCAGTCCTTGCGTGTAGAGCAATTCAAATCCGACACCTACTGATGACGATGGGCGTTGGGGCAATCTTGCGCGCATCCCGGCGAGAATGGAGAAACGCACAGGTTGAGTATTGGGGATCTGCGCTTGCGTTGCAACCCATGTTCGATCGGCACCGAGGTAAGCACCATAGTCTTCAGGCTTGGCAAGCGTCTCAGTTTGCTGAAAACTCTGTTGGATGTTTACGCCAATTCGCGAACCAATGAGCAGATCGAACCCTTTTGTAAGACGCATTGCTACAACAGGTTCGAGTCCTACGGAAAAGAGGGAAGCGTCAAGGGCATGTTCAAACGTTGCACGCACAACACGGAGTGTATCACGCAGGTCCGCCACGAACGTGCTTTCCTGATCCTTCATAGATCCATGTTCTCCAGCAGCTATAAGGCGTCCCTCAAGCACGAAGAATGAGCTTAGCGGTCTGCGATAGAACGCACCAGCATGGAATGAAAATGCATCACCGCCCGTAAATGATGGACAACAGGAAGGATAATCAGCCAATCGTTGGAACGAAGCCTCGTGATTGACGTACGAGCCCCCTGCAAGAACACCCCATGACGGTGACTCCTGGGCAACTAGAGTAGCAAACGTCGCAAGACATAGTGCGACTACCTTGATGATCATCATTGATGTTCCCATACCCCTATAGTGCATAATACGCACTGAGATGTGACATATGGGCTACGATAATCTTGCTGACGGGCACAGATCGCTGATGGGGCACTGATCGCATTTCGGGCGACGCGCTATACATGTGGCGCGGCCATGGGCAATGATACTGTGATTGAATTCGTTCCAGCGCTCTTTTGGAATGAGTTCCATGAGTGAAAACTCAATGCGGACAGCATCCTCATCGTTGACCAGGCCCAGAAGATTTGAGATGCGGGTAACGTGCGTATCAACGGTAATCCCCTGAATCCCAAAGCAATTGGTCAGGACGCAGTTGGCTGTTTTTCGTCCTACCCCCGCCAGTTGCGTGAGATCCTGCATTGTTTCGGGTACATCACCACTATGGCGTTCAATGAGCTGACGGCAGCACAATTGTATGTTCTTAGCCTTGTTCTTGTAAAACCCCGTCGTGCGGACTGCATCTTCGAGCTCTTCGATTTGAGCATGGGCAAAGTCGTCAACGGTTGGATACTTCTCAAACAGGCCAGGAGTAACCATGTTCACGCGGGCATCGGTACACTGTGCCGACAGTATCGTAGCGATCAGCAACTGCAACGGTGTTTCAAAATCGAGGCCGACCTTAGCATCGGGGTATGATCTGGACAATCTGTCCAGAATAACGTTAACGCGCTCCCGTTTTGCCGTTTTTGACTCTCGCCTTGCCATACACTCTCCAACGCGTTACTGCGGTTCCCGATGTATTTTTGTGATTCGCTGATATCCGAGCGTCCTGCTCGATACGTCAACCAAGGGAAATTACCAGTAATGCCGATGACACCTCTCGAATTTTGGACTGCTTGCTCCACGAACGGTATCGTGTTGGATAAGGAACAGGTCGATACTCTTGAGCGGTACCACGATGAGCTCATTTACTGGAATCAGCGTGTAAACATGATCTCTCGTAAGGATGAGGAGAACGTCTGGGAACGTCACATTCTTCACTCCCTGACGTTGCTGAAAGCAGTCGACATCAAGCAAAAGGCCCGCGTGCTTGATGTTGGTACCGGTGGTGGGCTTCCTGGTATCCCCGTCAAGGTTGCACGACCTGATATCAAGATCGTCATGGTTGATTCTATCCGTAAGAAGACCACTATGACTGAGATGTTTGCACAGCATACAGCACTAAAAGACATGACAGTGATCAATGCTCGCGCCGAGGACCTCGCCTTAGAGAGTCAGTACCGGCAAGCCTTCGACGTTGTCATCTCTCGCGCTGTAGCCCGAACTGGTGCTGTCTTGTCATGGGTTACCAATCTCGTCAAGCCCACTGGATATTGCGCCTTTCTGAAAGGTGGCGAACTCATCGATGAACTTGCAGAAGCAGCTGAGCAACATCCGCGCTGGACAATTACAGAGCACCCAATTCGTGTTTTCGGGCAACCATGGTTCGAAGAAAACGACAAAAAGGTAATCGTGTGCAGACAACGATGACCATCTGTTCAAGCATCATACTGCTGGTGGTAATGGTACTGGGGACATTGGTATCCAGTGCGCAAGCCCCTTCAAAGCCCGTGCAGCCAGCTACCGGTGTTGGCAGTGCTGTCAAGATTGCCAGAGCAAAGTACTCCGGCGGGGGAGACTGGTATAACGACCCAAGTTCGGAGATCAATTTGCTTCGCTATGTGCGAGCAAACACTCCAATCCTTGTCGAACCAACGTATGAGTTTGTTGATCTTGGTACCGACAACCTATTTCTGTACCCTGTGATCTTCATGACAGGCCACGGTACTGTGAGTTTCTCTGATGCTGAATTGCGAAATCTTCGGGCCTACCTCGAGGCAGGGGGCTTTCTCTACATCGATGACGATTATGGCATGGATGCCTCCATACGCAAGGAACTCAAGCGTCTCTTTCCGCAGGAAGATCTCAAAGAGCTACCCTTTTCGCATAAGCTGTATCACTGTCATTTTGATTTTCCGAACGGTCTACCGAAGATTCATGAACATGATGAAAAGCCCCCTCAAGGATTTGGTCTGTTCGTGAACGGTAAACTGGCGGTGTATTACACCTATGAGACGAATCCAAGCGATGGATGGGCAGACCCCGAGGTGCATCACGATACGCCGGAGCGGCGAGAGATGGCGCTAAGAATCGGCACGAACATTCTTGTCTATGCCCTTACACGTTAATTGAGCAGCATACAACGCATGAAACCCAATCGACACGAAGTCATCACACGAATCCGGTCAGCTCAGCGACAGGAGAGCTTGTACTATGCTGCAATGGGCATCGTGGCGGTTTCAAGTGGCGCTCTGACGTTGGCCGTGCTTGCGAGTCTTCTGGAGCATGCCTTCAACATGGGTATGTCGACTCGTGCTTTCATGTGGTGGTCGCTTGTCAGCATTGTCTTGATTGGAATTGGTGCCATTGTGCTGCCCCCAGTCATGAAGCTTCTGGGTCTGCGTAAACATGAATCGGTAGAGGAAACAGCGGTACGCATCGGTTCTCATTACGACGACATAAAGGACGAACTCGTTAATGTTCTGCAATTGACCAACGAGGCTGGTGCCGAGGGGGAACTGGCTTCTGCAGCATTTACTCAGGTAGCAGAGCAGGCAAGGAACAAAGACTTTTCGGTCATCATTGATAAGAAACGCAAGCACAGCTTGATGGCCTACTGCGTTGTGCTATCAGGTCTGATGTTGAGTCTGTTACTTGGTGTCCCGCAACTCAAACAGGGCTTTCAACGACTCATGTCGTATGACGTTTCGTACCTGCCTCCAGCTCCTTTCCAACTCAGGTTGGTAGTTGAGACCGATACGCTGCTTCGAGGTGCTAATGCGACGATCAACGTTGAAGCCAAGGGCATTCCGCCAGAACAGATTCAGATTAATGTTCGTGACAAGGCATCATCTGCCTATGTTCCGCACACAGTGCAACGAGATGCAAAGGGTAAATACAGCTTTGTCGTACAGGGTATGACATCCTCGGCTAGCGTATATGCATCAGCCCCCTGGCTGGAGTCTATAGTAACAACTGACACGGCTGCCATTACGGTAATCGACCGACCGCTTCTGCGCTCATTTGCCGGGGTGGTGCAGCCCCCTTCGTACGCTGGGCTTCCTGCAACACAGCTGTCGATTTCAGCTGCTGACGTGACGTCTCTCATTGGATCGAGCGTTCGTTTATCCATCACGAGCAACAAGACAATTGGCCAGGCATTTGTCCGGGTCATAAGCTCAAACTCCACCACTGGAGCTCAGGACACTTCGCGCATAGCACTTGATGCGAGGGGGGCAACAGCTGCCGGCGCATTTCGTGTCACAGGAAATGGTCAATACGCTGTGGAGATCATCGATACCGACGGATTACGAAATTCAGATCCCTTGACAGCATCAATAGTAGCTCTAACAGATTCGTATCCGATGATTGCTCTTGTCGAACCGAGGGATAACGTAAATCTCTCCGAGAAGGCCACTCTCCGCATTACGACGACAATCAGCGATGACTATGGGTTCTCGTCATTACGTCTGATGTATCGATTGACAAATTCACGCTACGCAGAGCCTGAAAAGAACTTCCGAAGCATCAATATCTCCATTCCAAGCAAAGAGATAAGCCAGGACGTTTCATACACGTGGGATCTTGCAGCCATTGGTATCACACCGGATGACACATACGAATACTACGTCGAGGTTGCTGATAATGATGTCGTGGGTGGACCAAAGAAGTCGAAGACATCGACCATGATCGTCCGAATGCCTTCGCTAGACGAAGTGTTCGCCAACGCTGATAGGACCCAAACCGACGTTCAGAAAGAGATGAAGGAGCTTGTCAAAGAAGCCGATGCTGTGCGTAAAGAAGCAGAACAGCTTCAACGTGAGATGCAGAAACAGCAGTCGAAACAACAGCAAGAAGTTTCTTGGTCCGACAAGAAGAAGGCCGAGGATCTTCTCAAGCGACAGCAAGAACTCGAATCGAAGATGGAGAATGTAGCCCAGAAACTCGAGCAGATGACTCAGAACCTGCAGGAGAATCGTGCTATCTCTGAAGAGACATTGCAGAAGTATCAGGAACTGCAGAAACTCATGAAAGAGCTGAAGTCGCCGGAGCTTGCCCGAATGCAGGAACAGCTCAAGAAAGCGATGGATGAGATTTCTCCAGAAGAAATGCAGAAGATGATGAAGGACTTTAAGTTCAACGAGGAGGAGTTTCGGAAGAACCTTGAACGTCAGCTTAATCTCTTGAAGCGGATGCAGGCAGAGCAAAAAACAGACGAACTGGCAAAACGGGCCGAAGAATTGGCTCGCAAGCAGGATGAGCTTCGACAGCGCGCTGAGCAATCCAATCCAGCAAACAAGGCAGAGAATAAGCGATTAGCTGAAGAACAGCAGCGCCTAAATGAGGAGTTTGCCAAACTCGCGCAGGAGGCCAAAGAGCTGGAGAACCTCATGAAAGAGGTTGGACAAGACATGCCAAGTGAGAAGATGCAGCAGGCTCAAAAGGATCTCGATGCTCAGCAAACCGAGCAGCAGATGGAGAAAGCTCAGCAAGAGATGGAGCGTGGAGAGAATCAGTCGGCCTCTTCGAAACAGCAACAAGCATCGAATAACCTGCAGCGATTTGCCCAGCAAATGAAGAACATGAAGCGGGAAATGCGTCGTAATAGTCAGCGCGAAGCAATGCGTCAGATGCAAAAGGGGGTCAACGATCTTCTCGACGTCTCGAAAAATCAAGAAGCTCTTCGGGAACAGATGAAATCGCTAGATCCGAACTCATCACAGTATTCTCAGCTGGCCCAGAAGCAACAGCGCGCTCAGGAAGCAATGCAGAACATTGCTAACTCGATGATGCAGTTGGGTCAGAAATCCATGAGCGTCTCACCTGAAATGGCCCAAGATCTTGGCGATGCGCTTCAGTCCATGAAAGATGCCATGCAGTCGATGTCTCAGCGTAACAGTCAACAGGCCATGCAGTCACAGTCGCAGGCCATGGGAGCGATGAATAGCGCCGCACAAAAGATGAGTAATGCCCTTTCATCGATGATGCAGGGAGAAGGTTCAGGTCAAGGTGGATCAGGGAGCATGCCCGGTCAGGGTCAAGGAAAGGGGCAGCCAAGTCCATTCCAACGACTCCAACAGCTGGCAGATCAGCAACAGTCCATCAATCAGGGTATGCAGCAGCTCGGCCAAGGCAATGGCGGACGCTCAGACATGGAGAGAAGGGCAGAGCTTGGTAGACTTGCCTCGCAGCAGGGCAAGGCGATGAAGGCCATACAGGAGCTTGAAGAGGAGCGTAAAAAGATCGTCGGTGAACGCCAGCCGCTGGGAGACCTGAAGCAGATCGCCAAGGACATGCAAGAGGTGATGTCTGATTTGCAGTCTGGCTCAGTGAGTTCTGAAACACGACTTCGGCAGGAACGGATTCTGTCGAGGCTGTTAGATGCATCACGTTCAATGACGGAGCGTGATTATGAAAAATCACGTGAGTCAAATTCCGGTAAGGACGTGCAGCGCACGTCCCCAGCTGATTTTGCGCTTCCAACTAGTAAGCAGCAGCAGAATCGGACACTGCTTGATCAGCTCAAGATGGGATACACGAGGGATTACGAAAGCATCATTCGTCAGTATTACGAAGCGTTGCAACGTCAGCGAATCGGCAGCGGAGTAGCAAAGTGACAAATCTGCTGCTGATCTGTCTGGTTCAGTCTTCTACGAGTGTTTCTGGGGCAATGCTCTTGAGCGGTGCGTTCGGGCAAAATCCTCAGTCGATCATGGAGTACCTTAAAGCCTGTTTGACTACCAAGGGTCTGGCGGGTATAGCGCTTATGCTGCTATCATTTGTTGTGCTCAGCTATGCGCTTTCGCAATTCAAGCCTAGCGCATTCATTCCTGTCAATACCGCCACAACATTTGTCGCAACGATTGCACTCACATACATCCTCGGCCACGACCGTGTGTCGTACACGGCCGTAGCAGGCATGCTATTGATAGGATCTGGGATAACGCTTGTAATGCGGGCTCAATAGTTGTCGATCTGCGCGCGCTGGAGGTGACCGGAGTAGTCTACGTAGACCGTCTTCCACTCCGTAAAGATGTCGAATACTGTCCAGCCCCCTTCACGGTGACCATTACCAGTGCCCTTGATTCCTCCGAACGGCATGTGTGCTTCAGCTCCAATCGTTGGAGCATTGATGTACGTAATACCTGCCTCGATATCACGCATTGCAGCAAAGGCCTTGTTGACGTCCCTCGTGTAAATGCTTGAGGAAAGTCCGTAGGAACAGTCGTTTGCAAGCGCAATTGCTTCCTCAAAGGAAGAAACCTTCGAAACACTGAGGACTGGCCCGAAGATCTCCTCGCGGAATGTGGTATGCTCGGCCGTTACACCTGTGAAGATCGTTGGTGCGACGAAGTATCCGTGTTGCTTGTCGCCCTCGACATCCCGGAAGCCCCCTGTAACACACGTTGTCTGTTGCTTTCCGATTTCGATGTAGGACAGGATCTTATCAAGCTGACGTTGATTGATGACGGGACCAACCTGCGTACCGTCCTTGCGACCGTCGCCCAGCACGAGCTTACTGGCCATGGCGATAAGACGGTCGACAAATTGATCGTGGATTGCTTCGTGAAGAATCAGGCGGCTTGTGGCCGTGCAACGCTGTCCGGTTGTACCGAATGCTCCCCAGAGCACCCCGTCGAGTGCCAACTCAAGGTCTGCATCCTGCATAACGATCTGTGCATTCTTGCCACCCATTTCGAGTGACACCTTCTTGTTGAGCTGTCCGCAACGCGCCGCGATTGCCGTACCTGTCTGTGTAGAACCGGTAAAGCCAACAACACGTACGTCTGGATGTTCAACGATTGCTGAGCCTGCCTCTGCGTTGCCATGGACCACATTGAATACTCCTGACGGCAGCCCGGCTTCCTCAAGGATCTCAGCAAAGATGTTTGCACTGTGGGGTGAGTCATCACTAGGCTTAAAGACAACCGTGTTGCCAGCGGCAAGTGCAGGTAGGATCTTCCATGACGGAACAGCGATGGGGAAGTTCCATGCCGTAATGATTCCGCAAACGCCAATAGGCATGCGGAAGGACATATTCATTTTGTTCGACATTTCAGACGGCGCTGTGTAGCCAAAGAGCCTGCGTGTTTCGGTGGCTGCGTAATAGGCTGTATCGATCGCCTCTTGAATGTCGCCCTTTGTCTCAGTCACCGTCTTACCCATCTCACGGGTCATGATATCGGCAAGTTCGTCCTTGCGCCTCGTGAAGATATCGCCGGCCTTGCGAAGAATGTCTCCACGCTTTGGAGCGGGCATCAAGCGCCATGCATTAAATGCGCTCGATGCGGCCTCAACAGCAGTTTGCACGTCCAACGCCGAGGAAAGCGGAAACTCTCCAATCACATCGCGCGTGTCTGCTGGATTGATGTTTTGAAACGTGCGTCCTGATTCTGACGCAATCCATGATCCGTTGATGTAGTTCTTCATTGGTATTCTTGAGTGAGATGGTCTGGACAATCGACGTGTATTCGTTTATGGTTGTTGAAACACTGGATAGGCGGGCTCGATATCCCCTCGGGCAATTCTCTTGAGCTTTCCGCTAGCTAATGTTCGACGAATCGGACTTAACCGTTCAAAAAAATAGAGGCCATTGAGATGGTCGATCTCATGCTGCATAACACGGGCAAGTAAACCTCCTGCCTCGCGCGTGTGCTCTTTCATGTGTTCGTCGAGATAGCGCACTTGAATTTCAGCTGGACGGACCACCTTGTCGTGAAAGTCTGGCAGACTAAGACAGCCTTCCTCGAATTCCAGTTCATCGTCGGAAAACGCCTCAATCACAGGATTGATCATCACAAGGGGGCGATCAGCCTCGTCTGCGTCTTCAGATTCTGCGGTATCGATGACGGTGATGGCTAGCCCCTTACCAACCTGATTTGCGGCCAGACCGATACCATTGGCATTATACATCGTCTCGAACATGTTGCGAATGAACTCATTGAGCTCATCGGACATGTCTTCGATACGCGCTGTTGAAGTCTTTAAGACGGGGTGATTGTAGGTGTAGACAGGAAGAATCATGCTACGATGTCGAGGAGTTGCTTGATGTCGGAAAGGACGTAATCAACGTCAGAAAGGTCCTGATTGCCAAACGAATCGCCATACTGGGCAAAGGCGGTCTTCATGCCAACGTTACGAGCTCCACGCATATCGCGTTCAGCCCAGTCGCCAACCATGATGGCATTCTCCGGAGCTACATCAAGCCGCTGCAGTACAGTCTTGAATGGCAAGGGGCTTGGCTTGCGTTCACCTGTGTCGTCAAAGGTTACAACAACATCGAAGAAGTGATGATAGTTGATGAAGCACAACCTCAGCCATGCCTCCCGTGTCGGGGCATCGCTTAGGATGCCCAGCTTGATGCCCTGACGATTGAGGTGCATCAGGGTGGCCGTTACGTGCGGATACGGCTTCAATGCTGCCTCACGTGCCCTGCGGTAGGCGATAATGCCGGCAGAGATGATACGCGGATCAACATAGCCGAGCACATCCAGAAGGAGCTTGTCGAACACCTGCTGGTACTCGATACCCAGTTCCTTGTAGATGTCATCTATGTGTGTTTTGACCTGGTCACGGGTCAGGTTCAACCCGGCATCCATCATTGCGCCAATTGCAGCGTCAACGGCCTGACGCTTCATGGCCATGAAGTCTACGAGGGTATTGTCGAGGTCGAAGACAACGGCTTTAATCATGGCGCAAAGATACGGACAGTATCTTTGCGGAACTTTGCCCTGTAAAACGAGCTTTTAGGACGCCATATGCCCCTTACCGATGACATCAACGAACAAATCAAAACAGCCATGAAGGCTGGTGACAAGGTACGACTCGAGACTCTGCGGTCAATTCGTGCAGGAATTCTCGAGTTTGAAAAGAGCGGTATCGATCGCGCGATGACGGATGATGACGCGTTCAAGATCATCAATTCTGCAGCAAAGAAGCGAAAAGACGCCATTGAGCAGTTCGATGCTGCAGGACGGATGGAGGCAGCAGCCAAGGAACGCGAGGAGCTGGCAATCATCATGGAGTTCCTCCCAGAACAGATGTCAGAAGACGAGGTACGTGCAGCCGTTGCAGGGATCATTGCCGAACTCGGAGCATCGTCTCCCAGCGATTTTGGCAAGGTCATGGGCATGGCTGTCAAGACCTTGAAGGGTAAGGCCGATGGATCGCTGATTCAGTCGATCACCAAGCAACTCCTGAGCGGCTCCTGATGACAGGATTAGATGTCTCTGCGCTAGTCAATTCTTCGCTTGAAGAACTAGAGGTCCCTAGGCTCCTTGAAGCCGTAGCAAAGTACTGTGTGTCCCACGCCGGGGCAGACCACGTCCGCTCTCTTCGGCCAGCAATGGATGCCGACGAGATACAGCACAATCTTGACTGTGTAGGAGAATGCGCTGATCTACTTCGTTCTGGCGAGGCCATTCCGTATGAGCGTCTAGGAGATGTCTCGGGCCTTCTTGCACGCACGCGCATTGCTGGCAATTTTCTGTCGGCACCTGATCTATTGCTCATCCTTGAGGCATTGCAAACATCGAGGGTTATCAAATCGTATTTCTACCATCAAGCTCTAAAGGCCCCAACGCTAAACGGCCGCTGTTCGATATTGGTAGATGATCGTATTCTTGAAAAGCACATAACAGATGCCATCGACGATACGGGGCTTATTCGTGACAACGCCAGTCGTGAGCTTCTATCGATACGTCGAGACATTCATGAACTAAGTGCGCGACTTCGGTTGCGATTGCAGCGCATACTGAAGAAGTTCGGTGAAGATGAGCTGCTTCAAGAAGAGTTCGTCACGCAGCGCGACGGACGTTTTGTGCTTCCACTACGTGTTGAGAACAAACGGGCTGTCGAGGGTATCATACACGGTATGTCACAATCGGGACAAACGGTATTCCTCGAACCGGCAGAGACATACGAGTTGAACAACGAGCTGGCGATCCTGCACGGACGGGAACAGCGCGAGATGATAAGGATTCTGACGACCCTGACTGCGGAGGTGGGCTCCGTTTCCCATGCCATCGAGTCTGCTGTGGATGTTCTCACGTTTATCGACTCCGTGATCGCAAGGGCTCGCTTTGCCATGAATTATGGCGGAATCAAGCCGGTGATCATCACTGACGATGAGATTGAACTGCAGCACGTGCGGCATCCGCTGCTCGCCATTGCTGCCAAGAACCCTGTTAAGGATATTGTGCCGCTAAGCATTCGATTCGATCGGACATCGAAGGGCATTTTGATCTCTGGTCCTAATGCTGGAGGAAAGACAGTTGCGATGAAGACCATCGGATTGTCGATCACAATGGCAATGATGGGGATGTTCCCCTTAGGCATGAGCTCATTGCACCCCCGGCGCATCATGACTGCAATTGGTGATCACCAGAGTATCGAATCGAATCTATCGACGTTCTCTTCTCAGATCATCCGCTTGCGTGATATTCTCTCGCACTGCGACAACCAAGCTCTCGTGCTCATTGATGAGATCTGCGCCGGAACCGATCCCGCCGAAGGAGGGGCTCTTGCCGCTGGAATCCTTGACTCACTGATAGAGCGTGGTGCCTGTTTCGTCGTAACTACGCACCAGTCGTCGCTGAAGCAGTATGCGCTAACGCGTCCCTCTATCACGAACGCTTCGCTCGAGTTCGATGGTGAGCATCTGAAGCCAACGTTTGCCTTTCTCTTTGGTGTGCCTGGAAACTCCTATGCGTTTGCTCTTGCCCGAACTGTGGGTATGCCTGAGATCGTCCTAGAACGTTCTTCTGGCTACCTCGGAGACCGGCACAACGAGCTCGAACAAAGTATACAGGCCATTCAGGCGTTTCGCCTCGAGGCGCAACAGCTGCAGCAGAAGGCCGCTGCCGATCTGGCGAAAGCTGAACAATTGCGCAAAGACGCTGAAAACAGGCTCGCAGAGGTTAAAAAGAAACGCAGCACGGTTGTCGACGATGCCAAGGAAGAGGCGCGAGAGATCTTGCGCAAGGCGAACGCGTTGGTAGAAAACACAATTCGTGAGGTCCGAGAGCAGCAGAAGTCCTTATCGACAATTAAGAACACCTTTGAGCTCGAGAAGGCAACGATCACTGAGCGTGAGGGTGCTCATGTTGAGCAAGCGGCAGATGCGGCTGCTGCTGTTACCGTGGGAGATGCTGTCACAATAGCCGGCACCACATCGTCAGGGTCAGTTTTATCGATCGATGGTGCAAATGCCAGGGTCGATGTCAATGGAATCACGTTTAACGTGCCCCTTACAAAACTTGTCCGCTCAACTTCGATGAAGTCAACTCGGCCCGTTCAGCGCAACGTCGTTGAGCACCTAAAACTCGATGCCCGGACAACGCTTGATATGCGGGGTATGCGAGTAGACGAGGGCCTCCGGACGCTAGAAGGGTTTATTAATGATGCCATCCTGGCTGGACTGCATCAGGCATCGCTAATCCATGGTAAGGGAACAGGTGCCATGCGCAAAGCAGTGCACGAGTATCTTCATGAACACCCACAAATATCTTCCTTCCGGATTGGAACAATTCACGAAGGGGGCGACGGAATTACGGTGGTCGAGTTTTAACTCCGTATTTTTGCAGCCATGTTTACACGTGTACTGATCGCCAATCGTGGCGAGATAGCTCTTCGCGTTATGCGAACATGCAAACGCATGGGAATCGAGACTGTTGCCATCTATTCGGATGCTGATACGCGCTCGCCCCATGTAACTGAAGCCGATGTTGCGATTGGGATCGGTGGATACACTCCACGTGAGTCCTATCTCGTGATCGAAAAGGTACTTGAGGCTGCAAAGAAAGCCAATGCAGATGCCATCCACCCGGGCTATGGGTTCCTATCGGAGAATGCTGAGTTTGCAAAGGCTGTTGCCGATGCGGGCATGACGTTCATTGGTCCAACGCCTGATGCCATCGCGATGTTGGGCGACAAGACAGCAGCGCGGGATCTTGCCATTGCATCAAACGTGCCGATCTCGCCCGGTAGTGACGGCGCAGTTGCTTCGTTCGATGAGGCCCGTGCGGTTGTCGATCGTATCGGCTATCCGGTCATCATAAAGGCAGCTGCCGGCGGTGGTGGTAAGGGCATGCGAATCGTTGAATCAGAAGAAGAAATCGAATCAGCGTTTCGTGCAGCGCAGGGCGAGGCGCAGACCTCGTTCAATGACGATCGTGTCTTCATCGAACGCTACATCGTTCATCCACGTCACATCGAGATTCAGATACTGGCTGACCATCACGGTAATGTTCTCTATTTCCCTGAACGAGAGTGCTCAATTCAGCGACGCCATCAAAAGGTCATCGAGGAATCTCCATCCACGGCAGTAACTCCCGAGATTCGCAAGGCAATGGGGGAAGCGGCTGCACGATTGGTGCAAAAGGCATCGTACACGAATGCTGGAACATTGGAGTTTCTGCTCGACGCTCGAGGTGAGTTCTATTTCATGGAAGTCAATACCCGGCTTCAGGTGGAGCATCCCGTTACCGAAATGATATCGGGTGTTGATTTCGTAGAACAGCAGTTGCGCATCGCATCAGGTGAACAACTCAGCATTACGCAAGACGAGATCGCACATCCTAAGGGTGCTGCTATTGAGTGTCGCATCTGTGCTGAAGACGTCTACAATGAGTTCCTTCCCGACACCGGTGTTGTGAGCTTTATGCAGCTGCCAGGCGGTGAATCCGTGCGGAATGATTCCGCTCTCTATGAGGGCTATGAAGTTAGCGTACACTACGATCCGATGGTTGCAAAACTTGTTGTGCATGCAGACACGAGGCAGGAGTGCATCGAACGAACCAAACGAGCTCTTGATGCCTATCAGATCGTTGGCTTCAAGACGACTATTCCGTTTTGTCGTCAGGTGCTTGATTCAGAACCATTTGTTTCCGGTAATTACAGCACGTTCTTCGTCAAGGACCACTGGCCCCTTGACATTCCATCAACCTTTTTGTCACACGTTGCATCGATCGCAGCAATCGGACATGCTGTAGAAGACGAGCGACGTCAACCACTTCCTTCCGATGTCTAATACTCCATACAGTGAAATCGACGTTACCGTAGAAACCGCACGCGAGCTTGGTCTAACGGAGGCTGAGTACGAACGCATATGTGCGGTTCTTGGCCGCATCCCAACGTATACGGAAGTAGGAATCTATTCAGTGATGTGGAGTGAACACTGCTCGTACAAGAACAGTATTCTTCAACTCAAGACGCTTCCGCGCTCTGGTGGACGCATGCTCGTAGCTGCAGGAGAAGAGAATGCCGGCGTGATCGACGTTGGAGGGGGCTACGGGGTTGCCTTCAAAATCGAATCGCATAACCACCCAAGTGCTGTAGAACCATTCCAAGGCGCAGCAACCGGGGTAGGCGGTATTCTTCGTGATATCTTCACGATGGGGGCCCGTCCAATAGCTGCTTTGAACTCTCTGCGTTTTGGCGAGCCAACCACAGATCGTACACGATACCTCGTCAAGGGGGTTGTGAGTGGCATCGGTCACTACGGAAACTGCTTTGGCGTGCCTACTGTTGGCGGAGAGGTCTACTTCGACCGTTGCTACACCGACAACCCACTTGTGAACGCGATGGCTGTTGGTGTGCTGAAAGCTGACGGCATGGCCTCGGCAACGGCGAAGGGTCCTGGTAATCCGGTGTTCATCATGGGTTCCAGCACCGGACGTGACGGGATTCACGGAGCATCGCTCCTCGCATCTCGGGAATTCGACGAGGAAACCGAGAACATGCGTCCAACGGTGCAGGTGGGTGATCCATTTGCTGAAAAGCTCCTTTTGGAAGCCTCGCTTGAGCTCATCGAAGCTGGTGTTGTCGTTGGAATGCAGGATATGGGTGCCGCTGGTATCTCGTGCTCAACAGCTGAAATGAGCGCCAAGGGCAATGTCGGAATGAGAATCGACCTTGATAGGGTGCCTCTTCGCGAAGAAGGCATGAGCGCTTATGAGATCATGCTTTCGGAGTCGCAAGAACGCATGCTGGTTGTTGTTGAGAGAGGTAAAGAAACCCGGGCCATCGCCGTATGCCAGAAATGGGATGTACCATTTGTGCAGATCGGCGAAGTAACTGATGATGGCATCGTCTCAATTACACGCCATGGGAAGCTTGTTTCGTGTATCCCGGCTCAGTCTCTTGTGCTTGGCGGAGATGCTCCGGTCTACGTTCGCGAACAGAAGCGTCCGGCATACCTCGACGTAACACAACATGCTGTCGATCATGGTCCTGTTCTATCAGCTGATGAGATCAACAACACCTTACGAAGTCTTGTTTCGAGCCCAACGATCGCCAGCAAGCGATGGGTCTACGAGCAGTATGACTCGCAGGTAGGCGATAACACGGTGATGCGCGCAGACGGCGATGCTGCCGTCCTACGCATTAAGGAACTTCCAGGTAAGGCGGTTGCAGTCACAACAGACTGTAACAGCCGTTATGTCTATCTCAATCCTCATCGAGGTGGCATCAGTGCTGTAGCAGAGGCAGCGCGTAACTGCGTCTGCGTTGGAGCAGAGCCTGTAGCTATCACGAATTGCTTGAATTTTGGTAATCCCTACGATCCTGAGGTGTACTATCAGTTCGCCGAGGCAATTCGTGGCATGGGAGATATGTGCCGTGCGCTCGATACGCCGGTAACAGGAGGGAACGTTAGTTTCCATAACGAGTCTCAAAGTCATGCTGTGTATCCTACTCCAACAATCGGAATGCTAGGCCTGATCGACGATGTGACGAAAACAGTGGGCAGCAGCTTTACAGAAGAGGGCCAAACAATTGTGCTCCTCGGATGGCAACGTGACGAGCTTGGGGGATCAGAGTATCAAAAGATCACCGCCGGTAAGATCACTGGCGACGCCCCGTTCATCGACATCGACGAGGAATGCCGTCTGCAAAAGGCTACACTTGAGGCCATTCGTGCCGGACTTGTAACCGCTGCGCACGACAGCGCTGAAGGGGGCTTGTTGGTTGCTGTAAGCGAGATGACAATGCGCAACGGAATTGGTGCGGTGTTGAACTGGCCATTTTCGTTGCATGCTGCGGCTCTGTTTGGAGAAGCACAGAGCCGGATCATCGTTTCTGTCCCCACGGACAAGCTTGCAGACCTGCAATCGTGTGCGCAGAAGCACAACGTACCCGTTGAAGTGCTCGGCATCACGGGTGGCGATTCCGTCGAACTTGCAGATGTTTGTTCTATGGACATTGCCGATCTACGAGCATCGTATGAGCATGCACTTCCAACGTTGCTAACTACCAAAGATTGATCAGCGTATGAAACTCCCAAGCGTTATCGGTCGAAATCTTCACGAACTCCTCGTAAAACCTTGGGCGCAGGACGTGCCGAGCGTGATGGCCCGTGTTGCCCTCGGAGCACTTCTTATCCACCACGGCTCCACGAAGGTGTTTGGTGGTGTTTCGGGTCTTGCTGAACATCTGGCCTCGTTGGGTTGGCCGCTAGCAACCCTGCAAGCATATCTGGCATCCTACACGGAGTTTCTCGGCGGGATATTCCTCGTTGTAGGACTCTTCACGAGGTTATCTGCGGCGTTCAATGTTGGTCTGTTTGCCATCATCGTGTTCATTTTTCACGGCGCAGACCCATTCAGCGACAAAGAGCCGGGCTTGATGTTTCTTGTCTTGAGCGTGGTTGTTCTGCTCTATGGACCTGGAAGGTTGAGTGTCGACAACTATCTGTTTAAGAAAAACGAAGGGCCCGGGCAGGCTTAATGCGCTGGGCCACAAGCATCGGCAGAAGAGCAACTGTAAGCGTAAGGCCGATGATCCCAAGTCCAACTACGACCATCAATCCTGGCTCGAAGGCAACAGGTAGTCTTGAGACATAGTACAGACTGCTATCGAGCTTGATCAGCGAGTAGGTGCTCTGTATGTACCAAAACGCTGTGGTAAGCACGAATCCCACGCCAACGCCAATCACTGCCGAGACAGCTGCTCTGATGAGCACAACAAAGCCAATTCGATAGGCACTCATGCCGAGGGTTGCCAGGATCGCAATTGATTGGACCTTTTGAACGATCATCAGTAGCAGCGACGATACAATTGACACCACGGCAACAATCGAAAGCAGGCCTAGCACGATAGGAATAGGTTTTCGTTGAAGCTCGATCCAGCCCCATATCCCTTGAAAGACCTCCTTGTAAGTCGCAACAAAGACCGAGGAACTCCACCGGGATCGCACCTGCTGAGCGAGAAGTTCAGCCCGCTCTGTTTCACGACCTTTAATGAGCAAGGCTGATGCAGCTGACCTCGAAGCCGCTGAAAACGAACGCAGCGAATCAATGTTGAGCATCGCAACGTTATCATCCTGCATTCCCATTCCCGTTTGAAATGTTCCCACGATAGGGATTCGGCGAACTCCAGGAACATTTGCAGAACGTTGTTGCATAATCAGCGTTACGGTGTCGCCAATCCCAGCGCCCAGGCGTGCAGCGGCCCCACATCCTATAATCAATCCTGAACCATATCGCTTTTCAGCATCGCGCGGTGTAACAACATCGGCCAGGACGGCGGAACGCTTCTCATCGATGCCATGAAGCATGAGGCCGTCGATCTGTCCCTGATACTTGACAAGTGCCTCACGTTCGAGGATGATTGAGACATCCTGGACCTCTGACATACGCAGGAGCTTCGAGGTAAGTGAGCTCGTTTCATCGAAGTCCACACTTACTTGCGAGCGCACGACAACATCCGACGTAAACCGTGTAGCGG
The DNA here is from genome assembly GCA_964484755.1 of uncultured Melioribacter sp. GTDB lineage: Bacteria > Bacteroidota > Ignavibacteria > Kapaibacteriales > Kapaibacteriaceae > UBA10438. Next base: position 55,097 of record CAZAGH010000001.1, on the reverse strand, counting down.
TTGTGACTATTGTGTCTGAGTACCCTTGTAGGATGCTGAGAGCAACGCAGACTGCTGTATAGCCTACGGAGATGCTGACGGTTGTCATCACTGTTGTGAAACGCGTGAAAACATCCTTGCGTAGCGAGGAGGAAAAACGCTGTGCAAGAAAGAGCTCTGTCAGCATCTGGGAGCGTGCTTAATCGTTCGCTGAATGATCGTAGAATCCTCGGCCAGATTTTCTACCATGGAGCCCAGCATCAACCATTTGCTGTTGCAACAATGACGGCGTGAATCTTGGCTCGAGAAAGAACTGTTGCCATTGCGATTTCGTCACATCGAGGTTCACGTCAACACCGATTAGGTCCATCAGTTCGAATGGCCCCATCTTGAATCCAAGCCCCTTGATAAGTGTATCAACAGACTCAACAGTACTTGCCCCCTCCATGACTATTCGCTGCGACTCGTTGTAGTAGTTTCTGGCGATTCGGTTTACGATAAAGCCTGGTGCATCTTTGGCAACCACTGGTGTCTTACCAAGCTCTGTAGCGAAAGCTACACATACATCGACTGTCTGCTGAGAAGTACGTGGACCACGAATCACTTCAACAAGCTTCATGATGTGTGCAGGATTGAAGAAGTGCAGCCCTGCAAATCGATCGGGACGCTTAAGCGATCGTGCGATGGATGCTATGCTGATTGACGAGGTGTTGGACGTAAGAATACATGTATCGCTCACGACGGCCTCGAGTGCAGCAAACAATGTGTGCTTGACATCGAGGATCTCTGCAACTGCCTCAATTACGATGTCGCAATCGCACAACAAACCAGTTTCAACTCCTCCATCGATAGCTATGGCAGCGAATGCATCAGCCGTCAACTTGCCTTTTTCAACTGATTTCGCTAACTGGCCCTTGATATAGGCAACAGCCGAGTCAACCGCAGCTTGATTGATATCGAAAAGAACAACGCGGTGTCCAACCAACAGAGAAGCGATAGCAATTCCTCGCCCCATGGTGCCAGCACCGCAGATACCGATGATCATGATATGACTCCAAGCTCTCGACCAACAGATGCGAACGCATGAATCGCCTTGTCGAGGTGTTCGCGCGTGTGCGCTGCAGACACCTGAACACGAATGCGTGCCTTACCCTTCGGAACGACCGGATAGAAGAATCCAATCACATAGATCCCATGATCAAGCAGCTTATTTGCCATGGCTTGAGCAAGAGGTGCGTCATAGAGCATTACTGGAGTTATCGGATGGGTTCCCGGTACGATGTCGAAACCCAGCTTCGACATGCCTTCACGGAAGTATGCAGTGTTCGACTCAAGAGTGTCGCGAAGTTCGGTCGTGGTGCTCAGAAGATCCATTACAGCAATGCCTGCACCTACGATGGAAGGGGGCAGGGAATTGGAAAAGAGATACGGACGCGAGCGCTGACGAAGCATATCGATGATCTGCTTGCGACCTGTTGTGAATCCGCCGATGCCTCCGCCGAGGGCTTTACCGAGCGTCCCCGTGATGATATCGACACGCCCCAGGACACCGCAATGTTCAACGACACCTCGTCCGTGCTTACCCATAAATCCCATGGAGTGGCATTCGTCAACCATAGTCAACGCCTGGTACTGATCTGCCAAGTCACAGATCTTATCCAGCGGAGCAATAGTCCCGTCCATTGAGAACACTGCATCGGTGACGATTAGTATCGTGCGGGCACCATCTGCTCTCGCCTGACGCAACTGCGTCTCGAGGTCATCCATGTTACATGACTCGTAGCGATATCGTCGCGCTTTACAAAGACGGACACCATCAATGATCGATGCATGGTTGAGAGCGTCGGAGATGATCGCATCTTCTTCCGACAGAAGAGGCTCGAACACGCCGCCATTGGCATCAAAGCAGGCCGCATAGAGGATCGAATCATCCGTTCCGCAGAACGCCGCAATCTTTTGTTCTAACTCTCGGTGAATATCCTGCGTTCCGCAGATGAAGCGCACACTGGACATGCCGAACCCGTGACTATCGAGATAGGTCTTTGCTGCCTCGATCACCTTAGGGTGTGATGAAAGTCCAAGATAGTTGTTAGCGCAAAAATTCAGAACGGGTTCCGTCCTACCCTGAACGGTGATCTCCGGCCCCTGATGTGACGTGATGATACGTTCACGTTTGTACAATCCTGCTTCGTCAATAGCGTTGAGTTCAGCGGTCAATCGATCGAGAAATGATGCGTCCATGTGATTCCCTTTTTCGTGCAATTTGAGGCAAATATCGGTCGTAAATTGCGAACTCTTGTAACGGAACTCTGTCTTGGTGTTCTCCGTTCCATCTTCGAGCTCGATATTTTGATCTATGCAACACAACAGGTCACGCCAGTTATGCGGAAAACAAACGTCCTACTAGTATTTGCTTTCGTTCTTTTCACGCTTCAGTCACATGCTGTGGAGACTGAATATGAGCGTGTGCGCAACGCCATGCAGAAAGCTCTTGAGCAACCAAGTGCGGACGGCACGCCTAAGATCAGTAAGCAGTTCCGCCGCTGGGAGTGGTTCTGGCAGGGGCGGCTTCACAGCGATGGTACCTTCCCACGTCCGTCACTGTACTTGTCAGAGTTACAGAAGATAAACGCCCGCAAGCCCCTTGAGTCAGCTCAGGCTCCGAAAGTATGGAAAGAACTAGGGCCAGTTGCTCCGGACATGCCCAATGAAACGTCGACATGGAACGGCATTGGCCGCGTGAATGTCATCGAAATATCACCTACAGATCCTAACCTTCTCTTTGCTGGATCTTCGTCAGGGGGCATTTGGAAAACAACGAACGGCGGTACCCTCTGGACACCCATTAACATCCCGGTGGTCCCAGTTATTGGCATCAGCGACATTGTTTTCTCTTCGAAGAATCCATCCGTCATGTACGCAGCAACAGGGGACGCAAACGGCGCCAGTCCGGGTGACCTTACTGGACTTGAAGCATTTTCATACGGGATCTTGAAATCGACAGACGGCGGAAGCACGTGGAACATCACAGGAGCAAAATACGATGCTTCCCAGAACGCTGTTGTTTGCCGTTTATGGGTTGATCCCCGCGATGAGAATGTAGTTCTTGCAGCGACCTACTCTGGCATGCTTCGCTCGACAGATGGTGGAAAGTCTTGGCGTCAGCAGGCTTCCGGAATCTACAAGGACCTCATTGGCAATCCATCGGTACCTTCAGTTCTGTATGCCACAACCTATGCGCCCAATGGCGGTGCGCAAATCCAGAGGTCAACAGACGGTGGTCTGAAATGGGATGCAGTGTATACAATACCAAACGCAAACCGCATTCGGCTGTCAGTGACAAAGGCCAACGCAAACGTAGTTGCTGCCGTTGCATCGAACTACCAGTCACAAGGTTTGGAAGGCGTCTACAAATCAACAGATGCTGGCACTACGTTTACCAAGCTACCTACAAATCTGAATCTGCTCGGATGGAATGCAGATGGCCGCGACAGCCGTGGACAAGGATTCTATGACCTTGCGATGGAGATCTCGCCAACCAATGCAAACGTGATGTTTGTGGGCGGCATCAACGTCTGGAGGACCACCAACAACGGGTCTTCATGGGTTTTGTCAGCACACTGGACCGGAGCCGGTAATGTGCCTTGGGTTCATGCTGATCATCACTTCTTCAAGTTCCACCCCACACAGAATCGTCTCTATTCCACTAATGATGGCGGGATAGCCCGTTCTACCGACCAAGGCATAACCTGGCGGGACATGAGCAACGGAATGAGAATCCAGGAGTATTATGGCATTGCCACGTCAAACATTAACCCAAGCCTTTCGATAGCCGGGGCACAAGACAACGGCACGGCTCTGACAAAGAACAATGGTTCTACGTTCGTACACACACTTGATGGTGACGGTATGATGGCTGCCATTGATTACGTGGATCCCTCGATCATGTATGGTAGCCAGTACTATGGCTCATTCTGGCGAACAACCAATCAGGGATCAAACTGGACTTTTTCATCGAACCAGAATGCGCGAGGCGAGAGCCGAGCAGCATGGGTTGCACCTATTGCAGCAGATCCCAAGACACAGGGGACTGTCTACATCGGTTATGGCAATGTTTACAAGAGCACAAACGCCGGCTCTTCATGGACGAGGATCTCTAACATATCTTCTTCTGTACCAACGCGTTGGATTGCGGTAGCGCCATCAGACCCACGCCATATCTACGTAGCTTTTGATAATGCCTTGTGGTTCACAACAAATGGTGGCACAAACTGGCAGCAGCAAACAGGTCTCAGTGGCTTTATCATGGGCATCGAAGTTCATCCGACTGACCCCAAGACGTATTTCGTAGCTATAGGGGGCTTCTCAGCCGGACAAAAGTTGATGCGCGTGTCGAATGGTACAGTTACCAACATTACTGGGACCGGTCTTCCGAACGTTCCCTGCAACACTGTAGTCTATCAGCGTGGTGGAACAAACCGTCTGTTTGTTGGTACCGATCTCGGCGTGTTCTTTTCAGATGAGAATTCTGGATTCTGGCAACCATATGGCACAGGTATTCCACCTGTAATGGTCAGCGCTATGAGGCTTATCCCGTCGACCAACATCTTGCGCATTGCAACGTATGGCCGCGGTGTGTGGGAGATTGATGTACGTCAGTGCACAGCGACAACGCCAACCGTGAAAGCGCTCACTGCAACAACAGTATGCGCTGGTGATTCAGTGGTGCTTGAAGCAAATGCTGGATACTCATCATACAGGTGGTCAAACGGCGACACGAACCGCCGAATCGTTCTTCGGTCTACAAATGCAACGGGTTCGTACAGCGTAGGTGTCGAGGATGCGAATGGTTGTCGCGCCGTCTCAACACCACAGACGGTAACGATTAACAAGGCGCCTTCGAAGCCCCTTGTCAGCGTTGTTGGAAAGGACTCGCTCCGTTCAACAGCCTTTGGCGGCGTGAGTGTTTTCCAATGGTACCGAGACGGGGTGAAGCTATCCGGAGCAACATCGCGCGTGCTCGTTACGAATGTTGCTGGTTCATACTCGGTTGAGGTGTTTACTGCCGAGGGTTGCTCGACTATGTCTGATCCGTTTACGTACAACCCGAACGTTACATCCGTCGATGATTGGGCTGCATCGTCATTGTTAACTGTTGCGCCGCAGCCAGCAACTGATCATGTCAGTGTTAGCCTGCCTCAATGGGCGTCCCGCACGCTTGAAGCATACTCGCTCTCAGGAGTCATGCTCGCCTCGATCGCCCTTGCTGATGATCAAACATCATTCAAGCTTGAGACAGGTACGTGGGCAACAGGCGCATACATTGTGCGGGTTATGTCGCCGCAGGGAACTGCTTCAGCTGCTGTTGTAAAGCAGTAGGCAAGTCTTACGAAATGCTTTGACGGACCCGTTTGGTGTATTCCCGAATGGCCGACATCGTGTCGGTGGAATGCTCAGATTTATGGTCATGCACCCATACGGCAGCAATAAGGTGCGTGAGCCTTTCACCATCGTCAACACCAGGGACATCTATAGCAAGTGGCTGCTCTTCCATGAGTGCAGATTCTGCAATCTGTAGTTCTTCTTTGGTGAATGTATCTACCAGTTGACGTATTGATGCTATGTTCATGCCTTCACCTTCTCAAGCATCGCAACTACTGTCTCCTCTTTTGCTGTTGCTGTTCCTTCCAGCAGCAAACCACCTTTGAACACAGCAAAGAATGGAAGGTTGTCTACACCAGCAACTTGGCGCGCCTCCGGGCATATCTCGGCATTGACTTCAAGGAACTCAACTCCTGTAAATCGTTCATCGTTGCTCAGACGCGTAAACTTCGGTGCAAAAAGCTTACAGGAACCGCACCAATCGGCGTAGTACTTGACGATGATTGCGTTGCCTGTGGCAACACGCTGTGCGAACTGTTCATCGTTCACGGCAGTAACTGACATGTATGTGTTCCTTCTTTGTTGTGCGTAAAAATCGCCGTTACCGACGCATGACCTTGTCAAATCGTTTTTCCATCGACAGCCGTCCCTGAAGAAATACGCGGTAGGCTGAGTCATCCTCGTACATAGCGTCGTTGCGAACCTGATCTCGAACGGCTTGTAATCGCTCCGAAACATCTTGTACGATTTGACGAACTCCCATTCGTCCATCGTGCATGAGTGGCTCTCCAAAGCGCACCCAGCAGGCAGGACGCTGCTCCCGCAGGTGTTCATAGCGAAGGGCTACGGGGACAATTCTGCAATCACCAA
>CAZAGH010000001.1:0-48766 GCA_964484755.1 uncultured Melioribacter sp. | reverse complement strand
GAACGTTTTCCTCACCTGCAACAATCGCAGAGTGAAAGTGCCGTCGAATGGTCCAACGAAAGTACGCCTGCCAGAATGCCTTGCTCAGCCGGTCTGGGCGAGCAGGAACGAACTCTGAGGGCATCGTGGTTAGATTTGTCATAGTACTAGAAAGCTACACTTCGTGGAACGGAATTCAAACCGAGTATTAGTTGGGATGTCTGGTGGCGTAGACTCAAGTGTCGCCACCGGCCTTCTTGTGGAACAAGGATATGATGTCATTGGCATTACGATCAAGACCTACAAGTATGAGGACGTGGGTGGCAATGTTGGTAACGACTCATCATGTTGCTCTCTTGATGGAATTAATGATGCACGACGTATAGCACTGCAGCTTGGTATTCCACACTATACAGTAGACTTCTCGGAAACGTTCAAAGAACAAATCATCAACTACTTTGTCGAAGACTATCTGGCTGGTAACACCCCGAACCCCTGTGTCAAATGCAACCGGCAGATCAAATGGGCTGAAATGCTGCGAAAGGCCGATTCTCTCGGTGCCGAGTATATCGCGACTGGACATTACGCTCAGATCATCCACGACGAAGCAACGGGTCGTCGTTGGATTCGGCGCAGTGACGATCCTCAAAAGGATCAATCCTACATGTTGTGGGGAGTCCGTCAGGAACATCTAGCACGCACAATATTCCCACTTGCAGGATTCACGAAGCCACAATCCCGTGCCGAGGGCAATCGCCTTCAACTGGATATTGCCTCGAAGCCCGAATCGTACGAGATATGCTTTATTCCGGACAATGACTACCGTCGGTTTCTTCGCGATGCCCGCCCAGGTATCGACGATACAATTGGGCGCGGAGACTTTGTTCTCAATGGTAAGGTGATCGGTCAGCATGACGGATATCCGTTCTATACCGTAGGACAGCGAAAGGGGCTAGGCATTGCTCATAGTGAGCCCCTGTACGTATTGAATGTTCTGCCGAATGAAAATGTCATCCAACTAGGCACAGAGGATCAACTCGATGCCACGCAACTCAGAGCTCACTCAGTAAATCTGCAGAAGTACTCAGACCTGCGTGAGCCGCGCAGATTCAGGGTGAAGATTCGTTACAAGGACGAGGGAGCAATGGCTGAATGCCACACCGACGAAGAGGGCATTTTGCATGTGGTGTTCGATGAACCCCGCAGAGCAATTGCTCCCGGTCAGTCCGTCGTTTTATACGAGGACGATGACGTGGTTGGAGGCGGTATCATCGCAGACCGCCTTGACTAAACGACAACGGCGCATCACCACAAGGGTCATGCGCCGCTACATAAAGCTTCTACAGATGATTGTTAGTGCTTAGCCAAGTACGAGGCAACACCGTCGTGGGTGTCCTTCAGACCATCAGCACCTGGCTTCCAGTTTGCAGGGCAAACCTCTCCCTTAGCTTCAAAGAAATGCAGGGCATCGACCATGCGCATGGCTTCGTCAACACTGCGACCTAGCGGGAAATTGTTAACAACCTGATGCTGAACAATGCCGTCTTTGTCGATCAAGAACAAACCGCGGTAGGCAATCAGCTCATTCGTTGCAGCCAACTCACCGTCTTCGTTGTACTCATACGTGCCGGCAAGCACATCATAGTTCGAAGCAATCGTCTTGTTCGTGTCGGCTACGATAGGGTATGTGACCCCCTGAATACCACCGTGTGACTTTGGCACTTGCAGCCATCCCCAGTGCGACTGTTCCGTGTCTGTTGAGCACGCGACGACTGCTACACCCTTCGCTTCAAAATCAGCAAGTTTCTCTTGAAATGCGTGCAGCTCTGTTGGACAAACAAACGTGAAATCCTTTGGGTAAAAGAAGAACAGTACATGCTTCTTCCCGAGGTATTGATCGAGCGAGAAGTTTTCGACGATCTCTCCGCCGTCGATCACAGCTTGTGCTGAGAACCGTGGAGCGCGCTTTCCGACAAGTACGGCCATGTTGGTAACCTTTATTGAAACAAGAAACGTGAAATAATCGTGTGTAACTGGCGCTGTATGACGATAAGGGGCTAGTTTTGTTGGCTCATGAATCCAGAACAACGACCCTTTACGCTACAAGCAACCGACGAACAGACGAGTGCTCGAGCAGGCAAACTACGAACGGCACACGGAGAAATATCCACGCCGATCTTCATGCCTGTTGGCACCCAAGGCGCTGTTAAGGCCATGGATCACCGGACTCTCCGTGAGCTTGATGTACCGATTATCCTGGCCAATACCTATCACATGTACCTTCGTCCAGGAACGGAAACGCTCAAGGCCATGGGTGGACTTCACAAATTCAGTACCTGGGATCGTCCAATCCTGACTGATAGCGGTGGTTTTCAGGTGTTCTCGCTAAAAGACCTCCGCAAAATGCGCGAAGAAGGGGTAGTCTTTCAGTCACACCTGGACGGATCTCGTCACCTCTTCACTCCGGAGAATGTGGTGGACACGCAACGCGCAATTGGGTCTGACATCTTTATGGTCCTCGACGAATGCACGCCATATCCAGCGAGCTACACTGATGCTCGGACGTCAATGGAACTCACGTTACGGTGGGCAAAGCGTGGTCTAGATCATCATCGCTCTACACCATTTTTGTACGGGCATCATCAGCTCCAGTTTGGTATTGGACAAGGTAGTATCTACAAGGACCTGCGCGAACAGTGTATGGATGAACTGGTTGCGATGGAATTCGATGGATATGCCATTGGTGGATTAAGTGTCGGAGAACCAGCTGAGCACATGTACGAAATCACAGGGTTGTCAACGGAGCGTATGCCCGTGGACAAGGCTCGATATCTCATGGGTGTTGGAACGCCTGAGAACATTTTGCGCTGTATTGGTCTCGGTGTCGATATGTTCGATTGCGTCATGCCCACGAGAAATGCTCGAAACGGTACCCTGTTCACCACGAAAGGTCGCGTCAATATCAAGAACGCAACTTGGAAGCAACGCGATGAACCAATAGACGAGCTAATCGGCGTTTCAAGCAGTGCAAACTATTCTATGGCGTATCTTCGCCATCTGATAAATGCCGGCGAAATCTTGGGTCTGATGATCGCTACGGCACAGAACATAGGACTTTACATGTGGCTCGTGCGTCAGGCACGAGAGAAAATTCTCGATGGCACATTTCGTCAATGGTCTCTCGAGATGATCGAACAACTCAATCAACCGCGATTATAACTCCAAAAAACAATCTTCGGAGAATACCATGCTTCATCTTTTTCTCATGACACCACCGCAGAATGCAGGCGGCGGCGCTGGCGACCAGCTGATGTCCTTTTTGATCATGTTTGGCCCCCTTATCGCCATCATGTACTTCATGATCATCAGGCCACAACAGAAGCGTGCCAAGCAGCATCAGGCCTTGATTTCTTCTGTCAAAAAAGGGGACGCTGTGACCATGTCTGCTGGAATGCACGGCACGGTTCATGAAATCGACGATACAACAGTTACGGTCACGATTGCGCCCAATTGTCATGTGAAGTTTGACAAGTCGTCCATCGCTAACGTCTCTTCGAAGTAATATCTCCACATGCTAGATTCTATCGAAGAAGCGCTCGATGAGCTTCGTATAGGCCGGTGCATCATCGTTGTTGACGATGAGGACCGTGAAAATGGGGGCGATCTTATCTTCTCAGCTGAGCTGTGCACAGAGGCCAACATCAATTTTATGGCCTCATATGGCAAAGGGCTCATCTGCGTCAGCGTAACCGAGCAGCGTGCCAAGGAGCTCCAGCTTCCGCTGATGGTCTCAGATAACACTGCTCTGCACGGTACAAGATTCACAATTAGCATCGACTACAGTCACGGAACTACCTCGGGCATTTCAGTTCATGATCGCACTGCAACTGTGCGCGCCATGGCAGACGATACCGTGAGTCCGGAAGACTTTGCTCGCCCTGGACACATTTTCCCGCTCATTGCGGTTAATGGTGGGGTTCTCCGCAGAGCTGGACACACAGAGGCTGTCGTAGACCTTATGACACTTGCTGGACTCAAGCCGGTAGGCGTTCTGTGCGAGATTCTTAACGATGACGGTTCGATGGCTCGAGTCCCGAATCTACTTGAGATGGCCAAACGGCACAACCTCAAGATGATATCTGTTCAGGATCTGATTGCCTACCGCAGGCGCAGCGAGCAGCTCGTAGCCATGGTTGCCGAGGCCAAGTTGCCGAGCGATTATGGCGACTTTACCCTAAGGGTTTTCGAGAATCGCCTCGATGGTAAAGAACATGTAGCCATCATCAAGGGAGACATTGCCGATGGCGCTCCGGTGTTGGTTCGTGTGCATAGTGAGTGCCTGACGGGCGACATTTTCGGTTCACGACGTTGTGACTGTGGACCGCAGCTGCACGCTGCACTTGAGATGCTCGAACGCGAGGGTCGTGGCGTGGTGCTGTACATGCGCCAAGAGGGAAGAGGAATCGGCCTAGTCAATAAGATCAAGGCCTATGCACTCCAGGAGCAAGGACTCGACACCGTGGAGGCTAACACCCATCTTGGATTCCCACCAGATCCGCGGGATTACGGCATCGGTGCTCAGATTTTACATGATCTGGGCGTGCGTCAAATGCGTTTGATGACAAACAATCCTAAAAAACGCGTTGGTCTTCAATCCCATGGACTCGAGGTGGTCGATTTGGTTCCGCTTGAAATAGCTCCCAATGCTGATAATCAGCAGTATTTAGAAACAAAGCGTGACAAGATGGGACACCTGCTACGACACTTGTAAATGGCCTCTTGCAGGGGGCAAACCCGTTGCTTAGATTAGGACGTTAACAGGAACAAAGCCGCCATGCGGCTTTGTTTTTTTTATCAATTCACCACAACAATTCGATTACAAAAAGGACAGTTCAATGGCCGGGGACGCAGTTTACCTTACCAAGGAATACCTGTTACAACTTCAAGCAGAGTTGCAAGAGCTTACCACAAATGGTCGTCGTGACATCGCACAGAAGATCGCCGAAGCTCGCTCTCACGGAGATCTTTCAGAGAATGCCGATTATGATGCTGCCAAGCATGCTCAGGAGCTGTTGGAGATTCGTATTTCCAAGATTCAGACAACTCTGGGCAAAGCGCAAGTGATTGACAGCAAGGACTTTCCAGACGACAAGGTATATATCCTCTCGAAGGTCAAGCTCATGAACAAGAAGGTAAATAAGACCATTGAGTACCAAATGGTCTCACCAGAAGAGGCCGACTTTGAACAAAACAAGCTCTCTGTTACAAGTCCTCTGGGTAAGGCGTTGATGGGCAAGACAGTTGGGGACGTCATCGAAACAAAGGTTCCTGCTGGTGTCATTCAATACGAGGTACTAGCGATCTCGAAGTAAACTTAGATCAAGGGGGCTTAGTGGCCAGACTTGTATTTCTTTTCGTGATGCTTTCAGGTTTGACGGCATCATGGTCGCAGGTACCAACTAACGGGGCTCTCTTGTGGCTTCGAGCGGACACACTCACGACGTACGGAACAGCCGCCGGAGCAACCGATCAGGTAGTCTCGTGGGGTTCCATAGCTGGAGGACATGTTTGCCCCGTATCCACTGGCGGCGTGATCGCAAAGCGTCAAATCAACGGGAAAGTGGCCCATCTCTTTAACGGCTCCTCGTTCCTAACGGGACCCGCTATTTTTCCAGTTGGCCGAAATTATACCTTATACCTAGTGTTCGAGTGGAATGGGATACATTCCGCCAACAACATGATCTCTGGACTATCCCGTGCGCTCTTTACGAGTCAGCCTGGGCAACCAACATTGTTGCACTCTGGCAACTTTGATAACTTGATCATGGCGGAGGCTCCGCTTTCTGGACCCACCGTGATTCGCGTGACATACACGGAACAAACACGTCTGGCCACCATTGCATACAACGGCAAGGTCATGGCTTCAGGCGAGATACCCCAGAATACGGACAGCATCATCTACATCGGTGCCTACCAACGCAGGTATTGCCTCAACGGCACATTGGCAGAGGTCTTGCTGTTCGATCGTAATCTCACTGATGCAGAACAATCGCGAACAGAGTCGTATCTCCATCAGCGATATGGTATTGCTCAATACAAGGAACCTCCTCCAAGGCCAGTTACTGTTCTTCAGGCACCAAAGAATCTGGCTGTTATTGAACCCCGTCAATCCCATAACATTATCTACCGTGTCAACACAGCAAATGTGCGATCGGTGGTGGTCAGAACCGAAACATCCGGGTTGCCAAGGCAAATCAGAACGTATGATGTAAGTGTCGGGACAGTCAAGACGATCCCATGGGAATCGGCACCTGTAGGGTTTGATCCAAGTAGCATTGTCGTCATGGCAGACACGGGAGGTCCAATCCTTGACACGGTTTATGTAGCTAACAACATCCACTCTGGCGTTGCATTCACCATTGCAGGACAATCAAATTCGATCTTTGGTGATGCCTCTCTCTTGCCATCAGCATATGCACGAACGTTTGGCAAGAACTATAGCTCCTCGGCCTCGGATACTGTTTTCTACGGTAGCAAGGCAGATGGTAATGGTGGGGGAACACACGTTGGAGCATGGGGCCTGCATCTACAGAACGCAATGGCAGATCAGATGGGCACGCCATCACTCTGCATTAACGGCGGTGTCGGTGGAACGCGCATCGAGCAGCATTTACCAGATCCGAATAATCGGCTCAACAGATCAACGATCTATGGCTCTTGGCTTTACCGCGTAGTCAAGAGTGGACGCAAGAACGACATTCGCTGGCTGTTTTGGTATCAGGGTGAATCGAATCACGATACCGAGGACTACATCAAACTCTTCAGACAGCTTTATGAGGCTTGGAATGAGGACCTTCCCAACCTTGCATACGTTGTGGTGATCCAGATTCGCCCAGGCTGTGCTGGTCCGCGCCATGCGAAACTTCGAGACGAACAGCGCAGACTTGAGTATGAGTTTCCCAACGTGATAGTTCATGCTGCCAACGCTCTTCCAGCACACGATGGGTGTCACTATGGTGGTTTGGGGTATGGAACCCTTGGACGGCAGCTCTTTGACATCTATCGCATCAACGAGCTAGGAATGCAGCCAGGAGTGTATCGCAGCTCTCCAACCGTGAAACAAGCCCTAGCCATGTCACCAACCGATGTTCGTGTTGTGTTCAACCGCGGAGAGGGTCTTTATATGACTTCAGATGTACTTGTCAATGGTTCGATGCGTTCAGCTCGTGATGCTTGGTTTGCAAATGGAGATGGCAAGCTTCATCCCGTGTCGGTAACGGTTGATGGCCCTGCAGTGATGCTGAAGTTTCCAGTTCCGGTGCAAAAGGTTTCCTATGTACCCGATTACACATATGACGACGGCGCAACCATCTTTCAGGGTCCATGGCTCGTTCAACGTGATGGTATTGGCGCATTGAGTTTCCACGACATCCCAGTTACAACAACAAGCGTCGATGAACCACAAGAGGACAATGCCGGCAGCGTGCAACGTGTGATCTCACGTGGAACGCTACCATCGCAGCCCTTTATGCAGTATGCAGATGCGCTCTACGATATCAGTGGATCACGTTATGACCTGCAACCAGAAGTGCTTCAATCCTTGATGCTTGGTTTTTACACTGTGATCATCCGCGGTCGGCCTTTGTGTATTGTCGTGGTGCCGTAAGCGAATTGAGCAGTATTTTTGAACCATGGCTTGGTTCCTACGCAAAAACAAAAACATCGCTACTGAACAACAGCAGCGCGAGATGCCTGATGGGCTCTGGACAAAATGCCCAGAATGCGCCACCGTTATCTACAGAAAGGAACTTGAGGAGCACGCATTTACGTGTCCTTCATGTTCGCATCATTTTCGCATCGGAAGTGCAAAGTATGCCGGCATTCTCTTTGATGCGGGTACGTTTCAGGAAACAGATACGCGCGTCCGCTCTGCGGACCCCTTAGAGTTCGTTGACACACGTCCGTATAAGGCCCGTCTCAAGGAGGCCTATTCGCGAAGCGATCTACCAGATGCTGTTACTACTGGTATTGGGTCCATTCACGGGATGCCGATCTCTTTCGGATGTATGAACTTTGGTTTCATCGGCGGCTCCATGGGCAGCGTCGTTGGCGAGAAGTTTGTGCGTGCGGGTAGACGTGCACTCGAGAATAACATGCCATTTGTGTTCATCAGTGCATCGGGTGGAGCGCGTATGCAGGAGGCTGCATTGTCGCTCATGCAGATGGCAAAGACCAGTGCGTTTCTCTCTGAACTCAGTGAAGCACGACTCCCTTACATCTCTATCCTAACAGATCCGACAACAGGGGGCGTGAGTGCATCGTACGCCATGCTCGGCGATATCATCATCGCAGAACCAAAGGCACTTATTGGCTTTGCTGGACCACGTGTGATTGAGCAGACGATACGACGCAAGCTGCCTGAAGGCTTTCAGCGTTCGGAGTTTCTGCTTGAGCACGGCTTTGTCGATCTGGTCGTGCACCGGAAGGATCTTAAGCGTCAACTGCACACTGTTCTTGAGCACCTGATGGGAAATCGTCATGCGTAGTCCAACGCGCGTACGCATGTTAGGATTTCCAATCGACCTTGGGGCAGATCGTCGTGGTGTTGACATGGGCCCATCGGCCATGCGTATTGCTGATTTGGACCTCAAGTTAGAGTCATTGGGATATACAGTTGTTGACGAAGGCGATATCCCCATTCGCAACATCGAAGTTCAGGAGTTGCAGGATCCGCATCTGAAGTATCTGCCAGAAGTTGCGGGTATGTCTGCAATTCTTGCCGAACGTGTCAAATCAATCCTCGACGATGGTGATTTTCCGCTGATACTAGGGGGCGACCACTCCATGAGTGTTGGCTCATTGGCAGGCATCGGGGCACATTGCCGTCAGCATGCAAAACGCCTTGGCGTAATCTGGATCGATGCGCATGCCGACATGAATACAGCAGAGACCACTCCCAGCGGGAACATTCACGGGATGCCTGTTGCCGTAGCCATGGGAATTGGGCACCAGCAACTAACAAGCATTGGAGGAGACTTCCCAAAGCTTGCCCCTGAAAATCTTGCCATGATCGGCTTACGTAGCATCGATCCTGGCGAACGAGAGTTGATTCACAAACTTGGTATTCAAGCCTACACCATGTTTGATGTTGACAGGTTGGGAATGTACGAGATCGCCTCACGGGTGATTGAGGACATGTCTCGCAAGGTCGATCACGTGCACATTTCCTTCGATGTCGATGGTGTAGACCCGGGCGTTGCACCGGGTGTAGGAACGCCGGTAAGCGGTGGACTTACGTTGCGTGAGTCGCACCTTCTGATGGAAATGATTTCACAGCTCGATACATACGGGTCTCTTGAAGTTGCCGAGGTAAATCCTATCCTCGACGACCGAAATCGCACCGCCGAGTTCGCTGTGGAGATAATCGCCTCATCTCTCGGCAAACGCATCCTGTAAGCTTGCCATGATCTGCGGCGCTCGATGGTACCTTGCTATAGTAGCTGCAGTGTATTTCGCTGGTTTGCCCATCCTGTTACATGGACAGTCGCTTGCTCGACTGCGGGAGACCAATTTTGTGCAGAGGGCAGGACTCCGGATAGAACCCGGACTTAGCTATACGTGGGGTACGAGTGCTGAGGAGTTCTTTGAAGACTATGCCAGAGTACTTGGCGGCAGAAGTCGTGAGTTCTCCACACCAATTTCTGGCACACTGCGCATTTCTCGACATCTTGATGAATACCAGTCAATCGGCCTAGTAGCCGGATTCACACGTACGAACTTGCGAGAGAACTACGACTATGATCCCAGAGTCGTGGAAGTCCCCCTTGCGCCTGCCCAAAACATTACACAAAACATGACCATTGAGTCGATTCCTCTCATGGTGTGTTACGACCTGTATCCGGTAGACCGCCAGTTCACATCGTACCTGGGCGGATCTATCGGCTTGGGCATTTCACACGTCCAGTGGTACGAAGACATGACAGTCTCGAGAAGTCCGGGGGCCCGTAGCAAGGGCGAGCGTTTTGATGACTGGCTATATCATCTGGCCACAGAGTTAAGAGCAGGCGTTTCACTCGGATTTGACGGGAGTACGCAGTCCGCACTGAGGTCTGGTATTCGACTTGAGTGTGCATACAGATACGCACCTATTCGAGGTGATTTTATGCGAAATGTGGCGCGCAGTTTTGCTCTCCCGTCTCCAGAGAGGTTGCAGGACAGCTATACCCTTGATATCGGTGGATTCGCTGTTCATATAGGAATTATGATTGTGCTGCGTCATAGTGATAGACCGCGTTGAACGCCTTGATGTTGTGATCGCCAATGGCTATGTTCGGGCTGGATGCACGGATCGTTCTTCTCATCACTATTGTAGGAGTTGTCTATGGATATCCACGTAACTGCTCGTCACTGCACGATAACAGATGCAGAGAACACGACGGTGATCGAAACGGCAAAGTCGTTTGAACGTTATGGCAATCACATCCTACGAGTCGACGCGATAATCGATCAAGGACCGCTCCAGAAAATCTGTGAGTTCACCGTCAAGATCCAGGGGCAACTGCTTGTAGCTCGCGAGTCGGCAACCGATGTAACGAAGGCAGCTCACGATGCTGGAGAGAAGATTATTCGTCAGCTTGGACGCATCCACGATAAGTATTCAACTATCCGCCCTCAGCAGGCATAGACTCCATGCATGTACCTAAAGCAGTCCGCAAGGAGTTCGTGACAGTTCGCGAACTCCTTGACGGGCCGGTTCACCTTCGCCCCCTGACAGATGAGATTGGTTTTGATAATCACATTACCGACAAAAGTCTGCATAGGCCACAACTGGCGCTAACAGGATTTACAGAGCTGTTTACCTATTACCGGGTTCAGCTGTTTGGTAATACTGAGTTTTATTACCTCAAAAGCCTTTCTGATTCAGCACGAAGGGCCGCATTTCAAACGATCTGTTCGTTTAATGTACCCGTGATCGTTTGTGCTAATGACCACGAGCTCGATAGTGAACTTCTGGCTATCGCCAAAGAGCACAATGTTGCCGTTTTGACGACACCCTTCGATACAACGAAAACCATCTATGTTCTCAGTGAGTACCTCGACGATCAGTTTGCCGAACAGGTCACGCTACATGGGTCGTTTGTGGATGTCTATGGAATTGGAATGCTGTTCGTTGGCGATAGCGGCATCGGAAAGAGCGAGATTGCACTAGACCTCGTAGAACGAGGTCACCGTCTGGTAGCCGACGATGCCACCATGCTGACGAAGAAGCGGGAAAGCGTGCTTATGGGCACGGGCTCCTCGCTTGTTAAACATTTAGTTGAAATTCGAGGTCTCGGCTTGATAGACGTTCGGCAGATGTTTGGTGTGCGAGCCATACGCTTCCAGAAGCGACTCGAACTAATCGTTGAACTTGAGAACTACAACGAAATCCATGAGTATGACAGACTCGGAATGGGCGAGTCCACTGTTGAGATTCTCGGTGTATCAATCCCGTCGGTTAAACTTCCGATATTTCCGGGTAAGAACGTTACTGTGATCTCAGAAACGATCGCCCTGAATCATTTGTTGAAGACCTACGGCTATAATGCAGCCCAGGAATTCGCTGAGAATCTGCAAAAGCATTTGCGAGCAAAGACAACATCCACAACAACACAGGATTTACGAAGTGTCACATACTTTCAAAGTGATGATGAATAGACTACGCCTATTCTCAATCGGCATCGCTGCGATGGTCGCATTGGTCTCATTAACTGGATGCTCCGGAGGGGGCTCATCAGACGCAACAGGCGAGATTGGTGAACCGGTCCAAGGCGATTGGGCTGTCATTCATGAGCTTTCAGATCCTGAAGGTCTCAACCCGATGATTACCAATGATGCGGCATCAAGCGCGCTGTTTAACCGCGTGTATGAGAAGCTCTTGGAACAGGATTTTGAAACGACAGAGCTTTATCCTGTGATCGCTGAGTCGAGGCCTACAATCTCCGAGGACCATCTGACCTACACCTTTACGCTTCGAAAGAATGTTCGATTCAGCGACGGCAAGCCCCTTACAGCCAAGGATGTTGTGTTCAGTTATAAGGTTGTAAAGAATCCGCTAATCACTGACGGTGCTGCATTGCGCAACTACTATGAGTCAGTTGCTAACGTGGAGGCAAAGGACGACCATACGGTGGTGATAACAATGACAAAGCCGTACTTCCTTGCCGAATACTTCCTGGGCGGTATATGGATCATGCCAAAGCATGTACTCGATCCGAAGAACCTAACAGACGGGTATACCTTTGCCGAGACAACAGACCTGGCAAAGGCGCAGGGGAACCCCTCGCTCAAGGCTTTTGCTACATGGTATAACACGCCAGAAGTCAAGCGCGATGTAGCATTGAATATTGGTTCGGGTCCGTATGTGTTTGATGAATGGAAAACTGGTGAGTCGATCACACTGAAACGCTCCAACAAGTGGTGGAATGCTGGCAAAGACAAATGGAACCCAGCCTATCCTGAAAAGCTCTTTTATAAGGTCATTAACGATCGTAGTGCCGCTGTTGTAGCGCTCAAGAACGGTGAGATCGACTTCATGGAATACGTACCAGCTGCCAAGTTTGTCGAGGAGCTGGACACGGTGGCAACACCGTTCATTCGCAAGGCTACCTATAAGACGCAGATATACTCCTATGTTGGTTTCAATATGGCCCATCCGATTCTCTCGGACAAGGCCGTACGCCGTGCTATGGCCCACTGTATTGACCGTGATGCCCTCATCAAGCAGGTGATGCGTAGTCTTGCAACACCTGTAAACTCGCCCATTTATGATGATCGTCCGGAGTATGACGCTTCCATCAAGGGCGTCCCCTACAATCTTTCTGAAGCCAAGCGTATTCTCGCTGAAGCCGGTTGGAAGGACGTTAATGGTGACGGTGTTCTCGACAAGGTCATCAACGGACGACCAACACCTCTGTCGCTTTCGATACTTGTGAATGCTGGCAATGAAACACGTGAAGCAATCGCTGTATCGTTCTCCGATGAACTCCGCAAGGTTGGGATTAAGCTCGATGTTCGCAAGCTTGAGTGGAGTGTGTTTCTCGAGAACATGCGTTCACGAAAGTTTGAAATCTCGATCGGTGCTTGGGTCAATGATCCGATCCCGAGCGATCCGTTTCAGATATGGCACTCGAGTCAAATCGGGAATAAGGGAAGTAACTATGTAGGCTTCAAGAACTCCCGTGCCGATCAACTCATGGAACTCAATCGTATCGAGTTTGATGAACAAAAGCGTATCGCGTACATGAAGGAGTTTCAACAGATCGTAGCTGACGAGCAGCCATATGTCTTCCTGTGGAGCCCCGTGTATCCTGCTGCTTATAATACACGTCTACAAAATGTGAAGTTCAGTTACGTTCGCCCTGGATACAACCCTACACAATGGTGGATTCCAAAGTCGATGTGGAAGTATCAGGAAAGTCAGTAACAGCCAGGTACAAGGTTGGAGGTACGTTAGGCGCCCTTTTAACAGGGTACCCTTTTGACAAAAGCGGAAAACGAGGGTATGAATCATCGTGAAACGTCACGAATTACGAGAGCTGATTGCGAAGGGGGAGTCCTCGACGCTTGAGTTTAAGCGGAAGTTTACAACGAGCGAGAAAATTGCTCGTGAGATTATCGCGTTTGCAAACACAACAGGGGGTATACTACTGTTGGGTGTTGACGACAACGGCGTGATCAAGGGTGTAGACTCAGAGAAGGAACAGGTCGGGCTCCTTGAAGTTGCACTACACGCTATTGAGCCACCACTATCGGTACACATCGAGGTCGTAGAAATCGAATTCGTTGACGTTGTGGTGGTCCATGTACCACAGAGCCCTGTGCGTCCGCACCGTTATAACAGCACGGCGCCAGAGGATGCTGAGTCGCACCGTAAAGTGTTCATTCGTCAGGGCGACAAGTCGATAACCGCAAGTAAAGAGATGACGAGAGTCATACGGGGGCAGCATCCTGATGCACCCCCGTTGACTCTTTCAATCGGTGATCGTGAACAACGATTATTCACCTATCTGGAACGGCACGGTCGCGCTACTGTTCATGACTTTGCTCGACTTGTGAATATTTCACGAAGGCGAGCGGCTCAGATTCTCGTGAGACTGGTGCGTGCGGGAGTTGTTCACATAGTCTCGGACAACGGCAGCGACTACTATACGCTCGTGTAACTGACAGCTCATCTGATTATTTGTATCCTAGATACCGAAGCAGACGGTAGGCCAGCTCAGAATAGGCAACGATACCCTGCTGTGCATACGGAACCACAATCGTGCGTTGGTGAAATGCCTGCAAGAGACTTTGTGGCATGGTTCGCCTACAACGATGTGACGTTGCAAGTATGTACCCTGCAACACGCAGAAACAGCCTCAACTCTTCAAGATTGCCATGTGATTGTTGACGGCACACCCTCGCACGCAAGGCTGCAAGGCGCTTATTGGCAACTGCGAAGTTCTGTCTCATGATGAGACGTACTAACTCGTATACAAACACGGACAAGTGTAGCCCTGCGAGCTCATATGATACCACGTTGAATGAATTGAGGAACGTCGTCAACCGTGGTTGAACACGTTCATGTTCATCCTCAATTTGATAGAGTTCGCGCTGTAGGCTTATGTATGCTGTACCGAGGACCACGTATTCTCGAAGACGCTTAGTACACGGCAGATTCGTCTGCAATTCCTCCAGTAAGGTAGATGCGACCTCGTATTGCTGCATTGAACAATAAAGACGAAAACGCATCCATCGCACCTCATCGTGCAGGTAGACACTATTGTTAGCGGAACACTCTACAAAATCAAGCAACTTTAGCACATGGTCAAACAAACCAAGTGAGCAGTAATCATAGAGTGGTATGATATGACGCAGCTCGTCGCAGACATACTCATCGTAATGTGAGTTCATACGGTCTACTGGAGTGCAGATAACAGTGGCATAGAACTGCTCTCGATTACGATTGAACAGGTCGTTTTGTAGCCGGATCTTGGCCTCCCAACTTAGCTTTCGTGTCATCCAGACTCTCATAGCAGCTGAGTTGCGCAGTATGTTCTCAAGATCATATCTCGTTGATGCTATCGATGCCGCTAGTGTTGAACTATCTAGGCGGCAAGCAGTGCTGTACGAGCGTGTTAGCAGTTTCTGCGCAACCTCCAACTGACCACGATGAATGCAGAGCTTTGCGGCATGGTGCATGCGCTCAGCACGCTTGCTATCACGTTCCGCTTCCGTAAGTCTCAGCGCTGTGAGTTCTTCTGCAAATTCACCCAGCTCACGCAAACGCCGCCGTGACGTCTTGCAGCGAATGCGTGAGATAGGTTGGATACGATCATTAGAAATGACCTTCATGACAACCCTCCAAACAATACGATAAACAAGAATGATGTGCAGATCTGTGAGTGATGATATCTAGTATTAGGCAGGGTCCCTACGAACGAATTATAAGTTTTCGGACAACGTTTTTGACCACATGAAAAAGGGGCGGCCACAGTATTCTGCAGTCGCCCCCTCAGGAAACCATTACTCCAAAAGATTCTATTTGATCATGAGCGTACACATCACGGAACCGGTTGGAGATATCAGCTCAACAGTGTAGGCACCCGGTGTCAAAGCTGACACATCAACCGAGAGAACGGTTGCTCCCTGTTGAATTGCATGTTGTTGGGTGAGTACCTCACTGCCATCAATACTGCGGATACGGACGCTGCAGAGACCATCAACGCTGGCTGCAACGTGAAGCATAGCACGCTCAGTAACGGGCTGAGGGCGCACTTGAAAACCGCCGAACTCGAACTCCACATCATCAACTGAAGTAACCGTCAAGGTAAACTCTGCAGGGGTTGACCAACCACTCATGCCACATGCATTCTTTGGACGTACCTCCCAGGCGAACGTGCCATTTCCAAAGACCGACGATCCAACGTTTGTTGACGTTGAGACCACCGCAGTGTCTTCGTAGACAACACTGAAGGGGGCTGCCGTTTGCTTAACCCGGAAATGGTACTTCGTTGCATCTGTTGACTGGTTCCATGTGAACGTGACTACGTCCTTTGCATCTGCAAGCTTTGGCCCCTTAGGACTGATGGCAGCAGTTGCTGTAGGAAGTTTACCCGCCGTTGTGAACGCGAAGACATTTGACCAAGCACCTGTGCCAGCTGTGTTGATTCCTCGAACACGCCAGAAGAAGCGCGCATTACACTGCGGCGCTTGGATCTGTGCTGACTGCTTTGTTTCCGAACCCGATGCTACGATGCTTCCAGCTGTGAACTGATTGGTTGTTGCAACCTGCCACTCGTATGATTCGGCAAATGTGCTCTTGCCCCATTCTAGGGTAACGACTGGAGCTACACCTGTTGCATTGTTTGCAGGTTTCGAGAGAACAACAGCGCCTGGGCCTTGGGCCGTCGCAGATGCTGTGAAGTCGACCTTGACATTATTCCCATCAACCGTAACGTTGCGTGAAATAGGGGCTGCTAGGCCACCCTCTGAAGCAACGACCGTGATGGATGAACTGCCGGAATAGGGGAATGCATAGCCACCAGACGTGCTGGTTACGGCGTAGTACGAACCACGATTCGGCACCACCTTGACACCGGCAAGACCCTCGCCAATGTCATAGAACCCGTTCTTGTTCTTGTCGTCGTATACAACCCCAGTAATGTATCGCTGCGAGCCGATACCGAAGTTCTGTGTAACAACGTATGGTCCTACTGAACCGGACATCAGCCCCTTACCATTAAAAAGAATACCGACGCCGATTTCTGTGTATACGGCATTGTCGAAGTTCATGATGTTGCGACGATGCCCGAGCTCCTTTTGGTTTTCCTCACCCCAGTCAACGTTGAGTCCGCAGTGTCCGTGCCAAACAGATTCGCTGTAGGCGGCAACATTCTCGCCGTACATACCCATGGACGCATAGCCAACTTTTTGATATCGCTTATCGAGTTGGTCTCCGTTGCTGCTCGTATGGCCCTGGAAATTGTTCTGATCCATGTCCTTTGAATGATTGCGGGACGACTCAATCAGCTTGCTGTGAAAAGCAAGGGGCGGACGTTGCGGATATGTCGTAAACGCCTTCTTTGTGGCTGCTGCATCAATCTTGAAGTATTGATAAGCCCCTTGAACACGAGGGTCCTGGGTATCCATGAGGCGTATTCCTTCTTCCGTCGGATTGGCCCTAGCTCTGTTGATGTATTCGAGCATGAGCTGCTCTTCTGGAGTAGGATCTCCATGACTAAAGAGTTGTTGTGTCTGTGCGTAGACAGACACAGGCAGCAGGATGCAGACTGCAAAGAGTACCGCGCGTGTCATCATTTACAAATCTCCTAGTTGAGGACGAATAGTAATTTCTTCAATCATACAACGATCATCATGGAAGCCCTTCACGAGTTGTCCCACAAGATCGGCAACATGGTTAGCTGTCATCATTCGATGTCCGTGTTCAGACCTTGATGCGCTGCTCCAGATTTCAGTTTCCGTTGCGCCTACGATCAGATCGACAACCTTGATGTTGTGGTCACGAACTTCCTGCCGGAGGCTCCTCGTAAAGGCAAGAAGCCCAGCCTTCGAGGCTGAGTAGGCAGCTGCGCCTCGGAAGACTGTAGTCGCTGCTACCGAGTTGACGGTGATGATCATTCCACTTCTGCGTGATAGCATCGATGGAAGCAGATTGCTCATCATTGTCAGCGGACCCAGCAAATTCGTTGCAACCTGACGCTCGATGTCTGAACGTGACATTTCGACCACATCTGAAAACTGCGCGATGCCGGCATTGTTGATTAGAACATCAACATTCCCCACAGTCTTGCACAGACGGTCGATGTCATTGGTTGACTGCATGTCACAGGTTAATACGCGAACATTGTCTGTTGGCAAACCTGAGGCAACGCTTGTGAGTGCAGCATAATCTCGACCGATAAGCACAACGTTGTTACCGTGGCCAAGAGCCGAAGCAATAGCGGCACCAATGCCACGGCTTGCGCCCGTGATAAGGATATCAAGCTTCTGGTGCGACATCTTCTTGGAATACTGACAGGAGGAGTTCTTCCTCCTGAATTGTTAGCGTTCTATTACGTCTGCTCATCACTGTACGAATCGTGGCAAGCGCTTTGTGCAAATCATACCGTTCGCCATCCCACATAAAACTTCTTCGCGAAGAGGGGGCGGGCGAAGTCGTAAAAATAGCGTTACTCACCCCGTAGACACCACCTGTTGGCAATAGGGTACCAATAGCCGTTCGGGTATGGTCCCCAATGAGAGACCCAAGGAACATTCGCTGAGAGTCCTCCCGATCCCATGGCATAGAGGGACGCACGTGAGAGTAGGTATTCTTGAGGTTCGACGTAGTCGTTCCAGCCCCAAGGTTGACCCATTCACCGATATAGCTATTGCCTACAAAACCGGCGTGTTGCTTGTTACTGTAGCCCTGGAATATCGAACCAGAAATCTCACCCGAAACGCGGCATTGTGGACCAGTTATGGTCGATGAGATATGCGAATGTGGCTTCACGATACTGTGGTCACCAATCACGATGGGTCCTTGCAGGACACTGAACGGACCAATCACAGCTCCATCGCCGATGATGATCGGCCCGGCCGATTCGTCAAGCACGACACTTGGATGAACAGCAGCTGTTGACTGCATCCCTTTGCGCAACGTTGCGTCCCAACGAGCCCCATCACTGATGCGATCTAAGACTTGCCAAAGACGTGTCACGAGATGACCGTCGATGTGCACCGCATCAATTGTTTCAGGCTGAATTGCATCAAGTGTGATCGAAAGGTCGTCGATGGTACCATCATGTGACGGCAGATAGACACCGGCTGTCTGACTTCCTACCATGAAATGAATGGCGGCTGTCGAATCACAGCACAATGCAACCATACTACACATCACATCAGGAGCAGTAAGTAGGTTGCCCAACACAATCAGCGTGGCACCGCCTTGATACGGCCCAGGCGCATGGTCACGTCGAGAGACGTACGAAGCTTGGATCCCATCACGGTGTGAGTGCACATGTACATTGCAATGGGGGAGAGCAGCGCCCCAACGTTCGGCGATCGTAAAGTAGCCAGCACGCAGCTCCCATGTCCCATGAGTAAGGGAAAATGGATACAAGAGCTCTGCCTCATCATGTTCGATGAGCACAACGTGCATCTGATTCACCTACATGTTCTCCAGATGAAGCTGAAGGGAGGCTTTGATAAACGCAACAAACAACGGGTGACCTGTGACCGCGCGGGACTTTAACTCTGGATGAAACTGGACGCCAACAAACCATCTGTGCGATGGTATCTCGACGATCTCAACAAGTCTGCCATCAGGAGATGTCCCGCTGATCACGAGCCCCTTTGATTCAAGAGCCTCACGAAAATCGTTGTTGAACTCATACCGATGACGATGACGCTCAGCGATATGCTCCGATTTGTATGCTGCAAACGCTTTTGACCGACGCTTCAACGCACAGGGATACGAACCCAGACGCATCGTACCACCCTTCTCTGTGATCGTACGCTGCTCGGGAAGAAGATCGATGACGCTGAACTTATTCTTTTTGAACTCTGAAGAATTGGCCGCAGGCATCATGGCAACATTGCGAGCAAACTCAATCACAGAGCACTGCATGCCGAGGCAAATGCCAAAAAACGGAATGTTCTTTGTCCGTGCAAACTCAATTGCCGCGATCTTGCCTTCGATTCCACGCGATCCAAAACCAGGTGCTACGAGCATACCTTCGATGCCCTTGAGCATCGAGGGCGCATTGTCACGATTGATCACTTCGGCATCTATCCAGCGGATGTTGACTTTCGTGTTGTTAATGGCGCCAGCATGAATAATGGCCTCGAGAATCGACTTATAACTGTCGGGGTACTTGTTGTACTTACCCACGAAGGCTATCTCAATGCTGTGCTTTGGAGACTTGATACGATTAACAAATCGAGACCACGTTTCAAGATCACGACTCGAGCGCTTAAGGTTAAGCTTCTCGCAGATGATATTGTCAAGGTCATACTTAGCGAACAGCATCGGTACTTCATAGATTGTCTCTGCATCACGAGCCTCGATGACGCTCCGCTCTTCTACGTTACAAAAGAGGGCAATCTTCTGACGGATGTCTTTACCAAGTTTTACCTCAGCACGACACAGCAAAATGTCGGGTGTGATACCCGATTCCATCAGTGTCTTAACCGAATGCTGTGTTGGCTTTGTCTTTAGCTCACCGGCACTCTTGATGTAGGGCACGTATGTCAAATGGACATCTAACGCATTGCCACGTCCTACCTCGAGACGCAATTGACGGCAGGCTTCGAGAAACGGTAGCGATTCGATATCGCCGACGGTCCCGCCGATTTCGATGATCACGACATCGTACTTACCGTCAAAGGCACGCATGCGCCGCTTGATCTCGTCCGTGATATGCGGCACGACCTGCACTGTTTTGCCGAGATATTCCCCTTGACGCTCACGGGTGATCACATCGAAATAAACCTGACCAGCAGATGCCGTATTGGCCTTCGACATACTAACGTCGAGATACCGCTCATAATGGCCAAGGTCTAGATCCGTCTCAGCACCGTCGTCCGTAACATAGACCTCGCCGTGCTGGTACGGGTTCATCGTACCAGGGTCGACATTGATGTACGGATCGAGCTTTTGGATGGTTACCGTGAAACCGCGCTGGCGCAGCAGTAATCCGATGGAGGAAGAAGCAATGCCCTTTCCCAACGAGGAAAGTACTCCGCCCGTAATGAAGATGTACTTGGACGTCTTCGGCACACAACACCTGAGGAAAATCAGAGAGGATTGGACGGGCTCAAAACTACGCACTGTTCATGGAATTCGATGCAGCAATTCATTGCTTCTACGTACACTTGCATCTCCAATGCGAACACAATTCTGCATCATCCTACTGGCCATAGGCCTCGTGCTGACCAGCTGCCAACCAGACTTTTCGAACGAGAGGGACCATTCCCAGCAGCTACGAATCTGGTATCTGCACGGTGCGGCAGGAATTGATGAGTTTATTTCCGTAGCCTCGGTTGAACTCATTGAGTCAAATTTGAATGTCTCATGGAAACCATGCACTGCGTTGGAATTAAAGTCACTTGCTGGGTCTATACACGACACACTTAGACCTGATATCGTCATCGTGCCATCGGGGTATGCGGAGATGATGGCACGCATGGGAATCTCTCGCGACACGGAGCCGTCACTTGATCGAGATATTCCTCAATCAACTGAACTGTGTCGATCCAAAGGGGGCTTGGTAGGCTATCCTCTGTACTGTGACATGTTGCAGGTACTTATCAACAAGAACGTCATGCGAGTAATTGCCGAGGACGTTGAATGCATAACATGGCCGCCTGAAGACGACTGCATAGCTCCTCAAGTTCTTTTGTCAACGATCGCAAATGGACTGCAAAAGCCTGTTACGCCCTGGGGCACGGTATTCGACAACGCCCATACGATGGCAGATTTCGTCGCGTCGTGGATGTCGTGGTTCGGAGCCTCCATAGTTGATTCGTTGCAGCAGCCTTCACTTGTGAGTCAGCAAAGTATCAATGCACTGACAACATTTGCCGAGCTGTCACGCGAGGGAGTCATCGACACTGAACGTCAACTGCAAGCTATGTTCCTCAGGGGCCAGCTCGGTATGTACGTCGGGCATGCCTCAATCGTTCGGCACATCAATCCCGGCTTAAACATTGCGATGAGTATGATGCCAGTTTGCTGGATGGGAGCAAATCAGGGGGCTCTTGACCAGTTAACTGTTACCATGGCAACTGTCACAAAACACTGCAGAGATACTGCTGCTGCCCACAAGGCTCTGAAGGCACTCAAGACCCTCACAAAGGAGAGGTTTCGAAGTGGATTCCCAACCACAGTGTCGTTTTGGGAAAGTGCACGAAGAGGTAATGATGCCGAGCTGCGCATACTAGCTCGGCGTGTGCAACGAGGAACCCCATCGCCTGCAGTCCGATCATGGTCGCAGATGGCCGACATTATCAGCCAAGCATATTTTCGGGTTGTCATGGGCCAGTCCGAGATCCAAGAATCTCTTGAACGCGCGCAGGTTGAATTACGGGAAGTGCTTGCACAATGATGATTCACGCGCTGTTTATCGTTTTGAGTCTTGCTGTTACCGCGAACATCGCTTCAGCACAGCTAATGACAGTTACGATCATTGGTCGGGTCGTAGAGGACTCCACAGCGTTTCCGCTCGGTTTTGCAAGGGTTCGTGAGCTATCGTCAAACACCTCTGTACTTGCTGATCGAGGCGGGAGATTCACACTCCGTCTGAAACGGGGCCGAGAAGACACCTGCACCATCGTGACTACCATACTAGGATATGGAACTGATACAATCAGACTGCCTCTACGTGACACGACGTTAATCGTCGCGATGGTGCCAAGAGCTCTGCGCACTTCGGAGGTGGTTGTATCTGCTGAAGACCCCGCACGCCAGATCATGCGCCGAGTGCTTGCAAGAAAGCGTGACCAGAATTCTCGCTTGAACAGCTATACCTACATGCTTTACACCAAATTCATTGCCACCACTGACACAACAACGGCCCTTCGTAGCAGTGGAAGGGGAGATTCTACGATCGTTAGTATCCTCGAATCATTCTCTAAAGGCTACTTCAAACAAAAGAACAACTACTACAACGAGATTATCCAACGTCGTCAAACCGCAAATGTACCGACGCAGGCCAATACGGTCACTTTTGGAACGAATCTTAATGCCTACGAAGATGTTGTTTCAATACTCGGCGAGGAAATCGACTCGCCCCTTGCCAGTAATGCCCTTGAGATCTATGACTTCAAACTCAGGACTCATGACGATGACGACACCGTCAAACTAGAGGTACATCCCAAGAGCACCCTTCGTCGAGCATTCGATGGCTTTATCTACATCGATCAGACAACTAACACACCGGTGGAGGTGCAGCTAACACCGACAGAGTCTGTGAACCTTCCATTCGATGCTCAGCTCACCTACCGTCAGTCCTTCCAACTTCAGGATAGCATGGTAGTGCCCGAGGCACTATCAATCGAGAGCACGCTTGAGGCATCATTGTTTTGGATCGTCTCGCCAAGACTCGATATCGACATCGACACCTATTGTTATGACTACCAGATCAACCCAGAAATCCCTGACTATATGTTTGATCAGAAACGTGTCGAGATTCTACCAGAAGCAAATGACTTCGATTCGACATATTGGAGCGTTCATACGAAGCTGCCGTTGCAGCCGGAGGAGGAGCGCGCCTATCAGGAGATTAACACGTTCATAAATAATCCCGATAGTCTCGAGAACTCATTGTTGAATCGATACTTCGCACCCATACGCAAAGGCCTTGCAACGCTGCGACGTCCGCCATTTACAGGCTTTGACGATATCATCCGTTACAACAGTATTCACGGACTGTATCTTGGATTAGGGCTTTCTCATCGGATAGGGGGCGTGTTCGACACAAAACTGACCGGAGGATATGGCCTTAGCGACAATAGACTGTACTATTCGAGTAGCATGGAATTCCCCATAGATGCGCGTGAGAAACTCCGTCTGTCCATATCACATGGCAAGGAACTCATCAGGCGTGATAGTCCCAATCTTGTGAAACAGAACCTGATTGCAGCCACGACATTTCTCTTTGGAAATGACTACGGTGACTACTATTACAGCACCGGCTCAACGATTGCAATGTCATACAGTTGGGGACAGCTACGATTTCTCGGACAAGATCAATTCATCCGTCCAAGCAGCATTGCACTTCGATTCCGTGCGTCAGAGGACTATTCTGCAGCATCCTCAGAAACCTACTTCCATCTCCTACCACGTCGTAGCCCACAGCGGCTGAATCCGGCTATTGCCGAGGGACCATTTGCTTCGCTGAGTGGCGAGCTTTCCCTTGATTACTTCCCGTTTCGACGCGTATCTCGACGCGGTCTAAACATCAACTATGAATGGGCAGATGCGGGATTATTGGGCGGAAATCACACGTTCTCGTTGCTAAGCTGGCAGGGTTTTCTGCGAACTGCGACACTACCGCTATGGACACTCGATGTGATACTATCTGGGACTTGGTCTTGGGGCGCTGTTCCTCCCCAACGCTTCATGAGTACAGAGTCTGGACTCAATGGGATTGCCGTGGGCAATGCGTTTCGTGGCATGAGCGTGAAAGAATTCTACGGTGATCGCTCCGTCGTCATGACCATGAGTCACAATTTTGGCGAGCTCATACCTGGCGTTCTGCGAATTCCCAACATCGCTTCATTTGGGCTTGAGTTTATTGTTTTTGGGGGCTTTGCGTGGACCTCATTTTCCGATGCAACACGCGAACGATACAAGCCTCTGTTACCGACGACTGATCAAACGGCAGATCGCTTATACTACGATGCCGGGTTGAGCATCAATAGGGTGTTGATCTTTCTCCGTCTCGATATCAATGCGCGTTTGTCACAGCGCGACAGGCCGGAGTTCCGAATCACAATCGCTAATGCTCTCTTTTAACTACCAGGACCCGCGAGCGTCTACATCCATTGTAACTCGAACATCCGAAGCACTATGCCTCCGATAATACTCGTCGATCATTGCGCGCAAGTACGACCGACAGAGCTGACCGGAGGGATCAAGAGACTTATCGTTTTTCATCACGATGATCCGACGATAGACGTTTCGAATGCGAGGAACTGAAGGGGGCATTGCAGGGTAGCACGTCAACGATGGTTCATTTTTTGGCAGAAGGGCATATAGGATCTCGGCATGCTGCCTTGAGAGCTGTTCAACCGAAGACTTGATCTCGACAACAATGAACCGAGCAAATGGGGGATACTTGACCTCACGTCGAGCCGCGTACTCAGTCTCGTACCAAGAAAGCAATTCGTCCTGCGAACGTTCTCCACGCTGGCACATCTGCATTGTTGGGTGCTCTGGTGCAAAGGACTGCAATATCACAACCCCAGGTTTGCTCGCATGCCTACCGGCGCGTCCGCTCACCTGAAGAAGGAGCTGCAACGTGCGCTCACTTGCCCTAAAGTCTGCATGGTAAAGAGACTGATCAGCATGAGCCACAACTACCAAGGTACAACGTTCGATGTCGAGCCCCTTAGCAACCATCTGGGTACCAACGAGGACGTCAATTGTGCCATCACTAAACTGCTGTAGGAGATGTCGATGTTGACCCTTGCGTGCTGTACTGTCGGCATCCATACGTGCAATCATTGGAGAACGATCAATATATGGTCGTAAGGATTCTGTCAGCTCCTCTTCGAGCCGCTGTGTACCTGTTCCCACATCATGTACCTCTGTGCTGCCGCACGTGGTGCACGCACTGTGAAACTGCTCGGTGTATCCGCAGTAATGACAGCGCAAGACGTTGGGATGTTTATGATACGTAAGTGCCACATCACAATGGGCGCACGTTGGAACAGCACCGCAGTCTCCACATTGTACATGTGAAGCATATCCGCGCTTGTTCATGAATACAAGCACGCCTTCTTTTCGCCGAATGCAATCAGCGATAGCAATCAGTGTCTCAACTGCAAAAGCTCCCTCAACTTGACGTGTCTTGCGTGCAGCGCGCATGTCAACGACACGCACCTCGGGAAAGAGTGCATCATCGGCTCGCTTTGTCAATCGATGATGTGAGAAGCGATTAGTTTTGACGTTGTGATAAGACTCTAGCGACGGAGTTGCCGACCCCAGGACAACCGGACACTGCATGATCTGACCGCGCATGAGTGCAACGTCGCGTCCGTGATATCGGGGAGTTGGCTCGTCCTGCTTGTAGGATGGCTCGTGCTCCTCATCTACGATGATCACCCCAAGGTCGGGCACGTCGACAAACACGGCAGATCGTGCGCCCAACACCACGTCAATCTCTCCACGAGCGATGCGATTCCATGTCTGGATGCGTTCACCCATAGAAACCCGTGAATGGAGGATAGCTACTCGCGAACCATAGAGTGCTGCAAAACGATCGCCTAGCTGCGGTGTTAGCGCGATCTCGGGAACGAGCACGAGTGCTCGCCGTCCTTGTTTCAATACCTCGTCGATGACGCGCTGATACACAATCGTCTTTCCAGAGCCCGTGACACCTTGCAACAGATGAACATCGAAGCGCCGTAAGCCGATACTCTTCTCAATTGCTGATACCGCCGCTTGCTGTTCTGTGGTAAGATCTATGGAGCGTTCATCTCGCTGAACGAGCCGCGCGCCGCTGTATCCGTAAGCATAGTCTGTCTGAAATGACGTCAGGAGTCCCTTTTCGATGAGAGCATCAATGCTGCTCAAACCAACACCCGTGGACTCAACCAATGAAGCAACTGACAAGGGGCTCTCAGATTTGTGCATGGCCACATAGGCAAGTGCAAGAGACTGGTTAGGAGCTCTGTTGTCGAGATGGTCCAATGCATCCCGAAGCTTTTGATTGTCTGCCAGTATCTCATCTGCAAGGCGAACACATCGAACTGTTCGCCCCTTCACAGGTCGTGATTCTTGCGTTGATATCGTGATCCATCCATCGCGTACGAGTGCATCAAGCTGATCTCCGACGTAGGCTGTTCCTGCCTGCTTCTGGAGATAGGCAACGGTAACGTCACCTTTTGACCCATCCAAGATGCGTAGAAGTTCGGCACGCTTGGGAGCCCTACGTTTCATCGACTCATACTCAGAGGTAGACAATGGTCGCTCAACATGGATTCGCATCACGACATTTGGCTGCATGCCACTGGGAATGGAAGCATGCAACACCTCTCCCCACGAGCACAAGTAATACTCGGCAACCCTGCGCGTCAGATCAAGCAGTTCGCGAGAGTAGGTTGGACGCTCATCGAGAACCTCTAGAATGCTCTTAGCCCCATCGAGGGGCTCGACGTTGACCTCGACGACCGTACCAGTGAGTGTCCGCTTGCCGAGGGGCACAACAACACGAACTCCCGCTACAAGAGCATCTTCTGTGCCGACGAGATACGTCAGGGCTTCAAGGCGAGGAACGGGGAGTGCAACACGAACGTACATGGACAACGAAGATACTTCCATTCTTAGCAATAATTTTGCTGTCAAATC
The DNA here is from genome assembly GCA_964484755.1 of uncultured Melioribacter sp. Taxonomy (GTDB): domain Bacteria; phylum Bacteroidota; class Ignavibacteria; order Kapaibacteriales; family Kapaibacteriaceae; genus UBA10438. The sequence continues at coordinate 21,690 of CAZAGH010000001.1, read as the reverse complement.
GACCATTATTGCCATGAAGACACTCCTTCGTCACCCTTTTGTGACCGCCCTTCTGCTTGCTCTAGCAGCTCATCCAATGAGCATCTTAGCAACGCCCCATACATTCCAACACAGCAACCAAGTGCTGCGCGAAGACGACATTGGCACGAGTCGTCGCAACGCCATCACTCGTGCAGTCCAACGATGCTCACCTGCAGTCGTTGGGATTAACGTAACAGAAACCAGGACGCAGTACTACCGCGATCCAATTGATGACTTTTTTCGCGATCCGTTTTTGGAGCAGTTTTTTGGACGCCGTTCCAGAACGTACAAGCAGGACTATGAGGTTCGATCATTAGGCTCGGGCTTTATCATTAGTTCCGATGGCTACATTCTCACCAATGACCATGTTGCAGGCAATGCGTCAAAGATCGTCGTGACACTAACGAATGGTACGAAGCACGATGCTACCATCATAGGTACCGATCCCACCACGGACATCACACTGTTGAAGATCGACGGCAAAGGTTTCCCATTTCTCCAGATGGCTACGAGTTCAGAGGTTGAAGTTGGTGAATGGGCCATAGCTTTTGGTAATCCATTCGGCTTGTTTGATAATAATGCGAAGCCTACGGTTACCGTTGGTGTTGTCTCGAACAGCGGAGTAAGTTTTTCACAATCGGATCAGCCAGGACTTGATAGGGTCTATCGCAATATGATTCAGACGGATGCAGCCATATCTTCTGGAAACTCTGGCGGTCCGCTTGTTAACGCAAACGGTGATGTCATCGGCATGAACACGGTAATCTATTCTACCGCGACCAGCTCAAGAGGCGCAGGCAGTATTGGTATCGGATTTGCCATACCGATCGATCGAGTTCGCATGATTTTCGAAAAGCTCAAGAGTCGTGGAAGCATCGATCGTGATTTTTGGACGGGAATGAAAGTCACCGCGATCACCGACGAAGTGCGTGACTATTATCGACTGAGCGTTGATGAAGGTATCCTCGTGAGTCAGGTGCTTGCCGACAGTCCGGCTGATGCCGCTGGAATTGAACCTGGAGATGTTATCATTGCCGTCGACGGCATGCCGACACTTCGAGACGAGGACCTCAACATTGCGATCTTAGATGGCGAAACCAACCAAGTTCTCAAGCTAACGGTTCTGCGCGACGGCAAGGAGCGAACGATTTCTCTTCAACTCAAGAAACGTCCAAGAGGCGGTGGTGTCAGATACTAAACATGGAAGCATACTCAGGGCTGAGGGGCTTCGAAAAGTATACAAGAAGCGGGTTGTCGTTCAGGGGAGTACACTTGAAGTGCACCAAGGTGAATGCGTCGGACTACTCGGTCCGAACGGCGCCGGTAAGACAACAACATTCTACATGATCACCGGAATGATCCCACCGGAGGCGGGCAGCGTACACCTCGACGGCCAGGACATCACGCGCATGGCCATGTATCGCCGAGCTCAGTTAGGTCTGGCATATCTTCCTCAGGAGCCCTCAATATTCCGGCGCATGTCAGTTGAAGAAAATATCTTGGCCATCCTTCAGCTTCAGCCCCTTTCGGCAAAAGAGCGAAACGATCGGCTTGAGGAACTGCTCAACGACTTTCGTATCACACACATCCGAAAGAGCAAAGGCTATATGCTCTCAGGGGGCGAGCGCCGCCGCTGTGAAATCGCACGAGCTATTGCAACCAACCCCAAGTTTGTGCTTCTTGATGAACCTTTCGCTGGTATCGATCCGATCGCCGTTGAAGACATCATGACCATAGTCAAAGAACTCAAACACAAGGGTATCGGGGTTCTGATTACCGATCACAATGTGCATGAGACATTGAGTATTACTGATAGGGCATACATCCTGATAGATGGTGCTATTTATGTAAGCGGAACCGCTGATGAGGTTGCCTCGAATGCAGAGGTCAGAAAGCGTTATCTCGGCGAGAATTTCTCTCTAGCTCGTTACTAAGTCTCGGCCCTTCGATCAGCGATACTCAAGCTGCAACAGTACCGAGCGAGTTGGGCCAAGGTTGCCAACAGCTTCCACGTAAGCGTAATTGAGGATGTTGCGTCCAATCACTCCCAGGCGCAGTGTCTTGTGAAGGTTCACGAACATACGCGCGTCGACAATGTGCACTGGAACCCGAACATCTGCATCGGTGATGAAGAGTGCCAACCTGTCGTCAATTGCCTCAACACGGTCTTGATACCTGTACTCGAGCTGTGCTTCCAGCCATGATAGTGGTGACCACGAAGCCCTGGAATACCAGAGCACTTTGTTGCGATACTTTAAGGTCGAGCCTAGCGTCAGGTCGACAGGATTCATGAGTGTAAGCCCCGTTTCGGCAAAGAGGTTTGATGCAAATGCCATCCGCGCAGAAAGCTCAGCGCCGAGAATCCGGGCTCTCGTAAGATTGGTAAAGATGATCGGGATATCTGCCGAGTTCAAGTCAAACGTCGGTTCAATCAGACTGAAGAGTTCGTTGTCAAAAACAGCGAGATCGATCTCGATAGGCAAAACGGCACGAGACTTCCAGTTGATGCCCACCTCACTTGACCATGAATACTCGGCTTGTACCGATGGGTTTGGTTTGACTTTGAACGGGCCGTATTGCAGGTTGGCATAGCGCTCTGCAACTGTTGGAGCTCGAAAACCACGTCCTGTTGATGCACGCAGTGCAAGATCTTCATCAACTGCCCATGAGAGCCCGACCTTCGGAGAAAGTACCAAGTGCGATCCGAGCCCCTGTGTTTCTTCACGGTCAAGCCGGGCACCAAGAGTAAGGGTTGGTCCTTGGGCGATCTTATACTCTGCCTGACTAAAAAGGCTTACGATGTGCTGCGCGGTCTGACCATAGACCTGACTACGGACCGTGTTCAGCCGGGCAGAAATCCCGCTGGTTAACAGCACATCATCAGTCACTGATGCATTGTGCTGCAAGTCCAGGTTGTGTGCATTTGCGATAGAATAGACTGGCGGTTCAGTAGAGTTTGCATACTCATAGCCGAAACCCGTTCGAAAGAACCCGTAGCGTGATATCAACGTACTGTTGTCGCCCATCAACCACGTATGCTCAAGTCCGGCCGCTGTCTTGTTTGTTAACAGGCGCTCGTCAAGGATCTGATTTGCAGAGGGAGCCGTAGCATTCTTGAGATCTTTCCAATACAGATAGTTTTGCCGCGAATCTTCAGCATGAAAAAGATTCAACTTAAGCGTGTGCGAATCATCCAGATCATAGGAAAGCTTCGTGAAACCAAATCCTCGCAACGCTCCGTCGTAAGCACGAAATGACTGATCATTTCGAACACCGCCACTTATCGAATACTCAAACTTGCCAACACGCTGCGCCACCCGAACGTCTGCTCCAGATAGGGTGGTAAACCCATTGTCGACATAATTCCATCGCTCATACGGAGCGCCTGTGTAGAGTCCGCCATAACTTCTGGCCACTACCGTAAGCTCTTTCGATGCACGCTTCGTTTGAATGCTAACCACGCCGCCCAGAGCACCAGTGCCATAAAGGGCAGATCCAGCCCCCTTGATGATCTCCACGCGCTCGATATCCATCACCGGAAGCACATCAAACTTGATATCACCGTTGTCGCCAGACAATAGAGAGAAACCATCAAGGAGAATGGCTGTGCGGGATCCAACTCCAAGAGCAAATCCAGAGGCACCCCGTATGTTGACTTGGTCCTTGACAACGGTAATACCGCTAACGTATCTCAGTGCATCATCCAGACGAACGATTCCTCGCTGCTGAAGATCTTGCGATTTCATGATCGAAACACTGATCGGTACATCCTGAACCGCCTGAATCCGCTTGTTGGCTGAGACGACAACCTCGTCTCGCACGAGCGTAGAGCGTTGGAGTAGGACAACAAGATTCGAAACATCATCCTCGAGTTGAAACCCGGCTAGTGGCCTACGGTAGGTCTCGTAACCGACAGCACTCACGACGAGAACGCCGCTATGCAGTACCGAGGATGGATAGGAGAGGCGAAACGTACCCTTTGACGTGGTGTACGTTCCATTCTTTCCAGGTTCAATTCGAACCGTCGCTCCAACAATGGACTCACCGGTGGCCGAATCCTCGACTGTGCCTTTAAACGTGATGCTCTGACTCAACAGTGACGGCGAGCTAAACAGCGTACACAGAAGGAACAGCCAGATAACATGGGACGCTCTGATCATGGAAATGGCTGAGGAGGTAGGTTTGCGAAATCAACTTTAAAATCGATGGGCACCGTGCCGCCTGACGGCACTACGACTCGACCAGGTTCTGCGGGATTACCAGACGGTGCATAGACGTCAAGCATGATCCAGTCCTTGAGGAAGTCAGGCCCGCTCTGCATTGCAACAACCACATATTGAAACGTACGGGGCGTTCCCAGTACCTCAAGCACGTACGATGTCGAGTCAACGTTCACGGGCAGCATTACCGGCGAATACGCAGCCGTTTGGGCTGCCAGTGCCAAGAGAACCTGATTGGGCTCTGTTGGCTGTTGTTCAAATGCCACAACGCGCAGGTCATAGATCGAGTCTGTGGGCCACGCGGGACCTCCTCCCACATATCTGATGGTACCGCGCAGGCCGCTAAACGGACGCACAGCCTCCGGGTCAAGTCCTCCGCAGGCCGACAGCAATGCAGCAAGAGCAGCGGCAAAGATGCTACGCACAACAGTATTCATGGCGGCCACATTACGAATCATGATGATGAGCAGCAAGATTTACTTCTTCACACTGATCGGTAGGAACAGCTGCTTTTGTTGAGCCGTGATGGCCAGCATGTACTGCCCTTGTGCAAACGGCGAAACGTCGACAGCAAGTGTTGAGACACCGCCCGGAATGGTAATGCTCTGTTCCAGCACCCGCTCGGCATTGGTAGAGAGAAGATAGAGCGTTGCCTGCACCTGCTCCTTTGCGTGGAGCGTAAGTGTGAGCATACTCGACACCGGAAGTGGTCCGAACGACAATAGGGTTACGGGCGCAGGTTCTGTCTTCTCGGCACTGACGCTAAGTGTTATCGACGGTGGATCCGGCGGGGCAGGCAGATCCTGGCGACTTTTTCCAGTTGCTTGTGAACCTGCAGCAAGAGCCCTGTTGGTACTGTTTAGCACCCGAAAGCCCTTTACCCAAGATTCCTCCAGCGACTTTGTGATGATCGACTTCATGAAGTACCAATCCGCCTGTGCATGCGTGGGTGTAATGTCAAGAATCTGATAGCCGTGATTGACAAGATCTGCCCAGTGGAGGTGTTGGTTTTGTCCGTACAATGTTGTGTCGATCGTCTGCAGAAGGGGGCTCAGAATTGGTCGTAAAAACGCCTGCGTGCCGAGATTTTCGTCAAAATTGGGAGAGGTAACCGACGGTGTAACAAACTCAACCCCAATCGATGATGTATCCTGCTTCCATGTCTGTTCGACATCCATTGCAAATGAGCAATGGAAATCACCTGTTGCAATGAGAAGATTCTTTACACCATCAGCGCGGATTACATCACATAACGCTCGCCGCTGAGCAGGGTAGTTACTCCAAACATCCCCATAAAACGCAGATTCGATGAGATTCTGCAGAACAGGTAACTGCGGTCGAAGGAATGCTGAGTAGACCGGACCAATTGCCCCAAACATGAACGTTGTGTCAATGGGCGAGACGTCGAATTGTGTGAACAACACCTGATTACCGAGCAGATGCCATGTGGCAGGGCTGGAGCGTAAGGTTGTTGATATCCAGGAAAATTGGTTATCCGAGATCAACCTGCGATTCAGATCAGCAAGAGCCATCTTTGCCTCGGCCGATGCGTCTTCTCCAAGATCTTCAATCTGTTTATCTCGCCCATCTAGTCGGGTATCGAGCATGAGCACATCGACAAGCTCTCCGTACTTCAGGACGCGGTAGATGCGGCCGTCTGATTGGTCACGTGTTGGCATCCATTCGCTGCACGCTCGTCGTGACAGTTGTTTGCGCACCTGCCAATCACCTTCGGTCGGTTGATGATTTTCAGCACCGTCCGTATAACTATCATTGGCCGATTCATGGTCATCGTACACATGCACAACGGGATGCTGCTGGTGCAAGGCACGCAGATCAGGGTCTAGCCGATACTGACTATATCGAGCGCGATAATCGGCCAGAGAAACGATTTCATTGTTGGGCGAGTGCATTCTGCCAAGCTGCTTGCCAGTTGATCCCGCGTACGACGTTGAGTCAGCGCTGTACTCATAGATATAGTCTCCGAGATGAAGCACAGCATCAATGTCATTTCGACGAGCTATTGCGCCGTAGGCATTGAAGTAGCCAGCAGGGTAGTTTGAGCACGACACAATGGCAAAGCGTGCATGCTCGCCCCCTGCCGACGGAAACGTACGCGTCCTTCCGATGAGAGAGACTCTGTTATAAGCCTGAAAGGCATAGTAGAATACCGTGTTTGACTGAAGCCCGACAACATCAATCTTGACCGTAAAATCGGATGCCAGCGATGCCTTAGTTGTGCCTTGTGCAACCACCTGCGTGAGACCCGTGTCAAGCGCAACGGCCCATCTGACGCTGATTGAGGTATCGGCATCACGAGGAGTTACACGCGTCCAGATGATGACAGCATCGGCAGTAGGATCACCACTTGCGACACCATGGTAAAATGGCTCGAGTTTATCCTCAAGCATTGTAACACTGGCCCTACGTGAATTGGGAGATTCGAAATGCCCGTGCCGAATGAGTGATGATCTTGTATCAGTAGGCTGGGCCACCATCGGCGCAGCGAAGGCTGTCATCAGGAGTGTGATTACTACGTATTTCACGTCGATTGATTCCCCTAGATTATGTGGTTCAAACATACCACTGAGTCGTCCCTACTTTGGGCTGCCGATGCAAAAATGAGGTTTCCAATCAAATCTTTGGCTTAACCAAGGTCAAGAATTGCCGTCCTATCCCAATCCAAGACAATCAGTGGCCAGGACGATTGACCACGAAACCTGCAACAGAAACCGGTCAATACGTCTATACTTGCGCATGGACGTATTGCTAACCCCGGAAGATGTAACAGCGTTGGACCTTGAAATGGTTCGACATCATGCGCTATCGGAAACAGATCTCATGGAGATGGCGGCCAGAGCAGCATACACCAAGCTGTGTGACATCATTGATCGCTATGTTCCTACATGTCGATCAATCATCGTCGTGTGTGGCAACGGAAACAATGGAGGCGACGGCTTCTGCCTAGCCCGTATGCTATCGAGCGCCTTTTCTGTACAGGTTGTGTGGGGCGGCTCAAAGGATGCACTGAGTTTGTCTGCAAAGCACAACTATCTCCTGTTACCCGCCAATGTTGCAACGTCCGAGGTAGGCACAATTTCTACTTGGGATGCAGATCTTGTTATTGATGCGGTGTTAGGTGTTGGAGCGCGTCTTCCTCTGCGCGAACCAGCAAAGGGCATGATCGCATTCATCAATCAACTGGGCAGGCCTATAGTCTCGATTGACGTCCCGTCAGGACTTGATGCGCGCAATGGAACTACGGACGATGTCTTCGTTCATGCCGATCATACAATCACCTTCGAACGTGAAAAAGTTGGGATGATACGTTCCAAAGGAACAGCATGCTGCGGTCAAGTCCATGTTGTTTCGTTCGGTGTTCCGGAAGAACTTCTCCGGACAACATGCAGTGCCAGCGTTCTCGAGCTCGCAGACGTTCCTGTACTGTTACCAAGTCGTGAACCGCGAAGTTCTAAGTTCGACTATGGACGTGTCGTTGTTATCGGAGGCACAACAAGTATGCGTGGTGCACCCTCTTTAGCAGCCCATGCAGCACTGGCTCTTGGAGCAGGCATTGTAGATCTTGTTGCTCCGGCGATTCATCCGCTGACGCCCCGCGAGATCATCACACATGAGATAGGAAGCCATGCAGACGGCACGTTGAGCGACGAGGAACCTGGAACGCTTGATGCAATCCTAGCACGTGCAACCGCTTTGGCCATTGGACCGGGACTCGGCGGGAACATGAGAACCATTCAGCTCATAGCTGAATGTGTTAATCGTCTTGACCCATGCATCCCTCTTATCATCGATGCTGATGGATTGCGCTGTTTGCCCCTTCTTCAGGAGCGACACAACACGATACTCACGCCACACATGGGGGAGTTTTCAAGAATTCTGGGTGTGCCTCGTGAACAACTCGAGAACGACTATGTCGAGAGGGCAGAAGCTCTTGCTCGGGACAGGGACTTCATCGTCCATGTCAAACACGTGCCGTCGATCACAACTGACGGAACATCAACAACGTATCTACGCGCAGGCAGCCCTGCTATGTCTACGGCGGGCTCAGGAGATGTCCTCACTGGTATCATGGCGGCCTTTGTTGCTCAAGGCTGTTCGGCATTTGATGCGGCACGCTTGGGTGCCTTCGTTCATGCTTCCGCTGGAGACCATCTGTCGAAGCATGAGGGACGACGCTCACTCATGGCCCATGAATTGATCTCAGCAGCACGACAAATCGTAGGTACCATGAGAAGTCCTACGGACGCGTAACCTCGTTAACATTGGTCTGGTGAAGTGTAGACGCTGCAACGGTTCGAGAGAACGAGGCAAGCAGCAACGCGGCCATGTCCTCAGTGTACTTAAATGTCGAAACCGAATTCCCATTGCTGATAAAAGCAAAGGCAAGGGGCTCACCATCTCTGGTGGTCACGTACCCCGATAGCGCACTAACATTACGAAGCGTGCCGGTCTTCGCATTCACGTTGTTGGCAGCATACGTCCCGACAAGACGCTTACGAATCGTACCATCATTTCCGGCAACAGCAAGTGTAGACCGGTACTCCTGTGCCCAAGGTTGCGAGGCTATCCGTTGTAAAAGTGCAACTTGCGTTGCTGCCGACGTGAGATTACGGCGTGAGAGTCCGCTACCATCGTTGAATACACAACCCAGTCTTGGAACACCTAAGGAATCGAGTGCACGCGTAACACATTGGGTCGAAGCAGCTGCGGAAGATGGTCTTGCACCGGCAGCAGCACCACACATCTTGAATACATGCTCTGCAAGGTAGTTGTCACTCTTCTTGTTCACGATTGATGCCAGCTCCACGAGCGGACGCCGCACACTCGTCACAGAAGAGCTCGTTGCTGGGTGTTGACGTTCGCCAACTCCACCATCGACAGTGATTCCACGTGTTCGCAGTCGCTGACGAAGCACACCTGCCGTTGCCGCGGCTGGTCGAATCAACGTAGTGTAGACAGTGGTACTCGTACCCGGCGATATCCTACCTGAGACCACAATACGCTGAACCCCATTGGGCAACAGTGATGACGATGCCGATACTCGTGCAACAGAACGCGTAACTCGGCGTGATCCATCTCTTCTGCGTATCCGCGGTGCATCTCCCATCCCAAGCGAAAGACTATCGTACATAGGCCAGAGATCCGCACGACCGCGCTTACGAGTCTTTGGCGTGGTTCTTTGCCCTCGGACAGCGCCCTTCCTACGAGTTGATGGAGAGCGTACTCCTGATCGAGCTCGAGCAGAAGCAACCTGAACGGCGTTGACAATCTCAAGTCCATCACTGGCAGGCAGCGGGTTTATCATGACAGAGCCGTTGCGGCTGGCACTGACAATGATCGATAAGCCACCACGTTGCAGTGTAAGCGCAGTAATAGGAGGAAGAGGCTCGACGTCTTCATTGTCTCCGGAATATCGAGCTCTGTTGACAATTCCGTCAAAGAGATGGCCATCTCCGTAGATGGTGCCCGTGATCCGTTTGATGCCCATGCGTTGCAGATTATCCGCGAGAGCATCAATATCTGAAACTGAGAGAAGAGCGTCCCCACATCCCACAAGGTAGAGGTCGCCCCTTAGCACACCTGAGGCGTCGATTGTGCCGTCAATACGAACATCAGTTACGAGTTCAGCTCCTGCTCCACGTAAAGCGTAGAGTGTTGCTGTAGAAAATAGCTTCGTTGTCGACGCAGGAGTAAGGGGCTTATCGGCATTTCGCTCATACAGCGTTTCACCGGTGCGAAGGGAGATCACTTTAGCGCTTACAAGACCGCTTCGATAGGGGGCTGCCGTGTATAGCTTGTCCAATTTCTGACGGAGGTCCATGATCGCACCGACAGAGTCAATGGCACGCGGGGACGTTGCAAAAACTTGCAGCGTACAGAGCGCAGCACCAATAATTGCGACAATGAACCTAACCACGACCGTGACTCTCCCCATGTTTGAACAGGCGCAATATATCTCTAACACATTCATTCGTGCTGCCAGCAATCCAATGGTAGCGAGCTTCTTTGCGTAACCATGTTAGCTGACGCTTTGCATACTGCCATGTTGCACTGATCATCTCCTGTTTTGCATGCTCAACTGACGTGCGACCACGAAGTATATCGATAGCCTGCTTGTAGCCAACCGTTTGTAGCGATTGTACATGCTCATCGAGTCCAGAATCCAACAACTGCTCAACTTCATGAAGTAAACCCGATTGCCACATCAATGCGCAGCGCTCTTCGATACGTCTGCGAAGCTCATCACGTTCTCGATGCAAAGCAACAAAGCAAACATCAAATGGCGCTGCATTTCGTTGTCTACCCCAGGTTGATGAGAGCGCATTGCCCGTAGACCGGTAGTACTCCAAGGCACGCTGAACTCGACGTGGATTACGGTCACTGTACAATGCCGCTGCTTGGGCGTCCACACTTGCCAGTAGCTCATACATTACATCTTTACCAAGCTCTTCAAACTCCTTGGTCACCTGAGCCCGAATCTCTGGAGTAACATCTTCAACACCTTCTGAGAACCCATCGATGAGTGCTTTGATATAGAACCCCGAGCCCCCTACAACAAGGGGTAGCACGTCGCGAGGGATTGTTTCTATAGCAGCCCTTGCTGCCGTTGCAAAGGCGCTGGCGTTGAACGTTTCATTCGGGTCGGCGATGTCAAGGCAATGATGCTTCACAAGGCTCTGGTCTTCCAGTGACGGCTTTGCGGTTCCTATGTCCAGCCCACGAAAGATCGTGCGAGCGTCAGCGCAGACGATCTCAATCGCAGACTCTGTGGCAATCTGCATCGCAACGTCAGACTTGCCCGACGCTGTCGCGCCGGCGATCACGATCAAACGGCGTAGCACGTTATCATTGCTACTCATTCCAACCAGATCTACCGATCAATGGAACGAACTTTGCCGGACCTACATCTTCGGCTTTCCATGATTCTTCACCTGTGCGAACGACCGAGTAGAGACGCTGCTCTTCCAGCGTTCCAATAGGAACGATCATACGCCCACCTATCGCCAGCTGTCTAGCAAGGGGCTCGGGTACATCGGGAGCTCCGGCGGTGATGATGATTCCATCGTATGGTCCACCCTCGCGATAGCCGATCGTGCCGTCGCCTATGCGGCAGACAACGTTGTATCCAAGCTGTTGCAGGACTGTTCGTGCCTTTTGCGAGAGGATTGCATGACGCTCAATAGAAACAACGTGAGCACCTAGCTGGGCAATGACAGCCGCCTGATAACCACTGCCAGTCCCGATTTCTAGGATTTTCTGCCCTCTCTGAACCTGCAGCAACTGCGTCATCAGTGCAACTGTGTACGGTTGCGAAATGGTCTGCCTATTGTCGATCGGCAGAGCTGAATCTTCATATGCTCGTGTATAGAGTGCCGGTGGTATGAATACCTCGCGCGGAATGACACTCATTGCATTCAGGACATTAGCATCTTGAATGCCCCTTGATGAGAGTAGAGCAACGAGTTGCTGACGCTGAAGTTCAAATGATGAAAACTGTCGGGCTGGGCGTGATGACATACGTCGAGTTATGCTTGAGCTACCATGGCCAATCTGCGTTGCAGCGTATCAGCCAAAATGTTCAGAGGAATATCAAGCTCAATTTCGCCACTATAGGCTAAACTCACAGTACCTCGCTCCTCAGAAACTATCAACACCAACGCGTCGGCCTGCTCCGACAGACCAAGTCCTGCTCTGTGCCTTGTACCCAACGTACGACCGCCGAGTTTCTGCGTGCCACTCAATGGAAGTACGCACCTGGCAGCAACAACGCGCTGTCCGTCAAGAACAACCGCGCCATCATGGAGCGGGGAGCGGGTATTGAAGATCGACAGCAGAAGCTCCGATGAAACATCTGCGTTGAGTTCAACACCGGTATCAACAGTAACCTTCACATGGTCGGCCTTGGAAAACACGATCAATGCTCCGACATGCTTTGTTGTTAGCTCCATAACAGCCTCAATCACTGGCTGTATCACCTCGGATGTATTGGATCGCATGAACATGCGAAAGATTGGCGTCTGTGTGAGCATAAGCACGATTCGACGAAGCTCGGGTTGAAACAGCACAACGAATGCAATCAAACCCACATCACCAATACGTCGCAGAATCCAGTTACTGGTCTTCATGCCAAGGGCATCGGTGATAAAGCTTAACAGGAGCAAAACACCAAGAATGAAGAGAACCTGTAAAGCAAGCGTATCGCGTAGGGTCCTGTAAAGGACAAAGAACAATACGGATATCAGGACCACATCAATGATGTCGGCCCACGTGATCGAAAGAAACCCTATTTCAAAGAGTTCTGTCATGCACTGGCTTGTGATTCGTGAGTGGACGAGCGCTGAGCATCGCGTTCATAGGCTTCGACGATCTCGGCAACAAGTCGGTGACGCACAACATCGGATTTTTCGAACTCGACAAACTCGATGCCTCGTATTCCCTGAAACAACCTGAACACATCTAGAAGACCAGAATCATATTTCTTCGGTAGGTCAACCTGTGTCGAATCACCCGTAACAATGGCCTTCGAATTACGGCCCAAACGAGTAAGAAACATCTTCATCTGCGTCTTGGTAGCATTCTGCGCCTCATCAAGGATGATGAATGACGTATTCAACGTTCGACCCCGCATGTAGGCAAGTGGCACGATTTCAACGATTCGCTTCTCCAACATGCTTTTGAGCTTGTCAGGTGTGACCATGTCGCTGAGTGCATCAAGAAGGGGACGCAGGTAAGGATCGACTTTTTCTGAGATGTCGCCAGGAAGGAATCCAAGCGACTCACCGGCTTCGACCGCCGGACGCGATAGAATAATGCGTGTTACCTCGTTTGCACGCAGGGCAGCAACAGCCATCGCGACGGCAAGGTATGTTTTACCAGTACCGGCGGGACCTATACAAAACACAAGATCGTTTTCACGAACCTTCTTGTAATACTCCAGCTGACGCGGGGTGCGTGCACGAATCATCTCACGCTTACCCCAAAGAATCACCGAGTCGAGTTCTTCCGATGACATCGAGCTTGGCGGTGCGCCCGCTCCACGACCTCCATCAACCAAATCAACGATCATTGCAACATCGGAGAGCTGCAATCGACCAGTACGCTTTATCGTATGAATCAACTCGAGAAAGATCTGCTCGATCTTTCGTACCTCGGCTGTTTCACCGCGTAGGATAACCTGATCACCTCGGACTGTTATCGATGAATCGAATTTGTTTTCGATGAGCTGTAGATGTGTCTCATAGGGGCCGAGTAGTTCATAAAGATCAATGTCGGCAAGCTTAACCTTCTTCTCAATTATGTGCATGCACACTCACGCTGGTGTAGATTCTTGATGGGGTAAAATACAACGGGCCAACCTTGTACAGGTTAGCCCGATTGAATATCCGAGTATGATCGAGAGCACTTACTTCGTGGTGCCTGAGTTTGTCGCACCGGCTTCAGTTGACTCTTGCGCTGCACGCTTGTTACGGTAATACTTACGCTCAGCCTTCATTTCTTCCGATGTCTTTGGTCCGGCAGGGGGCACAGAAAGAACCCATCCTGGTTGGATGATGTCTGGATTCTTAATCTTGTCTGTGTTTGCCTGCCAGATCTTTGGCCACTGGAATGGGTCGGCATAGATCTCTGTACGTCCAGCAATATTCCAGAGACAGTCGCGGTTTTCTGCCCACGTGCCAACAGTGTATCCCTTGATCCGCTTTTCGCGGTAGAGACCCTTGATGTCACGATTGAGATTCGTCAGACGCTCGTAGAACTCCGGAATCATGGCCAATTGCATGCGAGCGAGCTCATTGAGCGTGCTGCGCAGCCCCTTGACATCATCCTGGCGGTCTGCGAGTGCGTCATCACTAAGACGCTGCATTTCACGAACCTTGCCTTCAAGTTGACCGACGCGCTGACGATACGCATTGACATCGGCTTCCGTCGCTCCAACAAGCGCATAGATTTCGTCGTTGCATTTCTTGAGTGCTGCAACAGAGTTGGCCAAATCTGTTTCGGCCTTGGCTACAGACGACTTAACTCCGTCGAGCTTTTTCTTTGATTCGTCTAAATCGCCCTTCATCTGCTTGATGCGGGCTTCGGCCTCGTCACATGTCAGCAGTTCGTCAGCTTTGGTAACCGGCGGCGGGGGGACGTCCTGTGCAAGAGCTGGAAGCATCATGCCACAGAACAGTGCGAGTGCAAGCAATGTTTTCATTGGTGTTCTCCTGGTGGCAATAATTACTTCTTCTTTGGCTGCGTAGTTGCAGGTTCAGCGGGTGCAGCCTCCGGCGCATTCGGATCCCAATCTTGGAATACGTTTGGCCATTGTGACTTCTTTAGCTGAACAAATGAGAGGCGCTGATTGCACTGGCGTACATCGCCCTGACGCGATGCCAGTTCCTTCTCGACGCGCGCCTTCTCGGCTTCAGCCTTTTGAATATCAGAAGCCGTCTGCTTGTCTTCTGTGCGTAGCTGGCGAATCTGGCTCATTTGCTCTTCTTTGATCTTGCAAGTGCATGATGCCAACACGAGCGCTACACCCAGAAGAGCAACAGGCATAAATGCCTTGAAATTCTTCGTCATGGGATACTCCTCTTCAGTAGTTGCGATACAAGTCCGTCAAATATAACTGGTATTTCAACAAGAGTCATCACACGAATCGTGAACGTACGAACATTAAGAGCTTGTGGTCAGTTATCTTTGCACAATGTCAACTGCATTAGAAAAAGCCTATTCGCCGGCCTCAGTCGAGGCACATTGGTATCAACTGTGGCAATCTGCAGGCATCTACGCCTCGCGTCCTTCAGAAAAGAGCCCATATTCGATCCTGATGCCCCCTCCCAATGTGACGGGCATTCTCCACTTTGGACACATCCTGAACAATACCATCCAGGATATCTACGTACGTTGGGCCAGGCAGAACGGCCTTGAATCGTGTTGGTTCCCGGGCATTGATCATGCCGGCATAGCCACGCAAAGCAAGGTAGAGCAAGAACTTAAGAAGGATGGTAAATCTCGGTATGATCTCGGGCGCGACGCCTTCGTCGGCAAAGTCTGGGAATGGAAGGAGCGCTATGGGGGCATAATCCTGCAGCAGCTGCGCACCCTGGGTGTATCGGCCGATTGGAGCCGCACCCTGTTTACCATGGATGAAAGCGCTAGCGAGGCAGTCCGCGATGTGTTCATCCAACTCTACGATGAAGGCCTGATCTACAGGGGCAAACGCATCATCAACTGGTCGCCAGTCGCACAAAGCGCTCTCAGCGATGAAGAGGTGATTTTTAAGGAAGTCAAAGAGCACATTTACACGCTGCGCTACAACCTGGTCGACGGCTCAGGATGCCTGCTGGTTGCCACCGTGCGTCCAGAGACCATCTTCGCTGACGTTGCAGTGGCCGTTAACCCCAATGATGAGCGTTACAAGCATCTGATTGGATCCAAGGTGATCGTTCCGATCTCAGGACAGGAAGTACCGATCATTGCAGATGATTATGCCGATCCGACATTTGGTACCGGATGCGTCAAGATCACGCCTGCTCACGACCCGAACGACTTTGAGATTGGATTGCGCCACGGGCTTCAGATGCCATCGTGCATCAACGCCGATGCCACGCTGAACGATCTCTCAGGTGAGTTTAAGGGGCTCGACAGATTCGTCGCACGTCGCAAGGTTGTCGCTGCACTTGAAGCAGCCGAACTGCTTGAAAAGAAAGAAGATTACACGCACAATGTTGGCTTTAGCGAGCGCGGTGGGGAAGCAGTAGAACCATACCTGAGTGATCAGTGGTTCGTTAAAATGGAGCCCCTTGCAAAGCCCGCGCTCGACGTGGTTCTTAAGGGTGATATCAAGTTCTATCCAGAGCATTGGGTTCGTACCTATGAGCACTGGATGACCAACATCCGCGACTGGTGTATCTCACGTCAGCTCTGGTGGGGTCACCGTATACCTGTTTACTATACGCCCGACGGACGTCATGTAGCCGCGCGTAACATCGATGAGGCACGGACGAAACTCGGCGTAGATTCGACAATTGAGTTGCAGCAAGATCCGGACGTACTTGATACATGGTTCTCATCGTGGCTGTGGCCGATGACCACAATGGGATGGCGCGGTCCGTTCGCAAATCATGACGATCTTACCACCAAGCAGCTCGACTACTACCTGCCGTCGAATCTTCTTGTCACTGGGCCAGATATCATCTTTTTCTGGGTTGCCAGGATGATCATGGCGACCGTCAAGTTCCGCGGAACGGTTCCATTCAAAGATGTCTATTTCACATCGATCATTCGTGATGCCAAGGGACGTAAGCTTTCAAAATCGCTCGGT
Organism: uncultured Melioribacter sp.; assembly: GCA_964484755.1. GTDB lineage: Bacteria > Bacteroidota > Ignavibacteria > Kapaibacteriales > Kapaibacteriaceae > UBA10438. Next base: position 5,118 of record CAZAGH010000001.1, on the reverse strand, counting down.
AACTCGCCAGATCCGCTCAATATCATTGATCGATACGGTTCGGATGCCATTCGATTTACGATGATCTACTTGGCTCCATTGGGATCTGACGTCAGACTTGACATCGACGATAAGACCCAGGACATTCCATCAATGGAGCTCGGTCGCAATTTTGCCAACAAGGTTTGGAACGCCTGCCGATTCCTACAGATGAAGGAGCAGGAGATCGACGCGGCCGTTGTCGCAAATGAAGCATACCAGCTCACCACAGCCGACAGGTGGATCCGTTCGAGGTATGCAACAACAGTTGAAACAGCTCGACAACACCTTGACAACTATCGCATCACCGAGTACGGCAAGACACTCTATGACTTCATCTGGCGTGACTTCTGCGACTGGTATGTCGAGATCGTCAAGGTGCAAACAGCAAACGCGCTGACAGATTCCGATAAGCGTGCTGTGCTTAAGAACGCATTTACGATCATCGACGGCACTCTAAAACTCCTGCATCCAGTCATGCCATTCATCACGGAAGAACTCTGGCACGGATTGTATGGGTATGCTCAGGAAAGGTCGATCTCCACAGAACCCGCTCCAACGTCGGATGCAGCGCATGTAGAGCCCCTTACTGAGCAACGATTTGAGACCCTGCAGCTCGTCGTAGAAGCTATGCGACGTCAACGTGCTGAGATGGGCATTCCTCCGAGTGAGCGCCTGGACGTCGTCATGCGGGTTGAGCCCGAAAACGTTGCATTCTTTACAGAACATAGCGCCATCATCACCTCGCTTGCACGATGTGCATCACTTGTGATTTCATCAGACGCCGATAAGCCTGCGGGTTCAGTTGCTGACGTCGTTCGTGGTAACGAGATCTTTATGGTTGTTGCCGGTAAGGTAGACCTTGAGAAGGAACGCATGCGCATGCAGAAGGAAATTACGCGCTTGCAGGGGGCGATCACCGGCGTCGAGAAGAAGCTAAGCAACGCGTCGTTTGTTCAAAACGCAAAGCCCGAAGTTGTCGAACTCGAGCGTCAAAAACTACGCGACTGGACCGATGCACTCGAGAAGCTCAATAAAAACCTAGCTGCTCTCTAACCCGAAACTACGGTAGACCCATGGCATATATTCTTGAACCAATACGAACAGCCGTTGGCAAGTATGGCGGCGCACTCTCCGGTGTGCGGCCCGATGACATGGCTGGAACTGTACTTCGAGCTCTCGTCGAGCGTACGGAGATAGACCCATCATTGGTTGATGACGTAATCCTCGGTTGCGCCAATCAAGCCGGTGAAGACAACCGCAACATTGCTCGCATGGCCTCGTTGCTTGGCGGATTGCCGCAGACCGTGCCGGCCGTAACTGTTAACAGACTTTGTGCCTCGTCCCTCGAGGCAGTCATTCAGGGCATGAGGGCCATCCGATCAAACGAAGCCAATCTCATCATAGCCGGGGGCGTTGAAAGCATGTCGCGTGCCCCTTACAGCATGCCAAAGAATGTCTCTGGAAAGGCAACATTTGGCAACCTGACGGTCTATGACACGGCTCTCGGATGGAGATATCCCAATCCAGCAATGGAAGGTATGTTTCCTCTGGAGTCGATGGGAGAGACGGCAGAGAACATCGCCGAGCGATGGGGGATCTCCAGAGAAGATCAAGATGCATTTGCACTTCAGTCACATGTGCGTGCCTCTGCTGCACGCTCTAAAGGCGTATTGGCAGAAGAGATTGTGCCGTATGTCATCCCGAATCGTAAGGGCGACCCCACGATTGTTGCTCAAGACGAGCAACCGCGCGGTGATGCGTCGCTCGAGAGCATGTCAACTCTCAAGCCCGCTTTCCGTAAAGGTGGCTCAGTGACCGCCGGCAATTCGTCATCGCTCAACGATGGTGCCTCTGCAATGCTGCTGGCGAGCGATCAGATGCTTCATCAGCAGCCCGAGCTTCGTACACATGTGCTCGCAAAGATTATCAGTAGCGGCGCTGTTGGAGTAGACCCACGCATCATGGGCATTGGCCCGGTTGGTGCGATCCAGCTTGCCTGCCAACGCGCAGGGATTGGCGTCCAAGACCTGGAACTTGTCGAGATCAATGAAGCATTTGCAGCTCAAAGCTTGGCCTGCATCCGCGAACTGCGTCTGGACACAGAGCGTGTGAATGTTAACGGTGGTGCGATAGCTATCGGACACCCTCTTGGGATGAGCGGTGGGCGCATTCTTGGACATCTAGCCCGAGAGATGCGCAGGCGCGGTTTGCGCTACGGCGCAGCTGCACTCTGCATTGGTGTAGGTCAAGGGCTTGCAGTGGTAATTGAATCCTGCGACTAACGTTTCGCAGTTATATTTGTCAGTTGTAACGAACGTCTATCACGAAGGACACTTCATGTATTCGGCACCACATCTTGTACTCCCACAGATCAAAGACCTTCACAAGGCTGATGTTTACATGGCCAATGGTGGCTATGGGGCATACCGAAAAGCTCTGACGATGACGCCAGACGGCGTAATCGACGAGGTAAAGAAATCGGGTCTCCGTGGACGTGGTGGCGCTTGTTTTCCGACAGGACTAAAGTGGTCGTTCATGCCAAAGGGCAATGAGAAGCCAAAGTACCTTGCCATCAATGGTGATGAGTCCGAGCCAGGTTCATTCAAGGATCGTCAGATCTTCGAATACAATCCCCATGGATTGATTGAAGGAATTATGATAGCCGGCTACGCCATGGGCATCAAGACGGCCTTTATCTACATTCGCGGCGAATACCACAAGTGGGTTGATCTGATGCAGGATGCTGTTGATGAAGCCTATGCTAAGGGGCTCATCGGCGATGCAATGAAGAAGACCTTTGGTGGTGACTACACGATCGATATCGTTGTCCATAAGGGTGCTGGTGCCTATATCTGCGGCGAAGAGACATCGCTTATGAACTCGCTCGAGGGCGAGCGCGCATATCCACGTTACAAGCCACCATTCCCGGCCAACAAGGGGCTCTGGGGAATGCCGACAACGATCAACAATGTTGAGACGCTGGCAACCGTTCCTGCAATCATGACTATGGGCGCCGATGCATATTCTGTCATCGGAGCACCAGGTCACACTGGCACGCTTCTCTACGGCGTCAGCGGTCACGTTAACAAACCAGGCGTGTACGAATTACCAACCGGCGTCAAGCTCACAGACATCATTTATGATATCTGTGGTGGCGTACCTGGTAACAAGAAGGTAAAGGCCGTAATCCCGGGTGGTTCGTCGATGCCGCCGCTCCGTGGCGATGAGATCGAAGGTATCTGCATGGACGAAGAGTATCTCAAGAAGATCGGTACACACATCGGTACAGCCGGCATCATGGTGATGGACGAAGACACGGACATCGTTGCCGTAACGCTTCGCATCGCTCGGTTCTACCATCACGAATCATGCGGGCAGTGTACTCCATGCCGTGAAGGTTGTGGATGGATGGAGAAGGTTCTGCATCGTCTCGATCATGGCGATGCAACGAGCTCTGATATCGATCTACTCTACAGCGTTGCTTCTAACATCGAAGGCAACACGATCTGCGCTCTCGGAGATGCAGCTGCGTGGCCTGTAAAGGGCTTCATTGAGAAGTTCCGTGAAGAGTTTGAAGCGCGCGTTAAGCATAGCCGCTCCTTTGTTTCACTCAACGTCGTCCATGGACGTCGTGCAACGGCTTCGACACTGGTCAAGAATCACGTCTAATGGATGTGCATGCATTGGGGTACGCCTTTGCCCTGACGCTCCTGGCAGGTCTTGCCACTGGCGTTGGGTCGGCGATGGCCTTCTTTGCAAAGAAAACGTCAACGAAGTTTTTGTCGATTTCACTCGGCTTCTCAGCCGGTGTGATGATCTATGTTTCGTTTGTTGAGATCCTAGCAAAGAGTACGCATGCGCTCTCCGAGGTGTACGGCTCGCAGGGTGGACGTTGGTATGCTGTGCTCTCATTCTTTGCTGGTATTGCGCTTATAGCCATCATCGATAAGCTCGTGCCAAGTCATGAGAACCCACACGAGAACATGAGCGTCGAGGCCCTCGACGATGAGGCCAGGCAGGAAGAATACAAGAAACGTCACCGTCTGTTGCGCGTTGGCCTCATGACGGCGCTGGCCATCGGGATACACAACTTTCCAGAAGGACTGGCAACGTTTGTCAGTGCGCTTGATAACCCGAGCCTTGGTCTGGCGATAGCTATTGCCATAGCCATACACAACATCCCAGAGGGTATCGCCGTTAGCGTTCCTGTGTACTATGCAACGCAGGACCGCAAGAAAGCATTCCTGTATTCATTTCTTTCGGGACTAGCTGAACCAGTTGGCGCTATTATTGGTTATCTCGTTCTGCTACCCTTTATGAGCCCAGTTGTGATGGGTGTTGTATTCGGACTCGTGGCCGGCATCATGGTGTTCATCTCCATCGACGAACTACTTCCAGCGGCGCGCGAATACGGCGAACATCACCTCAGCATCTACGGTCTCGTTGCGGGAATGGCAGTAATGGCAGTTTCGCTGCTACTCTTCCTCTAAATCCAAGCTCAGTCATGTCGATCTCGTATCAGCGCATCGGAATCATCGGCGGGTCATTTAACCCGATCCATATTGCGCATCTCATCATTGCCGACCGGTTCGTTGATCAGTTATCACTCGATGCGTGCTACTTTGTCCCCGCGTTTCAATCTCCATTTAAAGTCGGTGATACGGGGCTGGCGTCACCGGCAGACCGCGTTGCAATGGTCTCACTGGCTACCGAACAACACCCGAGATTTCATGTTAGCACCGTAGAAGTAGACCGCGAGGGAATTTCCTACACAGTAGACACGCTACGTGCACTATCACAGCAGTTTCCCAACGCGTCGTTGCATCTGCTTATTGGTAGCGATCAGGCAATTGAATTCGTACGTTGGAAAGACTGGCAAGACATCTGTCGCATCGCCCAGCTCTGCATCGTGCGGCGCCCGTTTCTTCTGACCCCAGAACAAGAACAACGCATGACGGAACAACTCACCGTTAACGGACGCACCCCAGTGTGGATACAAGCTCCACTGCTCGAGATCTCCTCGACAGATATCCGTAATCGCGTGGCAGACGGCAAGAGTATCAATTACCAGACCGTGAAAGCTGTCCGGGATTATAT